>JBQTGV010000044.1:0-80417 GCA_052390515.1 Candidatus Eiseniibacteriota bacterium | reverse complement strand
GGCGCCTGTGCGCGGCGGCGCAGGCGAAGGGGGCGCGCACGGGTCGAGCTACCGGTCGACTGTGCGCACCGTGACCCGCGGCGGGGTCCAGTTCTGCTCGGCGAGACTGCACGCGACCTGCCAGAGGTGCGCCGACACCGCAGCGTCGGACATCGTGGCGCCGCCCTGCAGGATGCGGAAGATCTCGGCGCGACGGACCGATTCGGCGGGCACGGGGCTCCCCGGTTTGATGCGGACGGTCACGTCGGCGGCGGGAGGGCCGGAGGAAGAGGCGGGCGCGGCGAACGCCGCGAGCACGAAGGGGATGAGCAGGATCCGCGTCATTCCGTTCCGACTCCTCGGGAAAGGCGTCGCGGCACTCTCCTAGGAATCGGCGGAATCGTCCACTCCCTGCAGGGTTTTTTCCTCGGGGGGTCCAGCCGCCGGCCCTGCCGGTGGGAGGATGAAGAGGGGGGCGGTCCGGTCGTCGGTTCCCCTCGCGCGGGCGAAGGCTTCGCGGAGGGCGGCGTGCCCGGGGACGGCCGCGGCTTCGGCCAGACCAGCGTGCCCCTCGAAGGGAAACCCCAGCTCGGCCACGGCAGCGGGCTCGGCCTCGTCCCCGCGCACGAGCACGAGCAGTGCTCCATCGCTCTCGATGTATCCGGCCGGATCCCGCAGCACGGTCGGCCGGTACCCCTCGGCGAACGCCGCGAGCGCGACCTTCGCGCCGGCCCGCCACGGGAGCTTCAGCGGCTCGCGCGCGGAGTCGGGGACCTCGCCGGCGGTGCCCGACCGCGCCGAGAGAAAGGCGAAGGGCACGGCGTCGTCGTACGCTTCGGCGTAGAAGACCGCTCCCGGAACAGGTTCGCCCTGCTCGTCGAGGATCGTCGCGCGGACGTCCTTGACCGACGGGCCGCCGCAGCCGGCCGCGGCCACGGCGCCGGCGGTCAGTGCCGCCGGCAGAGCGAAGGCGCGGGCGCGCCGCCTCACTCCGTCAGCTCCCGGATCTTCGCCACGGAATGGCGCACGTCCGCCTCCGCGGTGCGGTGGTTCATGACCACGAGCCGCAGCGCCGTTCGCCCCCGGATCGTCGTCGTCGACAGCATCAGCGTGCCGTCGCGGAGGGTGGCATCCATGAGGCGAAGGTCGCGACGCGCGCGCGCGTCCTCGTCCTCCCCGGGCCGCCCCCGCGTGCGGAACGCCACGATGGAGAGCTCCGGCCGCGTGACCAGCTCGAAGCGTGGATCCTCCTCGATGAGCCGCGCCGCGAGCTTCGCCAGTGCCAAGTCCGCCTCGATCTGCCGGGCCAGCTCGATCCTTCCGTGCGCGCGCACCACCATCCACACCGCGATGGCCCGCGCCGGCCGCGAGAGCTCCGGCCCGAAGTCCAGGAAGTTCACCTCGTCCTGCGGCAGGTCACGCAGATACGCGCCCTGCGTGGCGAACGCGGCATGAAGCCGGCGCGCGTCCCGCAGGAGCGCGCAGCCCGTCCCCATCGGAGCGAAGAGCCACTTGTGCGGATCCAGGGTGAGCGAGTCGGCGCGCTCCATCCCGGAGAGCTTGCGGCGTCCCTCCGCGGCCATCGCCGCGAACCCGCCGTAAGCGCCATCCACGTGGAACCAGAGACCGCGCCGCTCGCACGCGTCGGCCACGTCGTTCAGCGGATCGACCGAGCCGGTGTTCACCGTGCCGGCGTTCGCGCAGACGAAGAACGGCAGGAGTCCGGCGGCGGCGTCCTCGGCCACGAAGCGCTCCAGCAGATCGACGCGCAGGCGCAGCGCGTCTTCCACCGGAACGACGCGCACCGCCGCGTCCGGATACCCGAGAATGCGCGCCGCCTTGTCCATGGAGGCGTGCCCTTCCTCGGAAACGTAGATGCGACCCCGCTCCAGCGTCTCCCGGCCGCGGTGCTCACGGGCGGCCGCCAGCGCCGCGAGGTTCGCGCCGGAGCCGCCGCTCGTCAGGATGCCGCCCGAGTCCGTCGGGTAGCCGACCAGCTCCGCGATCCATCGCAGCACGGTGAGCTCGAGCGCGGAGACCGTGGCGCCGCCGAGCCAGCTGCCCACGAAGGGATTGGTCCCCGCGGCGAGCACCTGACCGACGGTCCCGGCGAAGCTCGACGGGCACGGGATGTACGCGTGGAAGCGCGGGTGGTTGACGCGCGTCATCCGCGGCACGACGCGCTCGAAGAAGAAGCGAATCCCGTCCTCGATGCCGAGGCCGGCCTCGGGAAGCCGCTCGTCGACCAGCGGCCCGAGCTCTGCGGCGGGACCGGGATCGGAGACGCGCATCTCCCGCAGCGCCGCCAGGTAGTGGGCGACACCGTCGGCGGCCATGCGGCCGAGGCGGACCATCTCGGCGGCGTCCGGATCGAGGGACTTTCGCGGCGGGGTCTCGTCCATGACCCCATTGAACCGCGCCGGCCTGAAACGCGAAAGCCCCGGCCGCGCGGCCGGGGCTCTCCGAGGTGCAGCCGCGAGCGGATCTAGAGCGGCGTGACGACGAACTGCTTGAGGACCGGGCCCGCGCCGACCTTCGCCTTGACGTCGGACCGGATGCCGTCGACCAGGCCGACGCCGAGGATCTCCATGGAGATCATGCTCGCGCCGTCCACGCCGATCACGGCGTTGGGAACGACCTGCCCGCCGATGACGAGCGGCGAAACGGTGAGTCCGAACCAGCCGTGCGCGAAGCGGGACTTGATGACCAGCTCGTCGCCGGTGGCCGAGGTCCCGCGGAACTGCGCGGAAAGCCCGAAGCTGCGCGACGCGATGATCACCGTGCCGGAGTACACGCTCGGCCCGAGGGTCGGGAGCCCCGGCACGGGAACGGGCAGAAGCGACGTGTCCACCGCCACGCTCACCGAGTACGTGCCCGGCGTGTTGATGACGGTGGCGAACGAGGGGACGGCCGCGACCGCGACGAGCAGGGCGGCGGCCGCGAGGGGACGAACCGTAGTCATGGATGCACTCCCAGGGATGAACGGTCGGCCGAGGCGCGACCGCGGTTCTCGAAGCGGATCGATCATAGCATGCGGACGCGCACGTCGAAGCAAGGCGGCAGGGAGCGTTCGGTGATTCGTGTCGGATGCGGGCAGGTCTTGCAGAACGTGGTGAAGTCTCAGAGTCGCAGGCGAAGGACGAGCGCGGCCGCTTCCAGACGAAGCTGATAGATCTGGCTTCGGCGGGAGAGCTCGATCACCGCGCACGGGCCCGCTCCACCCCGGTTGGCGAACACTGCTCCGAATCCGCGCTCGATCCTTCCACGAACCTGCAGCTTGAACGCGCCCTCCAGTTCGGCGTCGGACAGCTTACCGGAGAGCTCCGGATAGCACCGGCGGATCGCTGCGGCATCACACGGCACGCCGATCCCCAGCATGCGGCACAGCGCCAGATGCACCACGAACTTCTTGCGGACGTCGCGACTCTCCGCGCCTCTCTCGGGGAGCCTCGTGTACTCCTGCCCATCGACCAGACCCGCTCCGAAGCGCTCCGCCTCGGCCACCAGCGTCTCGACGACGCTCGCGGCCTCCGTCGCCATCACACCGACGCGCGCCTTGCCGTCGGGCACCGCGAAGACGCGCCGCACGCGCTCGCGCGCCGCCTGGCCGAGCTCGGACAGATCCGCCTCGAGCTCCAGCGACGCGGCGTTCCGCGGGCCCGTGCCTGGGCGCAGCACCTGCGGCCGCCCTCGGCCCTCCACGGCCAGCTGCACGTCCCACGGTCCCTGGTCGCGCCATCGGTCCCTCGCGCCGAGGTCGTAGATCCAGCGCCTGTCGTAGACGACCTGCATCGGGGTCACGATCACGTCGTCGTGTGCGTACACACCCTCGTCGCCGTCGTCGTGGAACGTCGCCTTCACGAGGATCTCCAGCGGCACGGACTCGTCGAACACGTCCAGCTCGCTCACCGCGTCCCAGACCTGCTTCAGGTAGATCGGGTCGGTGGCGAACTTCACCGCGGCATACGTTCCGAGCCGGTGCACGCCTTCGAACGTGATGGTGTTCCCGTGGTGGTTCCGGAACGTGCGGCGGATGACCGCGTAGTCCTCGACCACGCGGTCCACCCGGTTCACCACCGGGCGGTACACCTCTCCCGTGACCGAGTTGACGATGATGCGCCCTCCCCGCTTCACCAGCCGGTAGCAACATCGCTGGTGCAGGTCGTCGAGTCTCTTGCCGATCTTCGAGCGCGGCAGGATCCGGATCTGCGCCTCGGCCGGCTGCGGAGTACCCGAGGGTCCCGGTTCCACGAACAGCAGCGTCGCTCCGATGAACACGACGTTCTCCTCCAGCAGCGCGCGCGAGCGGCTCGGCTCGACCACGATGCGGGGCAGCTGCTTCGACGCCAGCAACCACACGATCCGGGCGAGGGCCATGCCGTCGCGGATGTGCTCGCCCGCCGACGCCAGCCCGAGGATCTGGACTCGACCCGACTCGAAGAGCACCCGGAAGAACCGCTGCACCGCATCCACTCGTTTCCTGGCGCGCATACCGTCACCCCCTCCTGTGCCGAGCCTGCGGATTCTACCAAGTCGGAACGGCGCTCTGTGCGAAGGGAAACGGCGCGGGACGCCGACGGCGCGCGAACCAGCACCGCGTGCAGGGCGAATTCTCCGCTACGGAGCGTTGCGCACCGGGTTTTCCGGATTTCCCCGCGACGACGAGCACGATGTCGGGAGTGTCGGTAGTGCCGGCAAGGAGGGTCGCGAACGGCCCTCTGCCTTGCGTCGGTGCGCGTGGTTCTGGCAAACGGGAGTGGCCGGCGCGAATCGCTCGCGCGCGGCAGTCTGAGGAGCACGAAGGAGGACGAGCATGATCGCGAACACGGTGACGAAAGAAGCCGAGGTGACGCTGAGCGTGTTCGGCGCCGAGAGGCGCCGAGCCCGAGTCTCCGAACCGAGCATGACCATCGGCGACGTGCTGCGCGGCCACGGAGTGGAGCCCGGCGAGCATCGTCTCGCGCGGAACGGGAATCCGGCGACGGCGACGGAACCGGTCCGCGAGGGCGACGAGCTCACCGTCGTTCCGCGCATTCAAGGCGGCTGACCGCCACTCCCCGGCGGGGGGAGCAGCTTCGCTCTCCCCGCCACCACCTGGAGGCTGGCCATGCGTTCGGTGAAGGAGCTGTTGATCGAGAGGAAGGACCGCCTGGAGGCCGCGAATCGGATCACCTGTCCGCCGGTCGGGACCTGGCCGCTGGCAGCCGACGACGCAACCATTCGCCCGAAAGTCCCACTCGCGCTGCTGGACTCCGGGGCCGGGGGGTACTCCGGCCGACGCGCGCGCATCCGCTTCGACGGCGCAGGTTCCGGCGCCACGCTGCTCTGCCGGGTCCGGAGCGCGCCGTCGGTCGCCTCGCCGATGCACGTTTCGCTCGCGCGGGACACGAACGGCGCGCGGGTGCCGGTGGCGTGCGCCGATCCGGACACGGCCACGGTCCATCTGCTGGTCGAGCTGTCGCGATCCTCGCTCGAGGAAGGCCACGGCCCGGATCCGCTCGGCGCGGTAGCAGAGGCGCTGTTCGAGCGGCCGCTGTCCGCCATCCTCGCGGCGGCGGGCGACGAGGTCTCGATTGGACCGGACGTCGAGGTGCGCGCCCGTACCCTGGCCAATCGCGGCGGCGGCTGGCGAGCCGGCATGGAGCGGGAGCTCGTCTTCCTCCGGCGCATCCGTGAGCAGGAAGCCGGCGCCGTCCACGGCGCGCTCGCGTCGCGGCTCGAGGAGCTGGAGCAGGCTCTCGCCCGGACGCCGGAGGTGCCGCCGCTGCCCGACGCGAGCCGCGAAGTGGCGAGGCTCGTGCAGCTCGTCCGCAGCCGGGCGGTCGGCCTCCTTCGCTTCGGGGAAGACGAGGTGATCGGCCTGATCCAGCCGGCGGCCGTCGCGGAGGGACGGCGGCGCGCTCCCCTGATGTTCGGCGTCCGGCTGCGGGATCCCCGGCAGGGCGTCGCGCTGCGCTACTGGAATCCCGATCCGCCGAGCGACGAGTACCGCATCCCCTGCCCGGGATCAGGATCGACCGTGCTCCCGCGTCTCGGGGACTCCCGGGACTTGTTCGGGGTCGTCGACGCGGTGCTGAACTTCACCGAAACGAACTCCATCGGCGTCGCGGCGTACGGCGAGCGACCCGCCCTCGGTACGATCTTCAGGGGCTTCTGACAAACTCGGAAGGAGGACGATCCGTGGACCCGTTCGAGCGACAGCGTGACCTTCTCCACCCGAAAAGTCTGGACCACCTGGACCTGGACCTCGCGGGAGCGGGCGCACTCGGCGGCGCTATTCTGCTCTGTCTCTGCCGCATGGGGTTCGGGATCTTCAGCCGGATCACGCTGACGGACTTCGACCGCTGCGAGCTGCACAACCTGCCCACGCAGTGGTTCCGGGAGACGGACGTGAGATTGGAGCGTCTCAAGGTCGACGCGCTCGCCGACCTCGCCGCGTGGATCACCGACCGGGAGATCACGACCGTCTCCGCCCGATTCACCGGCGCCGAGGAGCGGCAACTCGGCCCCATCGTCATCCTGGCGGTCGACAGCCTTCAGGAACGCCGTCGCATCTGGTCCAACCTGCGCGCGCGGGACGACGTGCGCGTCGTGATCGACGCGCGGGCGGGAGCCGAGGTCGTCGAGGTGTGGACGGTGGAACCGCGCGGCCCGGGCCAGGCGGAGTACGAGCAGGATCTCGAGGGCGAAGCGCACGAGGAGCCGTGCACACGGCGGATGATCGCCTACGGGCCGCTCTTCGCCGCTTCCCTCGTGGGCAGCGTCCTTCGCGCGTGGGTGCAGCGGGAGCGCTGTCCCACGCGCCTGACCGCGGACCTGCGCAACTTCCGGATCGACCGCAGTCCCGCGGCCTAGGCCACCGTCACGTCAGGACACAGGTACACGTCCTGGATGGCGTGCAGCAGCGCGATACCGTCCTTCAACGGCTTCTGGAACGCCTTGCGTCCGGAGATGAGTCCCATGCCGCCGGCGCGCTTGTTCACGACGGCCGTCATGGTGCCTTCCTGCAGGTCGTTCTTGCCCGACGCGCCGCCGGAATTGATCAACCCGATGCGGCCCATGTAGCAGTTCGCCACCTGGTAGCGGCACAGGTCGATGGGGTTGTCGGTGGTCAGCTCGGTGTAGACCTTCTCGTGCGTCTTGCCGAAGTTGATCGCCTTGAAGCCGCCGTTGTTCTCGGGCAGCTTCTGCTTCACGATGTCGGCCTGGATCGTCGCGCCGAGGTGGTTCGCCTGGCCGGTCAGATCCGCGGCGGCGTGGTAGTCGACGCCGTCCTTCTTGAAGCCGGAGTTGCGCAGGTAGCACCACAGCACGGTGATCATCCCCAGCTCGTGCGCCACGTGGAACGCGTCCGAGACCTCCTGCAGCTGCCGCTGGGATTCCTCGGAGCCCCAGTAGATCGTCGCGCCGACGCCGACGGCCCCCATGTCGAACGCCTGGCGGACGTTGCCGAACATGGTCTGGTCGTAGCGGTTCGGGTACGACAGGAGCTCGTTGTGGTTGAACTTCATGATGAAGGGAATGCGGTGCGCGTACTTCCGCGCCACGATCCCGAGTACGCCGAGCGTCGAGGCGACTCCGTTGCAGCCGCCGTCGATGGCCAGCTTCACGATGTTCTCGGGATCGAAATAGTCGGGGTTCGGGGCGAACGATGCCCCCGCGGCGTGCTCGATTCCCTGGTCCACGGGCAGGATGGAGACGTAGCCGGTGCCGGCGAGCCGGCCGTGGTCGAGCAACTGCTGGTACGCGCGGTTCACCGCCACCGGACGGTCGCTCGCGGTCATCACCCGGTCGACGAAATCGGGACCCGGCAGCGCGAGCCGCTCCTTCGGGATGGTGCGGCAGCGGTGATCCAGGAGCGCCGCGTCCTGGCCGAGGCGCTCGCGAACGGTTCCGATCAGATTGCGCTCCAGGACGGTCGCCATGTTCCTCTCCTTCGAGGGTTCGTCGGTCTCTCGTGAGTCGTGCAGCCATTCTAGCGCATTCGCCCCGGCCTTTGGGTTCGGGCTGGCGGCCCGCGTCCCCTGCGGTAGTATCGGCCGCGTGGACGTTCGCCTGCTGCTGGTTCTCGCCTCCGTACCCGTGGCCGGTTGTGCCGTCGTTCCGGCGCAGGGTCCGGTCCTCGGCATCGAGGAGGCCTCCGGCGTCGTCCGCCTGGGCGACGATCTCTTCGTCGTCGGCGACCACGAGTCCGACACGTACTACCGGGTGAGGCTCGCTCCGGGCGAAGGGGGGCGCATCCGCCTCTCACCGGAGCGGTTGGAGCGTCGTTCCGTCGGGCCAGGCGCCTTCGCCGCCGACCTCGAGGCGATCGGCGTCCTCGCGGACGGGCGCCTCGTCGTCCTCTCCGAGCGGCTCGCCGCGCTCCTCGATGCGCGCGGGCTCGTCGCCGGCTACGGCCGGGATGTCGCCGAGCTCGGTGGCCGCGGCGTCGAGGGGGTCGCGGTGCGCGCGCTGCCCGGCGCAGCGTCGAGAGTGGCGGTGCTCTGGGAGGGCGGCTACCCGGAGGTCGCCATCTTGCCCGCGGCGCTCCGTGAGCGCGCCAAGGGAGTGGCCATGCTCCCGCTGATCGTCGTCCACGATCTGCCCGCCGGCGCGCGATCCGTCGAGGTCGGTGCGGAAGCACGGCTCGTCCAGCTCGACGTACCGCGACCCCCGGGCGAAGAACCGACCGCGCAGCGCTTCCGCGCGCCCGATCTCGTCTGGCACCGGCTGCGCAGCGACGATCCGGAGTCGTGGGGGTTCATCGTGCTGCTCAGCTCGGGCTGGGCCGTACCGCCCGCTCCCGGCTCGATCGAAGAGTGCCGGACGAGCGGCCCCGACGGGAGGCCGCTGCGCTGGTGTCACAAGTGGCTGCAGCGCTTCACGGCAGAGGGCGCGCGCGTCGGCGAGCCGTTCGACCTGGAGAACGCTCTGCCCGAGCCGCTGCGTACGGTGAACTGGGAAGGGCTCGCCTGGTTCGAGCCGGAGCGAAGCCTCGTGCTCGTGTACGACGAGAGGGTCGCGGCGCGGGCGGTGGATCCTCAGGAAGCGGTCGTCGTTCCTTTGCCCGAAGGTTGGTGACGCGGGCCGGCGCGCTCGCTCAGCGGCGCCGCACGATGCCGATCACGCTCGGCACCGGCCACCCCGAGGAAGGCGTCCCCGTCTTCTCGAAGCGCACCTCGCGGCCGCCCACGAGCTCCGTGCCTCCCGCTCCGTCGCGGAAGACGAGCTGCGCCTGCGGCCCGCCCTCCAGGTGCTGCGCGCACACGAGGTCGATCGGCAGGGCGAGCAACGCCTCGTTCAGGTCGTGCATCGACCTCGGCTCGGTGCAGTGAATGAAGAGGATGCGGCCGGAGGAGTCCTCGCCGAGCGCGGTCTCGCTCCAGCGGCGCTCCTGCGGGGACCAGCGGTTCTCGCGCGGGCGCTTGATCAGCCGCAGGTTCTGCACCACGCACTCGTAGTCGTCACGCACGCCGGCGAGCGGCGTCACGTCCAGATCGAAGATGCGGAACGCAGCGAGCCCCCGCCCGCGCGGGCCGAACGCCGCCGCCGACTGGTACTTGTTCGCGCGCGCGCTGCGCGCCCCGCCGCAGCCCAGGTATCCGATGTGGGTCAGCAGATCCTCGGCGAACATTCCGGCGTTCACGGCGGCGGCGAACTTCTCTCGCTCGCACCACGCCCGCACGGTGACGTTCGCCGCCGGGTCATCGCCCCGGGTCGACGCGACGCGGAGCTCCCACTCGGACGGATCGATGCGCAGCACGGTGATCGCCCCGCCATCGAACTTCGCGTGCTCCAGTCCGTCCTCGAGCTTCTCCCATCCGGGGGCGGCCGTCGCCGGCACCGCCAGCGCGAGGCTTGCGGCGAGCGCCGCCATGCGCCTCACCCGTTTCACCCGAGCAGCTCGAGCTTCGCGTACACCGCGAGCACTTTCTTGAGCACGCCGCCGCGGAAGCGAAGGGTCAGCTTCATCCGTTCGCCGCGGCCCTCGACCGCCTCGATCACCGCTTCGCCCCAGCTCGGATGGCGCACGCGCATTCCGGGCTCGAGCGCCGCGACCTCCTGGGTCTCGTCCTCGTAGCGCGGGAGGAAGTCCGTCGGAGGAGGAGGCGCGGAAGGCCGCACGCTGCGGGGCTGCGGCGGGAAGCTCTTGCGGTACGCGGTCGCCGGACGGACGGC
This sequence comes from Candidatus Eiseniibacteriota bacterium, assembly GCA_052390515.1. Classification (GTDB taxonomy): domain Bacteria; phylum ARS69; class ARS69; order ARS69; family ARS69; genus JBQTGV01. The sequence continues at coordinate 70,277 of JBQTGV010000044.1, read as the reverse complement.
GAGGGAGCGGCGCTCCACGAACTCGGGGTCGATTTCCTCCAGGAACTGCGAGGGTGCACACAGATTGAAGCCGCCGAAGCGCCGGCGGGCCTGAGCCCACAGGAGAACCACACGCTCGCGGGCACGGGTCAGGCCCACGTAGAAAAGGCGGCGCTCCTCTTCGATGCCCTCGGGCTCCAGGATCGAGTTCGCGTGAGGGAAGAGCCCGTCCTCCAGCCCGGTGATGAACACCCAGGGGAACTCCAGACCTTTCGCGTTGTGCAGCGTCATCAAGGTCACGCGCGGCGCGGCCTCCTCCCAGTCGTCGATTTCCGACGCGAGCGAGACTTCCTGCAGGAACGCCGCCACCGACGCTTCTCCGTTCTCCCGCGAGTCCGCGAACTCCTGCATGGCCGCGAGCAGCTCGGTGACGTTGTCCCAGCGCGCCGCCGCCTCGCGGTCCGACTCCTGCCGGAGGTGCTCCTCGTAGCCGATGTCCTCGAGCAGCCGCTCGGTGAGCTCGGCCACGGGAAGCGTGGCGAGCTGGGCCGCGGAATCGTCCAGAACCCGGACCAGCTCGGAGAGCTTCGCGCGCACCGCCGGCCGCACCTCGGGCAGGCGGCCGTCCACCGCGCGGCGCATGGCTTCCAGGATCGGCACGCCGGCCGCGCGCGCCGCCTGCTCCAGGTCCTCCAGGCTCTTCTTGCCGATGCCCCGCGCCGGAGTGTTCACGATCCGCCGCGCGGCGACGTCGTCGCCGGGATTGGCCAGCACCCGCAGGTACGCGATCACGTCCTTGATCTCGCGGCGCTCGTAGAACCGGACGCCGCCGACGACCTGGTAAGGCACGCCGCCGAGCTGGAACGCGTTCTCCAGCACGCGGCTCTGCGAGTTCGTCCGGTACAGCACCACGAAGTCCGACGGCGTGCGGCTCTCCGACTCGATGCTGGCCTTGACCGTCTTGAGCACGGCCATCGCCTCGTCCTGCTCGTCGGCCACGTCCAGCACGAGCACAGGCGCACCCTCGCCGTTCTCGGTCCACAGCTCCTTCCCTTTCCGGCCGACGTTCTTGCGGATGACGCTGTTCGCCGCACCCAGGATCCGGGAGGTCGAGCGGTAGTTCTGCTCCAGCCGCACGATGCGCGCGTCCGGGTGATCGCGCTCGAAATCGAGGATGTTGGACAGGTCCGCGCCGCGCCAGCGGTAGATGGACTGATCGTCGTCGCCGACGACGAAGAGCTGGCGATGCTCCTCGGTCACGGAGCGCAGGAACTCGTACTGGCAGCGGTTCGTGTCCTGGTACTCGTCGACGAGCACCTGACGGAAGAGCCTCGACCAGCGCAGGCGGACGTCGGGATCGCGCAGCAGCTGCACCGGGCGCACCAGAAGGTCGTCGAAGTCGAGGGCGTTCTGCTCGCGGAGGGAAACCTCGTAATTCGCGTAGACCTGCGCGACGAGACGGTCGTAGGGGCCGCGCGCCTCCCGCTCCAGATCTCCGGGGGACTTCATCTCGTTCTTCGCCCGGGACACGAGGGAGAGCAGGGACTCCGGCGAGTTCTCCTTGGGAGAGATGCCGAGCGCGGCGAGCACCCTTCGCAACGCCGAGACGGAGTCGTCGCGGTCGAAGATGGAGAAGTCCCTGGAGATGCCGATGCGGTCGGACTCGCGGCGAAGGAGCCGCGCCCCGATCGAGTGGAATGTGCCGATCCACGCGTTCCTGCCCGCCTCACCGACCAGGCCGATGATCCGGTCCTTCATTTCCCCGGCGGCCTTGTTCGTGAACGTCACCGCGAGGATGGAGCCCGGGAAGACGCCGCGCGCCGCCACCAGGAAGGCGACGCGGCGGGTCAGCACGCGCGTCTTGCCGGAGCCGGCACCGGCCAGGACGAGCAGCGGCCCGCCGTCGTGCTCCACCGCCTCCCGCTGGGGAGGATTCAGTCCCGTGAAGATGGCGGACGCGTCCGTGGCGATCACCGTCTCTCCTTGGCAGAGGACGAAGAGTCTAGCACGCGTCGCGGCGGTGCGGTGTTCGGTGCCCTCAGAACTCCGGCGCGATGGTCACGTGCCACACCGGTTCGCCCACGGAGCCGAAGTCGGTGGGCCATCCGACGTCGACGCGGAAGGGCAGGTACGCGAGCCGGGCCCTCGCCCCGACGCCGAAGCCGACGTGCAGATCCCGGCGGGCGCCGTGGAACGAGGCCGGATCGCCGACCGCAGTGCCGGCGTCCACGAAGAGATCCCCGCGCACGCCACCGAAGGCCGAGCGGAAGGGCCACCCGAGCTTCACGTACTCGAGGAACGGATAGCGGAACTCGGCCGACACGAGCGCCGCGTGACGGCCGTGGAAGACCTGACGGGGATAGCCGCGGATCGAGCTGGGGCCGCCGATCTGGAACTCCTGCGGATCCGCGCCGAACGAGGATGCCGCGAAGGTGCGCAGCGCGGCGACGTACTCGCCGCCGAACCGGCCGTACCAGCGCGCGTCCGCGATCACCGTGCCGAACGAGAGGGGCTCGCCCCCGACCGGCACGGAGTGCTCGACGGAGAGCAGCGAGCGCCGGCCCTGCACCGGACCCGTCCAGCCCCAGAGCGTGTTGTCGAACGAGTGATGCAGGCGCGGGATGACGACCCGCCCGCGGAAGTTGCGCACCGATGCGGAGGCGTCGGCAGCGGACACCTCGCGCTCCATCTCCAGGGCGGTCACCTCGAGCCCGACCCGGCGGAACGTGTGGAAGGGATACGAGGCGTTGGCGAGCAGCCCCCACCTTCGCTCGGAGAAGAATGCTTCGTCACCCTCCTCCCCCAGGGGCTGCCCGAGGGAGGTGCGGTCATCGAGGATCTGGTCGCGGAGGTGGAACATCCCCACGGTCCAGTCGAGGCGCCCGGGCAGATACGAGTAGGTCAGGAACGCGTCGGCGTTCGCCATGGAGCGGAACAGGTTCGCCCCGATCTGGAAGCGGTGGTTCCCGAGCACGTCGCTGATCGACGACGCGACCTGTGCGCTCGGCCCGAATCCGTCGTAGAGGAAGGCGCCGGTGATCCACTCGCTGCGGAAGCGCAGGCGGTACGGAGCCTCGGTGGGCGGCGCGACGCCCCTCGACTCGGCCTCGGCTTCCCCCGCCGCCACGACAGCGAGCGACTCCGCCTCTGCCGGCTGGGCCGCCACGACCCCGAGCGAATCCGCCGGCACCGATGCTACAGCCACGGAGTCCCTGACCGTGTGGCCGGCCCAGGGAATCTCGGGAAGCTCCACCGCCGGCGCGTCCTCCGCCCGGAGCGTGTCGGCGTCCTCCACCAGCACGAGATCCCATCCCCCCTCGTGGTACGCCGTGAACACGAGGCGGCCGCTCTCCCGAGCGGCGGTGGGCGAGTCCGCGCCGCCGACCAGCGCGGTCAGGCGGCGGACGTCGTCGCCTTCGATCGAGCAGGAGACGAGATCCCGCGTTCCGTTCTCGTCGCTGACGTGGAAGATCCGCGTGCCGTCGGCGCTCCAGCACGGATCCCACTGATCGCCCTCGGCGACGCGCAGCGGGCGGGCTTCGCCGCGCGCGAGGTCCAGGATCCACAGGTCCAGGCCGGTCGAGTCCGCCGCGTCGGAGGCGTACACGACGCGACGTCCGTCCGGGCTGAACCGCGGCGCCTCCTCCCGCGCGAGATCGTCGGTGAGCCGCGCGAGGCGGGTGCCGTCCGCTTCCATGGTCCACAGGTCGACCTGGCCGCTTTTCATGCCGGTGAAGACGAAGCGCGCGTCGGCCGACGACCAGTCCGGCCTCTCCAGCGCGTCCAGATCCGGCACGAACTCGGCGACCGTCCGGCCCGTGCCAGCGTCGAGTACGTAGAGCGCGTCGCGCGCGCCTTTCTGTGCAGCGCAAACCAGGAGGCGCTCGTCGGGAGACCACCCGACCGAGCTGCGCAGCGGGTGCAGCGATTCGAACTTCCCGCCGCGCGCTCCACGCACCAGGACGCGAGGCTCCGCGGGGGAATCCACGTCCATCACCCAGAGGTCCGGCGTCCCGCTGCGGTTCGAGAGGAACGCGGCGCGTTTGCCCGAGGGCGAAAGCACGGCGTTCGCGTTCAACGCGCCGTCGCCTCCGACGTGGCTGGTCAGCAGGCGGCCGGCGCGCTCCGGCGAATCGAGGTGCGCGAAGCTCGGCCAAGCGTGGCGGCGCACGTCGAGCAGCCACTCCTGCGCGAGCTTCGTCGGCTCTTCTCCGGTGACTTCGCGGATCGCCGCGCGCAGATCGCGGTTCTCCTCGAGCGACTCCAGAATGCGCCGGACCACGTCGTCGCCGTGCCGGTCGGCGAGCCAGCCGACGGCCGACCATCCCGCCTTGTAGACGAAGTAGCCGCCGTGCACCTGGTCGAACGGGGGAAGTGCCCCCGAGATCGCCGCGTCTCTCAGCATCATCTCCGACTCGGAGTCCCAGCAGTTCGAGTAGTACTCGGCGATCCCCTCCTGGAACCACAGCGGCACGTAGAACGCGTATTGCAGGACGAAGAGCGAACGGATCGGGCCACCGTAGAGCCGGTCGAAGACGTAGGCGTGTACCAGCTCGTGGTGTACTACGTGGCGGAACTCGGATTCCGATCCGGCGTAGGGAAGCGCCACGCGCGTGCGGAAGATCTCGGTGAAGCCGCCCGTACTCTCGCCCACGAGCGAGCGGGTCACGTTGTTCTGGCGGAAGTGGTAGTGCGAACCGTAGACGATCAGCGGGATCTTCTTGGAGAGCTTGTGGCCGAGGGCCGCGTCGAGCTTGCGGCAGGCGTCCTCGCCGTAGTCGGCCGCACGCCGGGCGAGCGCCTCCTCCTCCGGATAGTAATGGATCTCCAGATGCTCGGTCTCGAGGACCCGCCAGTCGAAGGTGTCGTACTGGACCTTGTTCCGGCCGAACCCGTGGGCGTCGGCCAGCAGCGGGCCGAGGAGCAAGCCGAGCCCCGCCAGCAGCCGGAGCGAAGGGGTCTGTGACACGAGCGGACTCCCGGCCGGTGGGGGGATCTTCGGGAGGATCGGCTGGAACCGGGCCAGGATTGACCGGGGGGACGCGGGGCTGGCACTTCCGGACCGGCCCCGCCGATCCGACCCACCGGCGCCGGAGACCTGCCGGCGGTCGATGTCCAACTCGGCCGGCCGTTGTCGCCTCTATCGGTGGATCACTCGCCGGCTTCGCGTCGCCCCTCGGAGAGTCCGGGGCAGGTCGGCCGCGGCGCACGGGCGAGCCGAACCCACCGGAGTGAGAAGATGACGCGTCGCCTTGTTTCGTGGCTGTGGCTCGGCCTGGCGCTCGGGCTGTCGCTGTTCGGTGCCCGGAGCGCCTCGGCGCAGACCGCCGCTCCCGGCGACGTGTACTACAAGGTCCACGTCGATCAGCGCTTCAAGTGGTACGTGTTCGCGACCGACGTCGTGACGTGGGAAGCCCAGGATCTCGAGGGCACGTCCCTGGCCTTCTCCGCCTCGCACGACACCAGCACGGTCCACGGGAGCGCGACGACCTCGTCCACGTTCCTCGCCGACGGCGGGCTCTTCACCGCGGACCTGACCTCGACCATGGACATCCAGGCGCGGACCGGCGTCTGGCACGAGACCTTCAACGAGCTGGCCGTGGAGGTGTACGTCCGTGGGAACACGAACACCCAGTACCACCTCCGTATGGACCGTGACGGGATCCTCGACGCCTCGCGGCTCGGGGGCGCGCCGGGGTCGCTGCAGCCGGTGAACGGCTCCTCCATCCCGACCTTCTGCGACAGCACGCTGACCGTGAACTACGGCGGCGTGGCTTCCCTCCCGGTGGACGACGTCCTCGTCCGCAGCGGCTTCACCACGACGGAGATCCTGGTCGGCTCCGAGAGGTACTCGCTCGCGGCGACGTATTGGTTTCGCGCCCAGGGCATAGTCATGCAGACCGTCTGCATCCTCGGCTGCATGACCGCTCCGGCGACGTTCCACATGGGCAGCGTCGGGCACGTCGAGCTGGCAATCTACACGCAGGATCCGACCTCTGCGCCGCTCGCCGCTGAGCGGCCGTCCCCGCTGGCGGTGAGCGCTTTCCCCAACCCATCCCGCGACGACACGGTCATCTCCTTCCGTGCGCCGGCCGGCCAGAGAGCTCTCGTCCAGCTCTTCGACGTACGCGGCCGGCTCGTCGGCGGGGTCCACGATGCGGCGGCGACCGGCGGAACCGAACACGTGGCGTGGAGAGCCGGCGGGCTGCCCGCAGGAATCTACTTCGCGCGGGTGCGGTCCGGCGGGGAGACCTCGACGGCGAAGATCACCGTGAGGAGGTGAGATACTTCTCGCGGAGAGCGGACACGTGGTGTCTTTCGACGCCGGCCAGCAGCCGCAGGGACTCCTCCAGCTGCCGCGCCAGCGCGTCGAGGATCGGGTCGTCGGGAACGCGATCGATGTAGCGGGCGTAGTACTCGGCGTACTCGTTGCGCTCCGGCCTCGCGAGGCGGCTCAATAGCCCCACTCCGCTTTGAGATCCACGTTCACGTACGGATCGTCGAGGATGACCCCCGTCTCGCCCTGGAGCTGCAGGATCTCGGAGAGGCGGTACTCCAGCAGGAGCTGGCGCTCGGGCGTCTCCAGGCTCTCGATCGTCGACGTCTGGTCCGCCAGATCCGAACCTCCGATCCGCTCGCGGTAGCGGACGAACACGTCGGAGCCGATGTACTTGCCCACGCCGACGACGCTCTGGGAGCCTCCTTCCCGCTCCACCGTCTCCACGTCGAACGTGTCGATCCCGAGCTCTCGCCCGATTCCCCGGCCGAAGCGCGTGGCGATCAGCGCGCCCCAGGACTCCAGGAACGCGCCGCTCACCACACCCGTCGCGCTGTCCTCCTCGGTGTCCGGGTCTCTCTTCTGCCGGAGGGCCAGGAGCTCGTAGATCTCCGCCTCGGACATGCCGCTCTCCGTTCGCCCCACGACGATCGGCGTGCCGATGGTCCCGCTGACCTCGAACGTGACGTTCTCGTCGAGCACTCGGCACGAGGCCTGCGCGTCGATCACGCTGGCCAGCACGTCGGAGGGATCCACGAAGCTCACCTCCGCGCGCTCCACGTCGAAGTCGGTGTTCAGCACCGCGTACCGGCCGCGCAGCGTGTGCGTCTCGCCGGAGAGGCCGACGTACTCCTCGTTGATGTGGAACGTCGCGTCGCCGGCGAGCTCCACCTCCATCTCCTCGGTCTTCAACCACACGTTCTTCTTCCCCAGGAAGCGCATCTCCAGGAAGAGCGGAGCCGGCGGCGTCTCCTCGAGCGAAGGCGCCTCTCCGGGAGCCTCCTTGGCCTCCTCTGGAAGCTGCACGCCCGCGGGCATGTCCGGAACGGCCGCTGCGGCCGCCTCGGCCTGCAGGAAAATGCGCTCGTCGAGATCGGCCCGCTCGACGTCGAACTTGCCGGCGAAGAGCCCGACGAGCTTCCCGTCCGAGCGCGCCTTCTCGGTGATGCGGACGAATCCGTCGCCGGTCCCGGACACGCCGCGCGCGCTGCGGTAGTGGAAGTCCCGTCCGTCCAGCCGGATGTCCATGCCGGCGAACTCGAGGTTCGGCAGGCGGACGACGCCGCCACCGGTCACCGTCCCGCCCTGCCCGTCGGAGAAACGGATGCCGTCGAACCGAATGCCTTCGCGGTCGTAGGTGCCGGTGACCACGCCGTCGACGAGCGGATCCTCGAACTCCGGGATGGTGATCCGCGAGCCCTCGGTTCGGAACTCGCCCTCCAGCCACAGCAGGGAGTCCACCACGCCGACCAGACGACCCGAGGACCACACCGGACCTTCGCCCATCTCGAAGATCGACGTGAGCACGGTGAGCGCGCGGGCGGGCAGCGCGGCCGCCTCGAAGCGCACGTCGACCTCGCCGCCGGGGGCGAGCCGAGGCTTGGGCTCGAGGATGCTCCACGTCACCGGGACCGTGCCCTGCGCCTCGAGCACCCCGCCCTGGGATGCGAGCCGCGCGGACTTCACCGAGAGCATGGAACCGTCGTACGTCCCCACGGCGGAGAGCGAATCGAGCGTCGCGTCGCCGACACGGCCGGCGGCAATCCCGAGCGTGAGCGCCAGCGACGGCGAAGGCGAACGACCTGCCACGTCGGCGTCGAGGCTCACTCTCCCGCCCGGAGAGGGAAACCAGGGGAACACCTGCTTCATGCGGTCCGCGTCCGGCGTGTGGAACGTGACGCGCATGTCCCGGAACTCGAGCTTGCTCGCCGCCCCACGCCTTCCCGCCGAGTCCGCCAGCGCCTCGCGGAAGGAACCGTCCACGAGCCGCGCCTCGCCGTCGACGTCCGCGGTGGCGAAGGTCGAGCGCAGGGACACGTCCTCGAAGACGATGCGATCGTCGCGGACTTGGAACCGCCCGTGCGCGTCCTCCAGCACGTCCTCGCCGAAGCGTCCGCCGGCCAGCTCGACGTTCACGTCGATGGCCAGCGTGTCGGCGCTGATGACCGCGTCCGCGCCGAACTCGAGTGTTCCCTCCAGCTCCTCCGACACGGGCAGGAACGGCGAGAACACGGAGAGGTCCACGTTCCGACCCACCGCGTGCACGGTCGTTCTGCCGGCCGCCACCGCGACGTCCCCCCGAATGGTCCCCGACCGGCTGTTCAGATCGAGGCCGGACACGGTCAGCGTCTCCGCGCTCCGAACCACCCGGACGGGACCCGTGTTCGTCCAGCGCGCGCTTCCGTTCGGTTCATCGACCTCGAGGCGGGTGACTTCGCCGGAGAGGTCGCCGCCTTCGCCCACGAGGAGGTCGCCGCGCAGGCGAAGCTGCGCGCCGCGCGCGCTGCGCAGCTCGAGGTCCCGGATGGTGAGCGTGCCGCCGCCCCACGTGCCCGCCGCGACGGCCAGCGGGACCTGGCGGCTGCCGTAGCCCACGTCGTGTCCGAGCACGTCGAAGGCGATCTCGCCTCCCTCACTGAGCCCTTCGGAGGCGAGCGTGAGGTAGAGCTTGCGCGCGCTCGCACCGAGCACGCGCGCGTCCTCGAAGTGCAGCACAGCCTCGAGCGACGGTCCGGCGAGCGGCCCGTCCACGGAGACCTCCGCCGTGGCGTGTCCTTCGAGGGCGCTGCCGCCGGCGACCGCGCCGAGGTGACTCAGGTCCGCGATCGTGCCGGTGAACTCCGCGGCCACGTGGTTGTCGGCGGTGATCGAGGCGACCCCGCTGACCGAGGACTCGCCGCGCGCGAGCCGCGCCTGCTCCAGCGTGACGCCTCCGTCGCGCAGGGTGGCGTGCAGCGTGGCGGCGTCGAGGACGAGGCCGAAGACCCGCGCCGCCCGGACGTCGAGATGGAGCGAACCGTCGAACGTGCTCCGCGTCGTGCCGGTGCCCTCGAAGCGGACGGCGCCGGTGAGCCCCGTCACCCGCGCCAGATCGGGATCGCCGAGGAGTGCCGCCGGGTCGAGGTCTCTGAAGGCGGCCACCCCCTCGAGGCGCGGCGGCGACGTCATCGTGCACCGCCCGGCCACCTCCACCGTGGAGGTTCCCGTCCTGGCCTGGAGCGTCTCCACGGTCACGTCGTCGCCGACGCGTGTCGCGGCGAGGCGGATCTCCCGGTCGGTTCCGTCCGGAGCGAGACCGCGGAGCCCTCCCTCCACGCGCAGCGAGTCAGTGCGGCCCGTGGCGAGCAGCCGGAACTCCAGCGCTCCCGCGAGCGCGGGATGCTCGACTCCGAGCCAGGCGCCGATCCTCTCCAGCGGAATGGCGAAGCCGCTCGCGAGGAGGCTGCTCTGCGCGCCGATCTCCCCCCGCAGCGTCACGCGGCCGCCGGCTACCCCGAGGTGCAGCTCGTCCACCCGCGTGGTGCCGCCGGTGAGCGTCGCTTCGCCGGTCATTTCCAGCGGCTCGTCGAATCGCCCGACCGTCACCTTCGCCTCGGCCGAGGTCAGGTCCAGGGCCCACGAGCCGTTGGTCCGCTCCAGCGACGCGTGTACGTCGATTCCCTGCACGAGCGCGATCCGGTCGTCGCGGATCATCCCCTCGTCGATGCGCAGGTCGCCGATTCGCACGCCGCCGCCGGTCGAGGCCGCGGGCTGCGCGGGGGCCGGTTCCTGAGCCGCCAGACGTCCCTCGCGCCAGCGCGTCAGCTCGCCGATGTCGAGGTCCGGCCGGCTGAGGCGAAGCTGGTCGAGGTTCGGCCGGCTGCCGAGGAGCCCGAGGAAGTGGTACCCCACGGAAGCGTCGCCGACGGAGAGCACGTAGTCGGCGGCCCCGGGCCCATCGACCGCGTCGGTCCGGGACACGCGCGCGACACGCACATCCTTCAGAGCGAGACCGCGCCACGGCCGGAAGTAGATCGCCGAGGTGGTGAGCGTGAGGTCCGCGGCCGGCTCGAGGCGCTGGTTGACGCGGGCGATGATCCGGTCCGTGAGCACTCCGGTCTCCAGCACGACCACCGCCGCGAACACCAGCGCGGCGACGCCGAGACCGAGGAACACGGAGGCCAGCCGGAGCCCATGCCTGACAGTCATCAGAAGACGTGCCCCAGGGAAAGGTGCAGGCGCCACTTCTCCTCTTCGGGTGCGTCCGGCGGCACCGGCAGGATCTTCAGCTTGCGGCCCCAGTCCAGTCGGACCGGCCCGACCGGCGTCGCCAGCCGGAGTCCGGCGCCGACGCCGTAGCGTACCTCGGTCTCGGCCGCGAGCGTGGGATCGCTCTTGGTGCTGGCCGGCCGGAAGTCCGCCAGGCTCACGTCGTCAGGCTCGTCCCACGCGTTGCCCGCGTCCAGGAAGACCGCGGCGTCGAGCAGCCAGAACAGCGGGATGCGCGTCTCGACGTTCGCGAGGATCAGGAAGTCACCGGGACCGATCTCCTGCTCCTTGTAGCCGCGCACGCTCGTCGCGCCGCCGAGCTTGAAGCGCTCGCGGTCGGGAATGCTCTCGGATCGCCCGAAGGGCCGCTCCCAACCGACGCGGACGCGCCCGGCGAGCGTCAGCGGACCGGCCCCGCGGAACCAGCTCGACTCCACGTAGGTCTTCCAGAAGTCGTTGTCCCCACCGAGGATCCCTCCGGAGACGCGACCGAACCCGCGGTTCAGGAAGCCCTCGTGCGCATCGAAGTAGTCATCGCGGCGGTCCCGCTCCACGGTCAACGAGACCGAGCGCGTCACGTCCGGTGCAGCGTTGTCGGGCGGCGGGATGTCGCCCGCGTCCACGTCCGCCCACTCGTTCTGCAGAGTGAGCCGTCCGCGCGTGTGGCGCGTGAGCCGCCGGTTTGCGTTCAGCCCCAGTCCGACGAGGTTGAGGTCGTACTCGTCCACGCCCGAGTTGAAGAGCTCGCGGCTGCGTTCGTAGAACAGTTCCAGAGTTCCCTGGGTGCGGGTGCCGAACAGCCACGGCTCCACGTAGCGCCCCTCGATTCGGGAGCGGACCAGATCCACCGGGAACAGCTCCGTCGCGAGGATGCCGCGAATCGTGGCGCGCTTCCCCCGCCCCCACAGATTGCGGTGCCCCCATTCGGTGGAGATGCGCAGCTGATCCCGCGTGCCGTAGCCCAGGCCGGCGCCGACGAAGCGCATCTTGCGCTCGACCACGCGGATCACCAGGTCGACCGTTCCCTTCTCGGGATCCGGATCCTCGGCGACAAACTCGACCCGCTGGAAGTATCCGGTGCCGTAGAGGCGGGCCCGGCTCTCCGCGATCGCGTCCCGGTTCATGATGTCGCCGGTCTCGATGGTCAGCTCCCGGCGGAGGATCGAGCCGTGGGTCACCTCGTTGCCCTCCAGACGGATCTCGCCCACGAAGAAACGGGTGCCCTCCTCCACCCGGTAGACGAGATCGTGCACGATCGGTGACTCCTCGTTCGCGGCGGGCTGGATGTCGGCGACGACGCGCACCTCGTAGAACCCGCGGTTCGCGTAGGCGTTCTCGATGGCGTTGCGGGCGCGGTCGGCCAGCGCGATGTCGAAGGGGGCGCCCTGGGCCAGTTCCGTCCAGGAGAGGATCTCCTCCTCCGAGAAGGTGGAGTGCCCGCTCACCGAGACGCGTCCCACCTCGCGGCGCGGCCCGGGCTCGATCACGAAGACGACCTTCGTCCGGCGCCGCTCGACGTCGAAGAGCAGCCGGCGGTCGACCTGGACGTTCCAGTAGCCCAGCCGGCGCACGTGGTTGCGGATGCGGATGACGTCGCCCTCGATGCGCTCCAGGTCGACGGGCCGGAAGCGCAGCAGCCCCGAGGTGGACGAGCGGACGTTCTCGCGAACCTCGGATTCCGGGAAGTCGAACTCGCCCTCGAAGGAAACCGATTCCAGGCTGAAGCGCGAGAGATCCGCGGGCCGCGTGTCGGTCCACTCCTCGGCCGGAACCGCGGCGGGCACGAGCAGTGCCGCGAGGCAGAGCAGCGACCGTGGGCTCGGCATCCGCGCGCTCCGGAACGGGACGGTTCCGCCGGCTACGGAGGGAGGATCCGGCGAGGTTCGTCGGGGCGCGGCCGAGACACCCCGGGCGGGCCGTTCTGGGGCGGCAAGCTAGCAAAGCCCTTCAGGAGCGTCAACGACGACCCCCGGCGAACGTCCTGGCGAACCCCTTCTCCGACAACGAGTTCCCTTCTCAGCGCCGCGCCGGGAGTGCTAGCCTTCGCCCGTGGCGATTCTCCGAACGCTCGCGTGCGCTCCGCTCTTCGCCCTGGCCGCTCTCGCCGTCTTCGGGTGCTCCGAGCGGGAGCCTGCCCGGACGCCGGAGACCCTCGCCGTCGAGGCGCGCGCAGGCGACTTCCTGGACTACTACGCCGAGGTGCTGCGGCTCGCGCGTGTCCACTCGGCCGCGCCCGACTCCTTCCGGGCCGCGCTCGACGCGCTGCCGGGGTCCCACCTCACCGACGAGGAATGGGATGCCTGGACGGCGCCCTACCAGGATGATCCGGGGAAGCTCGCCGATCGGCTGGAGAGGGTCATCGCGGAGCTTTCCACCGCGCCAGCCAAGTGAGCCGGCCGAGGACGGGACGGAGCAGCTCCAGGTCCTCCGCCTCGAGGCAGCCCGGGATGCGGCGGACGCCGAAGGCGAAGGCGGCGAGCAGCACGAGCCCGCCCGCCATCGCCGCGGCCTCGACCGGCAGAGCGAGCGCAGCCAGGAGACGGGCCGTCGCCCAGCCGGCCGCCGAGGCCGCTCCCAGCACGAGGAGCGGCCGGCCCCATCCGGCGTAGCTTCCACGGATCGGCGCGACGCTTGCGAGCTGGTAGAGCAGGAGCGCGCAGGCCAGCAGCAACGCGATCAGCGTTCCCCAGGCCGCACCAACGATGCCGTAGCGCGGGATCAGCAGGATGTTCAGCGCCACGTTGAGCCCGGTGCGAAGCACCATGTTGCCGAAGGTCCAGTGCGCCTTGCCCATCACGTTGAGCATGACGCCGACCGGACCGGTGAGCACTCCGGCCAGATAGGCGACGACGAGCACGCGCAGCGTCGACGTGGCGCCCAGATACTCCGCGCCGAACAGCACGGTGATCGCCTCGCCGGGGAAGAGCAGAAGCGCCGCGGCGAGCGGCGCCGTGAAGAACAGCATCCAGCGGGACGTGGTGCGGTGCAGCCGGGCGATGTCCTCCGGCGAGTTTCGCCCCACCGCCTCCGCCGCGAGCGTGCCCACCGCGGGAAGCGTGCTGGACACCAGCAGCAGCAGCGCGCGCGCCAGCGCGGAGCCGACCGCGTAGACGCCGACGTGGCTCTCGTCGCGGTAGAGACCGATCATCAGGATGTCGACCCGCTCGGCGAAGTCGAAGAGCACGCCGCCGAACACGAGCGGGATCGAGAAGCGCAGCACGGGACCGAACTGCGAGGGCGCGGGCCCGCGGTCCAGCGCGCGCAGCCGGCCGATGCGCGCCACGAGCGCAACGGCCACCGCGAGCGCCACGACCGACGCCGCGCCGTAGGCGGCACAGATGGCGGGAAGCCCCGCGCCCGCGGCGATGAGCGCCACCGCGGCCGCCACCCGCAGGCCCGGCTCGAGGATCTGCCGCGCGATCACCGAGGAGCGGAAGCTGCGAAAGGCCTCGCCGACGCGGGTCACGTACTCGAGCGCCACGGCGGCGGGGAGCCCGGCGGCCAGCAGGACGAGCGGGAGGCGCAGCTCGGGGTTGCGGAAGAGATTCGACAGCGGCTCGGCGAGCGCGAGCAGGACGAGTCCGCCGGCGAGCGCGAACGCGGCGGTCATCCACCAGCCGTCGCGGATCGCGCGGCGGGCTTCCGCGCCCCGCCCCTCCTCGCCGAACTTCGCCACGAAGCGCTTCACGCCCGCGGGCAGGCCGAGGCTCGCCAGCACGATCAGGACGAGCAACACCGAGCGCGCCTGGTTGAACGTGCCGAAGCCGTCGGCGCCGAGCCCCCGCGCGAGCACGAACCGGTACGCGTACTCGGCCACCTGCGTGACCATCGCGCCGGCGAGGATCAGCCCGGTGCCGCGCGCCGCTTCCCGTGCCGCGTCGGACGAAGGACCCGCGCTCACGAGGGAACCGCGCGTGCGGCGAGCTCGCCGAGGTCGAAGACCTCCAGGTCGGGCGCGGCCGCGGCCGGCGGCGTCGCGCCGAACCCGCTTCGCCCCCGCCGCCGGTTGACCCACACCGTGGCCAGTCCCATGCGCTTCGCCGGAGCGATGTCGTGGTAGAGGCTCTGCGCGACGTGCAGCCAGCGGCCCCGCGGGATCCCCATCTTCCGCTCCGCGACCTCGAAGTTGCGGTGGCTCGGCTTGTACGACTGCGCCGTCTCGGCGGTGATCACCCAGTCGAACTCCACGCCGGGCAGGCGCCGCCGCGTGCACTCGAACAGGTCATCGTCCACGTTGGAGATGACCGCGAGCCGGTACCGGCGCGCCAGCCGCCGGAGCGCCTCCACCGTGTCCTCGAACGGGAGCCAGGCAGGCAGCGATTCGGCGAGAAGGCTCCAGTCGTCGGGCTCCAGCCGGAAGCCGTGTTCCCGCGCGAACCCGCGCATCACGCGTCCGAGCACGTGGCGGTACGGGGCGAAGAGGCCGCGTTGCGCCTCGGACTCCAGGCGCGCGTACGCTTCCAGGATGGCGTCGTCCGCGAGCCGCACCCCGTGCCTCGCGAGGAACGGACGCAGCGCGCCGAGGATGCCGCTCTCGTAGTCGATGAGCGTCCCGTAGCAATCGAAGCTGACCACTTCGAGCCGATCGAAATGGATCATGCCGCGCGGCTAGTGTTTCGTCGCGAAAGGAATGATCCGATCGCCTCGCTTACGCTCGCTCGGCATCCGTGCCTCGCTCGCATCGTGGCCGCCGGCCTCCACCGTCCGTGGCTCCGGCACGGCGGCTACGACGCTCGACGATCCGATCAATCCGTTCGCGACGGAACACTAGTCGGGATCCGGAACGACAGGAACGCGACGCGCCACGTCGGGTCCGAGCCCGACCCGCTCGTCCCCGACGCGAACGTACACCGGGCCGCCGAACGGCTCGATCGATTCCAGGACGATGCGCGCGCCCGGGACGAGTCCCATCCGTTCGAGGTACGCGCGCAGCTCCGGTTCGCCCACGGGTCCGCGGCCCAGCGTGGCCTTCGCCCCCGGGGCGAGCTCGACCAGTGACCTGCGTCCCGCCCGCGGAATCGTGCCGTCCTTCGCCGGAATGGGCGATCCGTGCGGATCCACCTCCGGGTTCCCCAGGTAGTCCGCGATCCGATCCTCCAGCTCCTCGGAGATATAGTGCTCGAGCTTCTCGGCCTCCTCGTGCACGCGCTCCCAGGAGATCCCCAGCGTCTCGTGCAGGAACGTCTCCAGCAGGCGGTGGTGCCGGATCACTTCCAGGGCCCGCTCCCGGCCGGCCTGGGTCAGCGTCGCGCCATGGTTCTTGGAGTACTCGACCAGCGGGCGGTCCTGCGCAGCGAGGCGCTGGATCATGCCGGTCACGGAGGCCGGGGTGAGGCCCAGCCGGGCCGCGACCTCCCCGGTGGAAGCCGGTCCGCCCTCCCGCGTGAGCGCGAAGATGATCTTGAGGTAGTCGTCGACCGCTTCGGTGCTGGCGCGCGGGCTCATCTGCGTCTCCCTGGGAGGGCCGTCTCCCTCGTCTCTCCGGGGGGCGGCACCGCCGGCCTCCCGACCAGCGGGGGGCGCGCCCCTTGACTCCACATTTAGGATAACCTAAATTCACACTTCGTAAAGGCGCTCGGCCTGCCGATGATCGACGGGACGCCCGGGAGACACGATAGCCGATGAGCTCGCCGCTTGCCGACCTCTTGATTTCGCTTCTGGTCCTCGGGCTCGTGGCCGCCCTGTTCTGGCCGGAACGCGGACTCTTCTGGCGATGGAGGGTGCTCCGCCGGGCGGGCGAGCGCGTCCGGCTGGAGGACGCGCTGAAGCACCTGCACGAGGCCGACTACCGGGGGAATCCGGCGACGCTCCAGAGCCTCGCGGGGGTGCTGGGCATCCAGGCCGGCGAAGCCGCGGAGCTGATCGCCCTGATCGAGGCGCGGGGCCTCGCGCGGCGGGAGGGCGAAGCGCTCCGCCTGACCCCCGAGGGGCAGGAGCACGCGCTCCACGTGGTCCGCGTTCACCGGCTCTGGGAGCGGCACCTCGCCGAGGAGACCAGCGTTCCGGAAGTCGACTGGCATGCCGAGGCGGAGCTCCGAGAGCACACGTTATCGCCCGAGGAGGCCGACCGCCTGGCGGCCCGGATGGGTCACCCGCGCTACGACCCGCACGGAGATCCGATCCCCACCGCGGCCGGCGAGCTCCCGCCCTGGCGCGGGCAGCCGCTGACCGCGCTCGGCGTCGGGGACCTGGGGACGATCGTGCACATCGAGGACGAGCCTCGCGAGGTTTACGCGCAGCTCGTCGCCGAGGGGCTGCATCCCGGGATGCGCGTGCAGATGTTCGAGGTTTCGCCGGAGCGGATGCGTTTCTGGGCGGACGGCGACGAGCACATCCTCGCGCCGGTAGTCGCCGCCAACGTGTCCTTCGTGGCGCTGCCCAGGGAGATCGGGATGCCCGGGCCGTTCGAGACGCTCGCCGGGCTGTCTCCTGGCGAACGCGGCCGCGTCCTGCACCTCGCCCCGTCCTGCCGCGGTCTGCAGCGCAGGCGGCTGCTGGACCTCGGGCTGCTGCCCGGCACCGAGGTGGAAGCCGAGCTCGAGAGTCCCGGCGGGGACCCAACCGCGTACCGGGTGCGGGGAAGCCTCATCGCGCTGCGCGATGATCAGGCGCGCATGATCCAGATCGAGCGCCTCCCGGAGGTCGCGTAGATGTCGGCGAAGATCGAAGCGGCGAAGCCCGCGGACAGCACCTGCGCGACGTGCCCGCTGCACAACGCGGAGGGGCTCGTCCGCCTCGGCGTGAACATGACGAACTTCGATCACGTCGTGGCGCTGGCGGGGAATCCCAACACCGGCAAGAGCACCGTCTTCAACAACCTGACCGGCCTTCGGCAGCGCACCGGCAACTGGCCGGGCAAGACGGTGACGCGCGCCGAGGGCGGCTTCTCGTTCGGCGGCCGGCGCTTCAAGCTCGTCGATCTGCCGGGGACGTATTCGCTGCTCTCGGCCAGCACCGACGAGGAGATCGCGCGGGACTTCATCCTGTTCGGCCAACCCGACGTCACCGTGATCGTCGTCGACGCCACCTGCCTGGAACGGAACCTGAATCTCGTGCTGCAGGTGCTGGAGATCACCGATCGGGTCGTCGTGTGCCTCAACCTGATGGACGAGGCGGAGCGCCACCGCATGACCGTGGATCCGCGCCGGCTCGCGCGGGATCTCGGCGTCCCCGTCGTGGCCACGTCGGCGCGCTCCGGCGAAGGAATGAGCGACCTGCTCGCCGCCGTCGGCGAGATCGCTTCGGGAGTCACGGCCACGAAGCCTCACCGGCTCGCGTCGCTCGCTCCCGCGTACGACCGCGCCGTGCAGGACGTCGCCCTTCGCCTCCGCGACGTCTTCCCGGAGCTGCCCAACAGCCGCTGGGTGGCCATGCGGTTGCTCGAGGGCGACGAGGCCATCACCGAGGCCGTGCGGACGCGGGGGCTCGGCAAGGCGTCTCCCGGCGCGGACCCCGGCAACGTGCTGGAGCACGCCAACGCGCTGCGCTGGGAAGTGGGACCGCAGTTCCACGACTCGTTGATGCAGGCCATCTATTCGGACGCGGCGCGGATCGCGGAGCGCACCGTCACGCCCAGCGGCGAGAAGCCGCGCTTCGACATGGATCGGACCATCGACCGCCTGGTGACGAGCCGCACGTTCGGCATCCCGATCATGCTCGCCCTTCTGGGCCTCGTGATCTGGATCACGGTGATCGGGGCGAACGTGCCGTCCGGGATGATCGCCAACTTGCTCGTGGACAAGGGCCATCCCTTCTTGAAAGGGCTGGCTGCCGACGCCGGCCTCCCCTGGTGGCTGGACGGCGTGCTGATCGACGGAACCTATCTCGGGCTCGCCTGGGTCATCAGCGTGATGCTCCCGCCGATGGCGATCTTCTTCCCCATGTTCACACTGCTGGAAGACTTCGGGTACCTGCCGCGCGTCGCCTTCAACCTGGACGGCTTTTTCCGCCGCGCCGGCGCACACGGCAAGCAGGCGCTGACGCTCTCCATGGGCTACGGCTGCAACGCCGCCGGTGTCATCGCCACGCGCATCATCGACAGCCCGCGCGAACGCCTCATCGCCATCATCACGAACAACTTCTCGCTGTGCAACGGGCGCTGGCCGACGCAGATCCTCATCGCGTCGATCTTCGTGGGCGGGCTCGTGCCGGTGCACTGGGCGGGGCTGGCCTCGGCCGGGACGGTCGTGGGCGTGGCACTGGTGGGCGTCTTCCTGACCTTCGCGGTGTCTTGGACGCTCTCGCACACCGTGCTCAAGGGCGAAGCGTCCGCGTTCAGCCTGGAGCTGCCGCCGTACCGGCCGCCGCGCATCCTCCAGACGCTGTACACGTCGCTGATCGATCGCACCATCTTCGTGCTGTGGCGAGCCATCGTTTTCGCCGCTCCGGCGGGCGCGGTGACCTGGATCATCTGCAACGTGAACGTCGGCGGCGACAGCGTCGCCGGGCACCTCGTCGGAGCGATGGACCCCTTCGGCCTGTTGATCGGCCTCAACGGGGTCATCCTGCTCGCCTACATCGTGGCCATTCCCGCGAACGAGATCATCGTGCCGACGATCCTCATGCTGACGGTGATGACCGCGGGGCTGCACGGAGTCGGCGCCGGCACCGGCGTCATGTTCGAACTGGAGGAGGCCTCCGCCACCGAGCAGATCCTGCGCGCCGGCGGATGGACCGCGCTCACCGGCGTGAACCTGCTGCTCTTCAGCCTGCTGCACAACCCCTGCTCGACCACGATCTTCACCATCTGGAAGGAGACGAAGAGCGCGAAGTGGACGGCGGTCTCTTCGCTCCTTCCCGTGGCGATGGGCCTCGTGGTCTGCTTCCTCGTCGCGCAGGTGTGGCGCGTGCTGGCGAGCTGACGGCGGCTACCGCAGCAGCGTCACGCGCGCGCTGCGCCGTCCTTTCTGGGACCACGGTTCCGCCGACGGAGAGGCCGGTGCCGCGTCACCGGCTGCCATCGAACACGAGGACCCGGTTGTTCGAGTGATCCGCGACGAGCAGGCGGTCCCCGACCACGGTGACGTCCACAGGACTCAGAAACGTCCGCGCCGTCGGGCCGCTGTCCCGCACTCCATCCTGGTTCGCGTCGTTGGGAGCCACGTTCGTGAAGCTCGCCTGTCCGAGCACCCCCGTGGCCGCTGCACCGTTCTCCGTGGGGAACGGGGTGAAGATCAGCACGCGCTCGAAGACTTGATCCGCGATGAACAAGCTCGTGCCGTCCGAGGCGGCGCCCGCGGGATGGTTGATGCTCGTCGCCGACGGCGTTGTGCCGCCCGCGCTCGAGAAGTCGGCGGCGCCCACCACGACGTCGGCCGGCTCGCCGTTCGACGTCGGGAAGCTGCTCCAGATCAACACGCGGCGATTCCCCGTGTCGCCGACCACCACACGCGTCCCGTCGGTCCAGAGAGCCCACGGGGCCGTGAACCTCGACGCGGTCATCCCCGGAACCGCGCTCGTGAAGTCGGTCTGACCGAGGACGACGTCGGCCGGAGCGCCGTTCGCCGTGGGAATCGTGTTCCAGATCAGGACGCGGTGGTTCGCGCTGTCGCAAACGATCAGCCTGCTCCCGGCGACCGCCGCGCGGACCGGTCCGGCCAACCCCGCCTGCGTCGTCGCGGGGTCCGACGAGTCGAAGTCTGGCTGCCCCACGACGACGTCGGCCGGCACGTTGCTCGTCGGAAGCGAGTTCCAGATCAGGACCCGCTGGTTGCCCGTGTCGACGACGAAGAGTTTCCCGCCGGCGACCACGCAGTGGAACGGGTCCTCGAAGCTCTGGGCGCTCGTACCGGGATTGTTCGACGAGAAGTCCGGCTGGCCGAGCACGAAGCTGGCCGCCATCCCGTCCGCACCGGGCACTCCCGCGAACCCGAGAACACGGCTATTCAACTGGTCGGTAACGTAGAACGAGCCGGAGCCGGCCCCGTACGGCTGGATCATCCCGACGGCGTTCGTGGAGCCTCCCGCGTTGGACGTGCCGGAGCCCTTGTCGGACTGACCGATGACCACCGCCGCCGCCTGGAAGTCGACGAAGCGGAGACCGGCCGGCGGCCCGGCGTCATCGTCGGCGCCGGGGGCCGCGGGGTTGTCGTCCCCGCAGCTAGCGGCGAGGACCAGGAGGGGAAGCCACGCGCGTGGAGACACGAAGTTCGGCATCGACATCAGGCCCTTTCCTCGAAGAGCCGCGTCTGACCATGGTTGGCGGCGCGCCTGCCGGCGACGAGATCGAGCAAGAGGGCGAAGAGGGTCGGCATCGGGTTCCTCCGGCAGAGGTTCTGATCCTCCCTGCGCCGAAGTCACCCCGGAGGTGACACGGGGCGGCGGGCGAAGGTCCCTCGCCCGCCGCGGAAACTCCCGAGCTACGCGGACCGAACGGTCTGGTTATGGTTGGCAGCGATCCTGCCCAGAACCAGGTCCAGAACCAGCGTGAACAGGGTGATCATGGCCTTCCCCTCCGGGTGATTGGTTCGTCCGCCGCCTGCACGGTGACGGTCGCGGCTGCATGCGACGGAGGCGGGCGGAGGGTGACAGCGGGCCGGAAGGGCAGGGCGGACGCGGAGGACGGCGGCTTTCGAGAAGCCGGTTGAGACACTCCGGGAGGCCCGTTAGCATCGGCTCCATGACCGAGGAACGGCCCGCCCCCGACCCCCCCGGACCCGGCCCGAAGGGCTCGGACACGTTCTTCGCCCAGGTCTACGACGAGCTCCGGGCCATCGCGCACGCCCGGATGCAGGGCGAACGCACCGGGCAGACCCTCCAATCCACCGAGCTGGTGCACGAGGCCTACCTGCGCCTTCGCCCGCCGGGCGGCGGCCGCTGGGACAACCGCGGCCACTTCTTCTCCGCCGCCGCCGAGGCCATGCGCCGGATCCTGATCGAGCGGGCCCGCGCGAAGGGGCGGATGAAGCGCGGCGGCGACGCGGAAGGCCGGCCCCCGCCGAGGGTCTCGCTCAACCTGGAAGAGGTGGCCGCGCTCGCCGACGACGGCGATCCGGAGACCATCCTGGCCGTCGACCGCGCCATCGAGCGCCTGGCGGAGAAGGACGAGCGCGCGGCGAAGGTGGTGCGGCTGCGCTTCTACGGAGGGCTCTCCGTCGAGGAGGTGGCCGAGGCGATGGGCGCGTCGACCCGGACCGTCCTCCGCGACTGGGCCTTCGCCCGGGCGTGGCTCTACGGAGAGCTCTCCGGGGACGGCGCCTAGTCTCGCGTGCCTCAGCGAGTTCCTCGGAACGGGTACTCCGGATGGTCCCGGAGGGCGGCGAGCTCCGGGAAGCCCTCGACGTCCCTCGGGTCCACCTCACTCGCCGCGGCCAGGCGGAGCTTCTCGACGGCGCCTTCGACATCCCCGGCGCGCGATCGGGCCGCCGCCCACACGAGGTACACACCGCCCAGGGAGGGATCGGTGTCGCCCTCCGCGCTGCTCCGCCTGATGGAGTAGCTCCCCCGCAGCAGCGCCTCCGCCTCGTCGTGCCTGTCTTGAAGAGACCGCAGGCGGCCCCAGTCCATCAGGCACTCCCAGGCGTACGACCGCATCCCGGCGTTCGTCGAGTCCAGGGCGGCAGCCGCGCGCGCGTACAACGAATCCGCCCGCTCCATCCGCCCGTCGTCGCGGCAGAGGTTCGCGTAGCTCATCCATGCCAGCGGCGGGAGGATGGTCTCGTCCCCGACTCGGTCGAACACGGCGATGGCATCGCGGAAGGACGCGTCGGCCCGCTGGGTCTGCCCCGCTGCGGCGTAGCAGCGCCCCAGGTTGGCCACGACCTCCGCCACGCGGGCGTTCTCCGGACCCTTCTGCCCGACGAAGATCCGATGGGCTTCTTCGGTGCGGGCGATCGCGGAGTCGACCTGGCCGTCCGCCAAGTAGACGGAGCCGGCCAGGTTTGCCGCGCCGGCCGCAAGCTCCGGCGCCCCCTTAGTCCGCAGGATGGCCAGCGCCTCTTCCAGGACGGCGATCGCCTCGGGGTACCGACCGCGGGCGGTGAGCGCGTTCGCCTGACCGCCGAGCGCAGTCGCGAGCTGGGGATTGTCGGGCGCGTAGATCTGCCGCGCGAGGCGGACGCCCTCCTCGGCGTGCGCCAGCGCGCTGTCCGGCTCGTCGAGCGTTGCGAACATCGACGCCAGACCGCGATGGGCGCTGATGGCGGCGGAAGGGGTCTCCGTCTCCCGCGCGAGGGCCAGCACCCTCCGGTAGTGCCGCTCCGCCTCCTGCAGGTCGAGCCGGCGGTGAGCGATGTTCGCCTTGCTCGAACAGATGCGCATGAGCCGCACGGCGTTCGGTTCGGCCGCGGACTCCGCGATCTCGAGCGCCTGCGTGAGCAGGGAGTCTGCCTTGGTGGTCTCGCCCTCTTCGTTCCACCACTGTCCCAACTGCTGGAGGCACGCCGCGCGCACATCCGGTTCGGCGTCCGCCGAGGCCTGGCAGAGCGCGTTCGCCCGCTCGAGAAGCGGGCGCGCGTCGTTGCGCTGGCCGCCCATGGTCAGCGCCAGAGCGAGACCGACGAGCCGTTTGGAGACCTCCACGTCGTCCCGCGGCTCGACCGACTCGGCGGCGGTCACCGCCTCGCGCCGGACGCGGATCCCCTCCTCGAAGTGGCCCAGGTTCACGTACGACGCCCCCATCGCGTCGAGGACCCGAGCGCGCACCAGCGGGTCCTCCTCGAGCGCGCTCTCGATCCGGCGCGTGCCCTCGTCCAGGAGCATGCGCGCGGTGAGCACTTCGCCTTGTGACACGTCCGGGCTGGATGCGCGGAACAGCTCCACCAGGAAATCGGAGACGCGCTTCGACGACTCCGCCTCGCGGCGCGCGTCCTGCTCGGCCAGCACCGCTCGGCGGAAACCGATTCCCGCGGCGACGCCGCCGGCCACGATGGAGGCCAGCACGACCACCGCGGCGATCACGCCGGCGCGGTGCCGCCGCGCGTACTTGCGCAGTCTGTACATGGTGCTCGGCGCGCCGGCGAGCACGGGCTCGTTGTCGAGGTGCCGCCGGACGTCCGCCGCCAGCTCCGCGGCCGACGCGTAGCGCCGGTTCGGGTCCTTCTCGGTCGCGCGCAGCGTAATCCAGGAGAGCTCGCCCTTCAGGTCGCGCAGGAGCCGGCGCACGTCGGTCGAGCGCCGCTCGGCCGCGGCAGCGGACGCCTCGCGACTCCGGGACAGTCTCGCGGCCAGGGCGGGCGGCTCCTCCTCGCGGATGACCCGCACGGCGTCCGACAGCGCCGCCTGGCGCAGCCGCTCCGCGTCGAATGGCAGCGCGCCGGTCAGCAGCTCGTAGAGCAGCACCCCCAGCGAGTAGATGTCCGAGCGCGTGTCCACGCTCTCCGACGACCCGGCCTGCTCCGGGCTCATGTACCCCAGCGTCCCGACGATCATGCCCTCGCGGGTCATCAGGGTGCCCGCCGCTGCGAACTCCGTCGTCGCCTTGACGATGCCGAAGTCGATCACCTTCGGTGCCGCCACGCCGTCCCGCAGTGCGACGAGCACGTTGGACGGCTTGATGTCCCGGTGGATGACTCCCTTCTGGTGCGCGTGCTGAATGGCGTCACAAATGTGCAGGAAGAGCTCCAGCCGCTGGCGTACGCTCAGCCGCTCGCGGTCGCAGAACGCCGTGACCGGAGCGCCGGGCACGTACTCCATGACGAAGTAGGGACGGCCCGTCTCCGTCTCGCCGGCGTCGTGCACCTGCGCGATGCCGGGGTGGTCCATCACCGCGAGCGCCTGACGCTCCGCCTGGAAGCGGGCGATCACCTGCCTCGTGTCCATGCCCGGCTTGATCAGCTTGAGCGCCACGCGGCGCCGGATGGGCCGCTCCTGCTCGGCGAGGTACACGACACCGAAGCCGCCCTCGCCGAGGATGCGGAGGAGACGGTACGGCCCGATCGAGCCCTGCCCGGCGTCGGATGGGGATGGTGCGAAGAAGGTCGTCGCGGCCGCGCCGGCGGCGAAGAGCCGGTCCAGCTCGGCGCGGAGCTCGGGGTCGTCCCGCGCCTCACGGTCCAGGAAGGCGCGACGCTCGCCCTCCGGCATCTCGTCGGCCTCGGCGTAGAGGTCCCGGAGTCGGCTCCACTGCTCCCGGTTCATCGGCGCAGTTTAGCCGACCGCAGCCGGATGGGCTTGGCGGACCGACGTGGCCGTCCGGAGCCGGGCGAAGTACGTCCAGGCCGGAGTCCGGCGGCAGCGAAGCGGTGGACGGCCGGGGGCGGCCACCGTGGGTTGGGAACCGGCGGGTTGAGCTCGGGACGGCGTCCCCTTACCATCGCCCTGCATGTCCACCGAGCCCCCTGCCCAACCCGACGAGCCCGGCCCGGCCGGTTCCGACGCGTTCTTCGCCCGCGTCTACGACGAGCTCCGCACGATCGCGCACGCGCGGATGCGGGGCGAGAACGCGGGCCAGAGCCTCCAGACCACCGAGCTCGTGCACGAGGCCTACCTGCGCCTTCGCCCCGAGGGGGCAGGCGATTGGCAGGGCCGCGCGGAGTTCTTCGCCGCGGCGGCCGAGGCCATGCGGCGGATCCTCATCGACCGGGCCCGCGCCCGGCGGCGAGTCAAGCGCGGCGGCGATTCCGAGGGCCGACCGGCGCCCAAGGTGTCGCTCGACCTCGAGGAGGTCGCCGCGATCGCCGACGACAGGGACCCGGAGACGATCCTCGCCCTGGACCGTGCCATCGAGCGGCTGGCGGTGCAGGACGAGCGGGCGGCGCAGATCGTTCGGCTGCGCTTCTACGCGGGCCTGAGCGTCGAGGAGGTGGCGGAGACGCTGGAAGCGTCGAAGCGTACCGTGCTCCGGGATTGGGCCTTCGCCAGGACCTGGCTCTACGGAGAGCTCTCCAGGGGGTAGTCGGCCGGGAGCGCGGCGAGCTCGGGATATCGGGCGGCGTCCTGCACCGTCACGCCGCAGCGGGCGGCCTGCTGGAGCTTCTCGATGGCGCCGGCGGCGTCCCCGGCCAGCGCGCGCGCCGCTGCCCACGTGAGGTACGCGGCACCCAGACTTCGAGCATCCTCGGCGGCGTCGCCGCGTTGCATGGGGAGCCCGATCCGCATCATGGACTCCGCCTCGTCGTGCCTCCCCTGCCGCGACCGCAGGTAAGCGTGATCCACCAGGCACTCGCCGAAATAGCCCCGCAGGCCCGCCTCGGTGGAGTCCAGCGCGGACTCCACCCGCGAATAGAGGCTCTCGGCCTGAGCCGAGCGCCCGAGATCCCGACACACGTTGGCGAAGCCCATGGAGGCATAGGTGGCGAAGATGCTTCCGTCGCGCAGCCGATCGAACACGGGAACGGCTGCGCGGTACGTCGAGTCGGCGCGATGGAGCTGCCCCTTCTCCGCATACAGCCGCGCCAGGTTGGCGACCGCCTCCGCGGTTCGGCCGCTTTCCTGACCGAATGACGCGCGGTACAGCGCGCACGCTTCTTCCGTGCAGGCGATAGCGAGATCGAGTTGACCGGCAGCCCGGTGCAGGATTCCTACGCTGTTCAGCTCGCGGGCGAGGTCGGTCTGCGCCCCGGTCGCACGCCAAATGCCCAGCGCCTCCTCCCGCACAGCGAGCGCCCCCGAGTAATCTCCTTTGCCGGCCAGGGCCGCCGCGTGGCCGCCCAGCGCGTAGGCGAGGTTGGGATGGTCGGAGGCATAGAGCCGCCGGGCGAGACGCACGCCCTGCTCCGCATGACTCACCGCCCTCTCCGGATCGCCGAGGGCGGCGTAGAGGGACGCCAGGCTGCGATGGAGCATCGCCGACCAGGTCGGTTCGGTTCCCCCGCTTTCGCAAAGCTCCAGCGCCCGGAGGTAGTGACGCTCGGCATCCGGCAGCTCGAACCGACGGTGGGCGATGTTTCCCTTCGTGTAGTACATGCGCATGAGCTGAGGGCGATCCGGCTCCGGCTCGGACTCACCCATCTCGATCGCCAGCGTCACGAGCGAATCTGCCGGCGCGAGCTGGCCCAGGCTGTTCAGCCAGGAAGCCTTGTTCGACAGGCACCCCGCCATCCAGCGAGAGCGCGCCCCAGCGTCGCGTCCGAGCTCCATCGCGCGATCGAGGAGGACCCCGACGCTGTCGAGCTGTCCCGCCATTCTGAGGCCGTAGGCCAATCGGCGAAGCTGCTCGGCGATCTCCAGGTCGTCGCGCGGTTCCGCAGCTTCGCTCGTCGCCACCGCTTCGCGCAGCAGGCGAAGGCCGTCATCGTAGAGCGCCAGGTTCACATGTGCGTCGCCCAGCGTCGCCAGCAGGCGCGCACGGATGTGCGCGTCCGCCTCGAGGTCGGCCTCGATGCGACGTGTGCCCTCGTCGAGGAGGGTCCGCGCGGTGATGGTCTCTCCGCGGGATTGATCCGGGCTCGACGTGCGAAACAACTCGACCAGAAAGTCGGTGACGCGCTGTAGGGATTCCGCTTCGCGTTGTGCCTTGTGCTCGGCACGAACCGCCCGGCCGAAGCCGATTCCCGCGGCGATTCCCCCGACCACGATCGTGGCCAGCACGACGGTCGCAGCGACGACGCCGACCCGGTGCCTCCGGGCGAACTTGCGCATCCGGTAGGCCGTGCTCGGAGCAACGGCCAGCACGGGCTCGTTCGCGAGGTGCCGGCGGATGTCGGCCGCCAGCTCCGCCGCCGACGTGTAACGCCGGCTCGGGTCCTTCTCCAGCGCGCGCAGCGTGATCCACTGCAGCTCGCCCTTCAGCTCGCGGAGAAGGTGCCGGGCATCCGCGGAGCGCCGCTCGGCGACCACCGCCGCTTCCTCCTCCCCGCCTCGCGCCACCCGCGCAGCGAGCGCCGGCGGCTCTTCTTCCCGGACGACGCGCACGGCATCCGAGAGCGCGGCGCTCTTCAGCCGGTCGGCGTCGAAGGGCGGTGAGCCCGCCAGCAGCTCGTACAGAAGAGCCCCCAGCGAGTAGATGTCGGAGCGCGTGTCCACCGTCTCGGCCGCCCCGGCCTGCTCCGGGCTCATGTATCCCAGCGTCCCGACGATCATCCCCTCGCGCGTCATCAGGGTTTGACCGGCCGCCCCCGCCGTGGTCGCCTTGACGATGCCGAAGTCGATCACCTTCGGCGCGGGCACACCGTCGCGCAGCGCGACGAGCACGTTGGAGGGTTTGATGTCCCGGTGGATCACGCTCTTGTGGTGGGCGTGCTGGATCGCGTCGCAGACCTCGAGGAAGAGCTCGAGCCGTTCGGGGATGCGCAGCCGCTCGCGGTCGCAAAACGTGGTGATGGGCTCCCCGGGCACGTACTCCATGACGAAGTACGGCCGGCCCGCCTCCGTTTCGCCCGCGTCGTGAACCTGGGCGATGCCGGGATGGTCCATGAGAGCCAGGGCTTGCCGCTCGGCCTCGAAGCGGGCGATCACCTGCTTCGTGTCCATCCCCGGCTTGATCAGCTTGAGCGCGACGCGGCGGCGGATGGGGCGCTCCTGCTCGGCCAGATACACCACGCCGAAGCCGCCTTCGCCCAGGATCTCGAGGAGCCGGTAGGGTCCGATGGAGCCGTGGCTGGAAGCGGAGTGTGCGGCGGCGAGGAAGTCGGCGGCGAATCTGTCGACGGCGAGCAATCGATGGAGCTCGGCGCGCACCTCCGGATCACCGGCGGCCTCCCGGTCGAGATGAGCGCTTCGCTCGCCCTCCGGCATTCCCTGGAGGTCGACGAAGAGGTCCTTCAGCCGGCGCCACTGTTCCCCGTTCATCGACCCAGTGTGACGCTACTTGCCGTCGAAGACCATCACCCGGTTGTTGAGCTCGTCCGCGACGAACAGGCGGTCCCCGAGAACCCTCACGTCCCTGGGTCCGAAGAACGTCCGCGCAGTCGGCTGACCGTCCGGCGTTCCGTCCTGGTCGTCGTCGTTGAGAGCCGAACTCGTGAAGCTGTCCTGGCCGAGCACGCCCGTAGCGGCCGCCCCGTTCACCGTCGGGAACGGCGTGAAGATCAGCACTCGATTGAAGTTCACGTCCGCCACGAAGAGGCTCGTGCCGTCGGAGGTCACACCGAGGGGGAAGTCGATGCTCGTCGCGGAGGGCGTGCTCGAACCCGCGGTCGTGAAGTCCGGGGCACCCACGACCACGTCCGCCGCAGCACCGTTCGTCGTGGGAATCGTGTTCCAGATCAGAACGCGGCGATTCCCCAGGTCGCCGACCACGAGGCGCGTGCCGTCCGTCCAGAGGGCCGTCGGAGATCGGAACGTCGAGGCGGTCAGGCCCGGGACGGACGTCGTGAAATCGGTCTGTCCGAGGACCACGCTGGCCGGCGCGCCGTTCGCCGTGGGTATGGTGTTCCAGATCAGAACCCGGGAATTCGCGGTGTCGCTGACGAACATCCGGCCGCCGCCGACCGCCACGCGGAACGGGCCGGCGAGACCCGTCCGGGTCGTCGCGGGCGCTGAGGACGTGAAGTCGGGTTGCCCCACGACCACATCGGCCGGCACGTTACCCGTCGGCAGGGAGTTCCAGATCAGGACTCGCTCGTTCCCACTGTCCAGGACGAACAGCTTCCCGTCGGCCACCGCGCAGTCGCCCGGGTGACGAAAGTTCTCGGCAGTGGTGCCTTGCGCGGACGACGTGAAGTCCGGTTGACCGAGCACGAAGCTGGCGGCGGCGCCATCGGTCGTCGGCACCCCCGCGAAACCCAGAACGCGGTGGTTGAGGTCGTCCGGGAGGTACAGCGTTCCGCACCCGGCTGCATCGGGCTGCGTCAGTCCGAATGCGTTCGTCGTGCCGCCACCCGCATTCGCCGTGCCCGACACCTTGTCGGCCTGTCCGATGACCATCGCGGCTGGTTGAAAGTTGTCGAGCTGAAGGCCGCCCGCTGGCCCTGGGTCATCCCCGGGATCCGCAGGGTTGTCGTCGCCGCAGCTCACGGTCAGGACCAGAACGAACGTGGGCCACAGGGGGATCGATCGGTTCCGCATCGCATTCATCTCCGCTTCCTTGCTCAGAGAAGAGCACCATCCTTCGCGGGTCAGCTATCTCATCCGGATCAGCTTGCCATCGAGATCGAGCCCCTCGCTCAGCACCCGGACGAAGTAGACACCGGCCGCCACGCTTCGCCCCGCTTCGTCCCGCCCGTCCCAGGTCACGTGGTGCTCTCCCGTGCTGCGCGCGAACAGCTCGACGCTACGCACACGGCGTCCGGAGAGGTCGTACACCCCCACCATGACGCGGCCCGCGCGGGCGGGAATGAATCGCAGTCCGACCTCGGAGCGGAACGGGTTCGGGGCCGCGTGGACCCCGCGCGAGTCACGCCCCGGGGGCAGCTCCGGCACGGCCACGGCCTGGTCGACGAACCCGGCGACGTTGGAATGGGGCTTCCCCGAGATGCTCGGGAAACTGCCGACCGCGTAGATCTCGCCGCCCGACAGGGTCAGCGCGTTCACGGTGCCCCCACCGCCCACGTCGGGATTCCACGCGGTCGCGGAGCCGGAAGTCACGTCCAGGGCCGCGAGTCCCTGGCGAAACTGCCCGCCGATGTTGAAGAAGGCACCGCCCGCGTAGATCGTATCGCCCGACCGCGCCAGGGCTTTGACGGGACTGCTCGCATCGGGGTTCCAGGCGGTGACCCCGCCGGAGCCGTCGATCTCGGCGATGTACTCGCGCGACTGCCCTCCGATCGTCGTGAACAGGCCGGCCGCGTGGACCGACGTTTCGTTCCCGAGCGGGTCGGTCGAGAGAGCGAGGTCGTAGACGTCGCTGTCGGCGCCGGGATTCCAGCTCGTGGCCAGACCGGTGGTGCCGTCGACCGCGCCGATGCTGAGTCGCGGCTGCGCGCCCAACACGGCGAACTCGCCGCCGGCGTAGACCGTGATCGTGAACGGAAAGCTGAATCGTTGGGTGATGCCCAGCGTGTAGACCGCGCCGTTCGCGTCAGGATTCCAGCTCGTGGCCGCACCGGTCGTGGCGTCGAGCGCGGCCAGGTTGTTCCGGAACTGGCCGCCGATGAGGTCGAAGTCGCCGCCCACGTACAGGGTGCCACCGAGCAGCACGAGCTCGTGCACATCGCCGGGGTTGTGAGCGTCACCGTTCCACGTCCCGAGAGCGGCCCCGGTGACGGAGTCGAGGGCCGCCACGTTGAGGACGAGGGTCTGACCGCCGATGTCGGTGAACGTGCCGGCGGCGTAGACCGTGCCTCCGCCGACGGCCAGCGCCCGCACGATGCCGTTCGCGTTGGGGTTCCAGCCGGTGACTGCTCCGGTCGCCGCGTCGAGCGCGGCGAGGTTGCTACGGACCTGCCCGCCCGCGCTGGTGAACTGCCCTCCGGCACAGACGGTTCCGATCCCCAGCGCGAGAGTGTTGACCGGACCGTTCGGCTTCGGGTTCCAGCTCGTCGCCGCGCCGGATCCATCGAGTGCTGCGAGGTACGCGCGCGGCTGGCCGCCGATCGTTGCGAAGTCCCCGCCGGCGAAGACCGCACTGACCTGTCCGGCGACGTTGGTCGTGAAAGCCAGCGTACGCACGTTCCAGTCCGCGTTCGGGTTCCAGCTCGTGGCGAGTCCCGTCGATCCATCGAGTGCGGCGACGTAGTTCCGCGGCTGACCTCCTGCCGTCTGGAAAAGTCCTCCGGCGTAGACCGTCACGGTGAACGGAAACGTGGGCCGCTGGTGGACGGCGAGCGCGAGCACGGGGGAGCTCGGGTTCGGGTTCCACGCGGTGGCGGCTCCGTTCACGACGTCGAGAGCCGCGAGATAGCTGCGACCCGCGCCACCGATCGTCGAGAAGTACCCTCCGGCGTACACAGTGCCCCCGTTCACCGCCAGCGCGGCAACGTCTACGTCCGCGTTCGGGTTCCAGGCGGTGGCCGAGCCGGTGCCGGCGTCGAGCGCCGCGATCCGGTTGCGCGCTTGCCCGCCGATCCGCGTGAATCCGCCTCCCGCGTACACCGTGCTCCCGCTCACGACCAGTGCGTAGACCGTGAGATCCGCGTTCGGGTCCCAGCCTGTCACCGCCCCGCTCGACGGGTCGAACGCCGCGATCCGGTTGCGCGGCTGACCGCCGATCATCGTGAAGTCGCCAGCGGCGTACAACGCGGTCAGGCTCGCCCGAAGAACCAGAACGGGGCCGTTCGGGCCGGGATCCCACGGTGTGAGATTCCCGGCCGCGTCCACCTGCGCGAGATTGTCCCTGGGCTCGCCGCGAACGGAAGTGAAAGACCCGCCGAGGTACCAGCCGCCGTTCCCGTCGGGAAGCACGGTGCTCACGATGCCCTCGATGTCGGCGTAGGGAGGGAGCGCCGAGCCGGTCCCCGTGTCCAGCAAGACCGAGCGGCCCACGACGGGGCTGATCCGGGTGAAGGACCCGCCCAGGTAGATCACGCCGCCCGAGACGGCAACCGCCTCCACGAAGCCGTCCGTCACCCACAGGTCGTCGCGGAGGGTCTGGCCCGAGGCTCGAAGCGGTGGAAGCTGCACGCCGGCGAGCGCGAGCACCAACAGCCTCCGGTTCGCAAGCAGGCGGCGCAGGAGCAGCGGCCGACGCATGGGAATCCCGGCTCAGCCGGAGACCGCGGTCTGGTTGTGGTTCGCCGCGAGCCTGCCGGCGATGATGTCCAGGACGAGCGCGAAGAGGGCGATCATTTGGTTCCTCCGGTTTCGGGTTCGGGGCAGGCACGCTTGCCGCCCGCCCCTTCACGCTCCGAAACCAGCAGGCAGGTGACACGGGGGGCGCTCGCGCTCCCGCATCTCCTGGATGTCGCCGACTGCCGGCGGTGTGCAGGTCCGCCGGGACGGCCGCACCCGTGGCGGGGTTCCCTGCGGTGTCACTTCACGCGCAGCACCTTCGCGCTCAGGTGCTGTGTCCCCGTCGTGAGTCGAACGAAGTAGACGCCCGCGGCGACGGCGCCGCCCGCCTCGTCGCGGCCATCCCAGTCCACCGTTTGCTCGCCGGCCCGGCCGCTCCAGTACAAGCTTCGCACCTGCCGCCCGGCGACGTCGTAGATCTCGAGGCGCGCGTCGGCCGGCTCCTGCAGCGCGAAGCGGAGGGTCACACCCGAGCGGAACGGGTTCGGCGCCGCGCGGAGCAGAGCCGACGGCCGCTCCGGGAGCTGCTCCGTGACACCGACGCTCACGTCCTGGAAGCCGGCGAAGTTCGGGCGCGCTACCCCGGAGATGGTGTTGAACGAGCCGCCCGCGTAGATCTCGCCTCCGTGCAGAGCCACTGCCAGCACGGTGCCGAGCGCGTCAGGATCCCAGGACGTCGCCAAGCCCGTGGCCACGTCGAGTGCGGCGAAGGCGCTTCGCCACTGTTCGCCGATCACGGAGAACCCCCCGCCCGCGTAGATCGTGTCGCCGCCTCGCGCGAGGGCGTGGACGGTTCCACTCAGATTCGAGTTGGGGTTCCAGGCGGTGGCGGCGCCGGATGCATCCACCTCGGCGATGTGGTTGCGGAGCTGACCTCCGATCGTTGTGAAGAGACCCGCGGCGTAGACCGACGTGACGTTTCCGAAGGGATCCGTCGTCAGCAGGAGGTCGTACACGTCGCTGCTGGCGCTCGGATTCCAGGAGGTTGCCGCGGCGGTGTTGCCGTCGACCGCCCCGAGGCTGAGTCGGGCCTGGCCGCCGAGCGTGGCGAACTCGCCGCCCGCGTACACCGTGACGGTGAACGGGAAGCTCTGTCGCTCTGCCACCGCGAGCGCGTACACCGCGCCGTTCGCGCCGGGGTTCCAGCCGGTCGCCGCTCCGGTGGCGGCGTCGAGCGCGCCCAGGTTGTTGCGGAACTGTCCTCCCAGGATGGTGAAGTCCCCCCCGACGTACAGCGTGCCGCCGTGCAGCACGAGCTCGTGCACGTCGCCGGGCATGTAGGCATCCCCGTCCCAGGAGGGCAGCGCCGCGCCCGTGGCGGCATCCAGCGCGGCGAGATTGATGGCTACCGAGCTGCCCCCGATGCTGGAGAACGTGCCGCCCGCGTAGACCGTGCCGCCGGACACCGCGAGCGCCCGCACCGGACCGTTCGCGTCCGGGTTCCACGAGGTCGCGGCTCCCGTACCGGCGTCCAGTGCGGCGATGTGGTTGCGCGGCACTCCCCCGATGGTGGTGAAGACACCGCCGGCGTGAACCGTGCCGAACCCCGCGGCCAGGGCGAAGACCTGCTCGCTCGCGGTCGGATTCCAGCTCGTCACCGCACCGGCGGCGTCGAGCTCGGCGATGTACTTGCGGACCTGACCACCCATGATCCCGAAGTTCCCCGCCGCACAGATCGATGTGAGCGACCCGAAGCGGTTCGTTTTCACGATGAGAGCATTCACGGCACTGTCCGAACCGGGGTTCCAGCTCGTCGCCGAGCCCGTCACCCCGTCGAGGGCGGCGATATAGCTGCGCGCCTGGCCGCCTATGTTCGTGAAGGAGCCGCCGGCAAAGACCGTGACGGTGAACGGGAAGGTCGAAGCCTCGTGAACCCCGAGGGCCAGGACGGATCCGTCTGCATTCGGGGCCCAGCCCGTCGCCGCCCCCGTGGCGGGATCCAGCGCGGCGATGCCACCGCGGGCCTGACCGCCGATGCTCGTGAAGTAGCCGCCGGCGTACATCGCGCTGCTTCCCAGAGCCAGCGCGACCACATCTGAATCGGCTTCCGGAGCCCAGGCGGTCGGGGTGCCGGTGCCGGCGTCGAGCGCGGCGATCCGGCTGCGCGCCTGGCCGCCGATCGAGCTGAAGCCGCCGCCCACGTACACCGTGCCGCCGTTCACCAGCAACGCATTGACCGTCCAGTTCGCCCCCGGATTCCACGCCGTCGTCGCGCCGGTCACCGCGTCGAGCTCGGCAAGGCGATTGCGCGGCTGGCCGCCGGCGAAGAAGAAGTCTCCGCCGGCGTACACCGTGCTGCCGCTGATTGCGAGAACCCGCACCGTCGCGTCCGCCCCTGGATTCCAGGGCGTGACGTTTCCTGCGGCATCGAGCTGAGCGAGGTTGGCTCGCGGCTGACCGCCCACCTCGGTGAACGCTCCGCCGATGTACCAACCCCCGCTCACGTCCGGCACCACGGCCATCACGACACCTTCGACACGGGAATACGGCCCGACCGCCACTCCCGTCCCGGCGTCGAGAAGCGCCGCTCCCCCGGTCAGCGGGCCGACCCGCGTGAAGGAGCCGCCCAGGTAGATCGCGTTCGTGTCAACCGCGATGGCTTCCACGGCACCGTCGGTGACCCACAGATCCTCGCGGAGGATCTGCGCGGAGGCGATGCTGGGGAGGGCGAAGATGCCAGCCAGCATCGACCGGCAGGTTGCGAGCGCCTGGGCGGGCTTCCGGAGCGGCGGGCGGCACATCGTTCAGCCCCCGATTCGGGTCGCGTTGTGGTTAATCGCGATCTTGCCGGCCACGAAGTCGACCAGCAGCACGAAGAGCATCATCGGAATCCCTCCTGTTGGGCGTTCAGATCTCCATGCGCTCTTTCGAGCGCCGCCTACACGCGGAAGAGCCGACCGGCAGGTGACACCGAGAAGTCACTTTTCCCGGCGGTTGAGAGCGAAGGGCCGGACGGGTAGGATCGGCCTCATGGGTGGACACACCCCTGGGGACACCGCCGGCCCCGACGGCGGCACCTCCGACGCGTTCTTCGCGCGCGTCTACGAGGAGTTGCGCTCGATCGCTCGGGCGAGGATGCGCGCCGAACCGGCCGGGCTGAGCCTCCAGACCACCGAGCTGGTGCACGAGGCGTATCTGCGCCTTCGTCCCGAAGGCCGAGGCGAGTGGAAGAATCGCGCCCACTTCTTCTACGCGGCCGCCCAGGCCATGCGGCGGATCCTCGTCGACCGGGCGCGCGCGCGGGGCAGCATCAAGCGCGGCGGGGACTCGGAAGGGCGGCCCGCCCCGAAGGTCTCGCTGGACCTGCACGAGGTGGCGGCCCTGGCCGACGATCAGGACCCGGAGACGATCCTGGCGCTGGATCGGGCCATCGAGCGGCTGGCGCTCCAGGACGAGCGGGCCGCGAAAGTCGTCCGGCTGCGCTTCTGGGCGGGCCTCTCCGTGGAGGAGGTGGCCGAGACGCTGGAAACGTCGACCCGGACGGTCCTGCGGATCTGGGCCTTCGCCAGGGCCTGGCTCTACGGCGAGCTGTCCAAGGGATAGTCCGGCCGGGAGCGGAGCGCGGCGAACTCCGGGTACTGCTCCAGCTCGTCCGCAGCGACGCCGCACCGCAGGGCCAGCTGGAGCCTGTCCACGGCTCCCTCCGCGTCCCCGGCCCGGACCCGCGTCAGGGCCCAGCGGGTGTACACCTCGCCGAGCTTCGCGTCGTCCTCCGGCGCGTCGCCGCGCAGCATCCGACAGCCGGACTGCAGCAAGGACTCCGCTTCCGCGTGCCGGCGCTGAGCGGAACGGAGCATCGCGCGATCGAGCAGGCACTCGGCGAAGTACGGTCGGATTCCTGCGTTGGTGGAGTCCATGTCAGCCAGCGCGTGCGCGTACAGCGTGTCGGCTTGGTCCGCGCGTCCGGCGTCCCGGCAGAGGTTCGCGTACCCCATGTACGCGTACACCGTGAACAGGCTCGTCGGGTCGAACCGGTCGAGCACCGTAATCGCCGCACGGTACGTCGAGTCGGCGCGCACGTTCAGCCCAGCGTCCGCGTAGCAGCGCGCGAGATTCGCCACGCTCTCCGCCGTGCGGAGATTCTCGTCGCCGTAGATCCGGCGCTTCAGGCTGCAGGCTTCCTCGAAGCGGGCGACGGCCAGATCGAGCTGCCCGGTGAATCGATACACGAGTCCGGCGGTGTTGAGCTCGTGCGCCAGGCGCTCCTGCTCGGGCGAGCCCGCCCGCAAGATGGCGATCGCTTCTTCGCGCGCGGCGATCGCCTGCTCGACATCGCCACGGGCCTGCAGCGCCGCCGCCTGCCCGGAAAGAGCCCCGGCGAGGTCGGGGTGATCCGGGGAGTAGATGCGGCGCGCCAGGCGGACGCCTTCCTCGGCGTGCCTCACCGCATTCTCCGTATCCCCGAGCTGGGCGTATACGTACGCCAGGCCTCCATGAATGCTCACCGACGCAGTGGGGCGGCCCGAATCCTCCGCGAGGCGAAGTGCCCGGAGGTAGTGGCCTTCCGCCTCCTGCAGGTCGTACCGACGGTGCGCGATGCTGGCCTTCATCACGTACATGTCGGTGAGGTGTGCTTCGTCCGGATCTTCTCGTGCTTCTGCCATGTCAATCGCTACCGAGATGAGCGAGTCCGCCGCCACGAACTCGCCTCGGCCGTAGAAGAGATCCCCCTTCCGCAGCAGGCTCCTGGCCAGGAGATCCGCGTCTGCATGCTCAGGCTCTTCCAGGATGGCGATCGCCGCATCCAGCAGGATCCCCGCGCTGTCCGCCTTGCCGATCGGCTCCAACCCTTCGGCGAGCGCTGCCATTTGCTCGGCGACGCGCCGTTCGTCGCGCGGCTCCGCAGCTTGGGTCGTGACCAGCGCCTCGCGCAGGAGTGCGACACCCTCATCGTAAAGCCCGAGCTCTACGTGGGCGTTCCCGAGGGTCGACAGCAGGCTCGCCCGCACCTCCGGATCGTCCATGGCGCTGACCTGGATGCGTCGCGCGCCCTCGTCCAAGAGCTTCCGGGCGGTGACCGTCTCTCCCCGCGCGCGGTCCGGCGTGGACGACTGGAACAGCTCGACCAGGAATGCCGCGACCTGGCGTGCCGAGGTGGCCTCCCGCTGCGCCCTGCGCTCGGACAGGAGCGAACGCCGGAATCCGACTCCCGCCGCGATCCCGCCGGCGATGATGGCGAGCAGCACGACCAGGGCAGCGGTCACTCCCACGCGGTGCCTTCGCGCGTACTTGCGAAGCCGAACCAGCGTTCTCGGGGGGCCGGCGAGCACGGGCTCGTTGGCCAGGTATCGGCGAATGTCCGCCGAGAGCTCCGCCGCGGACGCATAGCGACGATCCGGGTCCTTCTCCAGCGCTCGGAGCGTGATCCAGTGCAGCTCGCCTCTGAGCTCGCGGAGCAGGCGCCGCGGCTCCACCGATCGACCCTGCGCGATCTTCGCCACTCCCTCTTCGCCGCCGCGGGTCACGCGGACGGCGAGGGCGGGCGGTTCCTCCTCCCGGATCACGCGCACCGCATCCGAGAGCGCCGAGCTACGCAGGAGCTCGGCGTCGAACGGCGGCGATCCCGCCAGCAGCTCGTAGAGGACCACTCCGAGGGAATAGATGTCCGAGCGAGTATCCACCGCGTCGGCCGCGCCGGCCTGTTCGGGGCTCATGTAGGCCAGGGTCCCGACGATCATGCCCTCGCTCGTCATCACGGTTCCACCGGCCAAGGCCTCGGTCGTGGCCTTGACGATTCCGAAGTCGATCACCTTCGGCGCGGCCGCGCCGTTGCGCAGCGCCACGAGCACGTTCGACGGCTTGATGTCCCGATGGATCA
The DNA here is from genome assembly GCA_052390515.1 of Candidatus Eiseniibacteriota bacterium. Classification (GTDB taxonomy): domain Bacteria; phylum ARS69; class ARS69; order ARS69; family ARS69; genus JBQTGV01. The sequence goes on along the minus strand of JBQTGV010000044.1, from coordinate 32,469 downwards.
CTCCCTTCTGGTGCGCGTGCTGGATGGCGTCGCAGACGTCGAGGAACAGCTCGAGTCGGTCGCGGATGCGCAGATGCTCGCGCTCGCAATACGTGGTGATGGGCACGCCGGGCACGTACTCCATCGCGAAGTAGGGGCGGCCGGCTTCCGTCGCGCCGGCTTCGAAAACCTGGGCGATGCCCGGATGGTCCATGAGCGCAAGGGCCTGCCGTTCCGCCTCGAAGCGAGCGATCACCCGCTTCGTGTCCATGCCCGGCTTGATCAGCTTGAGCGCGACACGGCGGCGGATCGGCCGCTCCTGCTCGGCGAGGTACACGACACCGAAGCCGCCTTCGCCCAGGACCTCGAGGAGCCGGTAGGGACCCACGGCTCCTGGGGAATCCGTAACCGGCGCAGCGAGGAAGCCGCCCGCGGACCCGGTCAGGGCGAGGAGCCGCTCGAGCTCGGCACGCAGTTCTGTGTCGGCCCCGACCTCACGGTCGAGGAAGGCGGGGCGCTCGGGCGCGGGAGTATCCAGGAGATCGGCAAAGAGCTCCTGCAACCGGCTCCACCTCTCCGGGTCCATGGGCGTAGTGTAGCCGACCGCGAACGACGCCGGGAGCAGCACCACGTCCACCGCTCCGCCCGGGAGTCCGTGACGGACGTCGCCGAACGCGACGGCACACCCGGTGCGCACTACACTCTTCCGGCCGACTCAACCTACATGAGCAGCGTGATCTTCTCCGAGCGCGCCGGGCAGGGAAGTTCGACGGCACTCGCGCCAGCCGGTGGCCGCGTCGGCGCCGGGTCCATCGAGTGCCTCACGTCGAGCGCAGTCCTACGCCCGGATCAGGTTCTGGTTGTGGTTTCCAACGAGCCTGCCTGCGACGAGTTCGAGCACGAGAACGAAGAGCGTGAGCATCTGGGGAACCCCTCCTGGGTGACAGCCCTCCATGCGCCGGAACGGGCCGGCACATGACACCCCGGGCCGGTTGCCCCGTTGAGCCGGGAGTCCCGCCCGCGTACCATGGCCCCCGATGCCGACCGAGCCCCCCGCCGGCCCTGCCGTCCCCTCCCCAAGCGGGTCCGACGCCTTCTTCGCCCAGGTCTACGACGAGCTCCGGGCGATCGCCCACGCGCGGATGCGCGGAGAAAGCAGCCGGTCCCTCCAGTCCACGGAGCTGGTGCACGAGGCGTACCTCCGGCTTCGCCCTGGGGACGACAGCGCCTGGCTGAGCAGGAGCCAGTTTTTCGCCGCGGCGGCCGAGGCCATGCGCCGGATCCTCATCGAGCGGGCGCGGGCCCGCGGCCGGGTGAAGCGCGGCGGGGATTCCGAAGGGCGGCCGGCGCCCAAGCTGTCCCTGGACATCGCCGAGGTGGCCGCACTGGCGGACGACCGCGACCCCGAGACCATCCTGGCTCTGGACCAGGCGGTCGATCGGCTGGCCGGCCGGGAGGAGCGGGTGGCGAAGGTCGTGAAGCTGCGCTTCTACGCCGGGCTCAGCGTCGAAGAGGTGGCCGAGATGCTGGAAATCACGCCCCGCACCGTGCTGCGGGACTGGGCTTTCGCCCGGGCCTGGCTCTACCGTGAGCTTTCCGGCGGATAGGGCGCCCTCGACCCCAGGGGGCCCTGGACGTGGGTGGTTTATCGCATATGATAGCAACATGCGTCCTGACGAGATCGGTCCCGAGATTCGGCGCCTTCGCCTGGAGCGAGGCTGGTCCCTGGCGGATCTCGCTCGACGCGCCGGAACGTCGCCACCGACGGTCCACCGGTACGAGAGCGGCTGGCGGCGATTCGAGGTGGCCACTCTGGGCAAGCTCGCGGCCGCGCTCGGGTGCCTTCTGGATGTTCGCTTCCTCGAGCCGGGCCGCACTCCACGCGGGCAGCGCATCCGCCGGCGGGTTCCCCGCCGGCTTCGCCGTCTCTTCTGGGATCGGAACCTCCGGCCGTCCGACGCGGAGCGCTACCCCGCATGGGTCGTCCGGCGGGTGCTGGACCTGGGATCGCTGGACGACGTGCAGGCCCTGGTGCGGTACTACGGGCGCGACAGGTTCCTCGACGTCGTCTCCGGCCTTCGATTCGAGTCGCCGAGAACCCGTGCGTTCTGGGAAGCGATGGCGCGCCTGGAGGGACGGAAGTGCACACCAAGGTTCTCCCGGACGGAAGCCGACGGCTGCTGGATGTCGTAGACGCGGCGGACCCCGCGCTGCTGGAAGACTGGGTGCTCGCCGGCGGAACCGGACTCGCGCTGCAGATCGGCCATCGCCGGTCCGAGGACTTCGACTTCTTCCGAACTGATGCAGCCGACGTTGCCGAGCTCGAGCGGCGGCTCGCCGCGCTCGGCCCGTTCGAGCTGCTTCGCAAGAGCGAGAGAGACCTGACCGCGCTCGTCCTCGGCGTCAAGCTGTCGTTCTTCGTGGTGCCGGAGCCGCTGCTGCGCGTGCCGGGGGAGTACCGCCGGTTCCGCGTCGCGGACCTGACCGACATCGCCCTGATGAAGCTCGTGGCGGTCTCCGGCCGGGGAAGCCGCAAGGACTTCGTGGACCTCTGGTTCATCCTCCAGGGCGGCGCGCCGCTCGCGGACTACTTCGCCCTGCTTCCCCGCAAGTACGGCGAGGGACGGGTCAACACGTACCACGTCCTCAAGAGCCTGACGTACTTCGAGGACGCCGAACAGGAGCCGCAGGTCGCCACGTTGGTGCCCTTCCGCTGGGAGGAGTGCACGCGCTTCTTCGTGCGGGAAGCCCATCGCGTCGTGCTCGCCTGACTCACAGCGAGTCCATCAGCGGATGGTCCGGGGGGAGCGTGGCCGGCGAGCGCGGAACCACTCGTCAGATGGCCGCCGCGCCGCCGTCGGTCCCCTCGATCAGAGGCTCGGGGCGAACACCAGCACGCGATTGTTGTCCATGTCCGCCACGAAGAGGCGATCGTCGATGATCTTGACGTCGGTGGGGCTGAGAAAGGTCCGCGCAGTCGGGCCGGCGTCGCGGACGCCGTCCTGGTTCGGATCGTTGCCCGCGGAGTTGGCGAAGCTGCTCTGCCCGAGCACGATGGCGGCCGCTGCTCCGTTCGTGGTCGGGAACGGCGCGAAGATCAGCACGCGGTTCAGGACGGCGTCCGAGACGAACAGGCTGGTGCCGTCGGAGGCGACGCCCATCGGGTAGGCGATGCTGGTCGCCGAAGGCGTGGGCGAACCGGCGGTGTCGAAGCTGCCGGAGCCCAGCACCACGTCCGCCGCGTCGCCGTTTGCCGTGGGGAACGTGTTCCAGGTAGCGTCAGCAGGGTGACCATCGTCCGTTTCTCCCTTCGAGGGTCTGAGGAGATCACCATGACCTGCTGCCCCGACCCGGTTCTGGTTGTGCGCCGGAGTGGGCCGCCACGTGACATGCGTCCCCTTGCCGGAAGCTCCCGTCGAGCCACGGCAGCGGCCCGTTCCCATCCGGGCTCGATTCCCGCGGCGAGCCCCCTGTTCACGCCTCCGGCACCCCTCCGGGGAGTTCCGACGCCTTCATCGCCCAGGTCTACGACGGGCTCCGGGCCGTCGCGCAGCCCAAGCTGTCGCTCGATGTCGCGGAGGTGGCTCACAACGCCACAGCCCGAAGCTCGGCGGTCGTGGCTCACCCCGCAACGGGATGCTATGTTGAACGCATGGATGAGATACCGGCGTCCGTGAGGCGCGAGTGGACTCAGGACTTCGAGGCGGCTGCGCGGCGCCCGCTGGATCTGCGGCTGAAGTACGCGTTCATCCGCACCTACAAGCCCGTTCTCGACGACGCGAGGTACCGCTCGTTCGACACCATGGCCGATTACCGCCGATGGTGCGAGGAGAACTTGCCGGTCTGGCTCGGATATGGCCGCGCGGTTTGAGTACCGGCAGGCGCAGGAGATCGCTTCCGCGTTCGGGCGCTTCGGTGTTCGCTACCTGTTCATCGGCAAGGCGGGTGCCGTCATACTCGGATTCCCGGACACGACCCAGGACGCCGACCTCTATCTCGACAAGACGCCGCCGAATGGAGCGGCAGCGGTCCGCGCGCTCGGTGCGCTGGGCTTCGAGCTGAACGAGCGCGAGCGGGCCGAAATCGAGCGCGGCAAAGACTTCGTCCAGCTTCGCCAGGGACCGTTCGATCTGGACTTGGTGTTCGCCCCGGACGGAATCGAGTCCTTCGCAGACGCGCTCGCCCGGTCGGTGGTGGTGGAGGGGCTGCCGGTCTGCCACATCGACGACATCATCCGGAGCAAGGAGGCCACGGGGCGAGTCAAGGATCGAGAATCGCTGCCGCGGCTCCGCGAATTCCGCGAGTGGTGGCTGGCCAGGAGTCAGCGGGAGTCTTCCAGCGGATAGTCGGCGCGGGAGCGGAGCGCGGCCAGCTCCGAGAGCGTCTCCGCATCCTCCGAGGTGACACCGCAGCGGGCCGCTTCCCGGAGTTTTCCGAGGGCCCCGTCCACGTCGCCGGCGGCTGCGCGCGAGGCGGCCCAGATCAGGTACCACTGTCCGAGCCCCGGATCCGTCTCCGCCGTCTCCCCTCGCCGCAACGGGAAGCCGGCGGCGATCATGGCCTCCGCCTCCGCGTGGCGACCCTGCAGCGAGCGGAGGTACCCGTGGTCCATGAGGCACTCGCCCGCGTAGGGTCGGAGCCCGGCATTCGTGGAGTCCAATAGGGCCTGGGCGTGAGCGTAGAGTGTATCGGCGCGGGCGAGGCGCTTCGTGTCGCGACAAAGGTTCGCGAAGCTCGCGTAGGCCACCGCGGTGAACACTCCCGTCGCGTCCAGCCGATCGAACACCGCGATGGCCGCCTGGAACGAAGAGTCCGCGCGCGCGGTCTGTCCCGCCGCGAACAGGCTCCGCGCCAGGTTGGCCAGCGACTCCGCCGTCCGCGCGTTTCCCGCGCCGAGGGTCTCGTTGCGAATTCGCCAGGATTCCTCGGCGCAGGCCACGGCCCGCTCCGGCTGGTCGCTGCTGCGGTACAGAAGCCCCAGGCTGTTCAGCTCCAGCGCGAGGTCGAACGATCTCCCGCTCTGGCGCGTGATGCGGACGACCTCCTCGCTCACGGTGATCGCTTGCGAGTCATCACCCTTCGAGGCGAGTGCCGACGCGAGGCCGCTCAGCGCGTCAGCCAGGTTGGGATGGTCGGGCGAATAGATCTGCCGTGCGAGCCGCACTCCCTCTTCGGCGTGTCGAATCGCCTTCTCCGGATCGCCGAGCGCGCCGTAGACCGAGGCCAGCCGCCGGTGCATGCTGATCGACCAGCTCGGCTGCCCGCTCTTCTCCGCCAGTTCGAGCGCGTGCAAGTAATGGCGCTCCGCGTCCTCGAGGTGGAACTGCCGGTGCGCGATGTTCGCCCGCGTGCTGTACATGCGGACGAGCTTCGCGGTATCCGGAGGGGAGACCGACTCCGCCGTGCGGATGGCCAGCGTGAGCAGCGACTCGGCAGGCGCCAGTTCGCCGCGTTCGTTGAACCACGACCCCTTTCCGCGCAGACAGGCCGACAGCAGGTCGGGCCGGTCCGCGCCGGAATCACGCAAGATCGCCAGCGCGCGGTCCAGAGTCGCGCCGGTTTCGTCGTCGGCACCCCGGCCGGATGTCAGCAAGCCGGTGGCCAGCGCGTAGAGCTGAGTGACGACCTCCACCGGTTCCGACGACGCGCTCGAGTCGGTCACCGCCAGCGCCTCGCGCAGGAGAGCGATGCCCTGGTCGTACTGAGCGAGGTTCACGTTCGCGTGCCCCAACGTCGTCAAGAGCCGCGCACGCACCCGCGGATCCTCCGTCACCGTGTCTCGAATGCGCCGCGTCCCCTCTTCGAGCAGCGTCTGGGCGGTGATGACCGCGCCCCGCGCGCGGTCTGGAGTGGACGCGCTGAAAAGGCCGACCAGGAAGTCTGCGACCTGTCGAGCAGACTCCGCTTCGAGTCGGGTTTCGCGCTCGGCGCGGACGGCGCGCGTGAGGCTGACGGTCGAGGCGATGCCGCCGGCGAGGATCGCGGCGAGCACCAGTGTCGCCGCGGCCACCCCGCCGCGGTGGCGACGCACGAACTTCCGGATGCGGTAGGTGGCGGTCGGCGCCCCGGCGAGCACCGGCTCGTCGGTCAGATGCCGGCGAATGTCCGCCGCGAACTCCGCCGCCGAGGAATAGCGCCGCTCCGGATCCTTCTCCAGCGCGCGCAACGTGATCCACTGCAGCTCGCCCTTCAGGTCCCGCAGCAGGCGGCGCGCGTCCGTGGAGCGCCGCTCCGCGACCTTCGCCACGTCCCCGCCGCTGCGTGCGAGCCGCACGGTCAGCGCCGGCGGATCCTCCTCCCGGATCACGCGAAGCGCATCCGACAGCGCGCCTTGACGAAGGCGACCGTCGTCGAAGGGCAGCGCCCCGATCAGCAGCTCGTAGAGCATCACCCCCAGCGAGTAAATGTCCGAACGGGTGTCCACCGGCGCGTCCAGAGCGCCGGCCTGCTCCGGACTCATGTACCCGAGCGTGCCGACGATCGCCCCTTCCTGAGTCATCAGGGTCCCGCCGCGGAAGCCCGTGGTCGCCTTGGCGATGCCGAAGTCGATCACCTTGGGTGTGACCACTCCGTCGCGCCGCGCGACCACCACGTTCGTCGGTTTGATGTCGCGGTGGATCACACCCTTCTGGTGCGCGTGCTGCACCGCGTCGCACACGTTCGCGAGCAGCGACAGACGGTCTCGGAGGGTGAGGCGTTGCTCGTCGCAGAACCTCGTGATGGGAACGCCCGGCACGTACTCCATGACGAAGTAGGGCCGCCCCATCTCGGTCTCGCCGGCGTCGAAGACTTGCGCGATTCCGGGGTGGTCCATCATCGCCAACGCCTGCCGCTCCGCCTCGAAGCGCGCGATCACCTGCTTCGTGTCCATCCCGCGCTTGATCAGCTTGAGCGCCACGCGGCGGCGGAGCGGGCGCTCTTGCTCTGCGAGGTACACCACGCCGAAGCCGCCCTCGCCGATCACCTTGACGAGGCGATACGGCCCGATCGATCCGTGGTCCCCGGTGGAGTCGCCGGCCAGGAACTCGGTGCTCGCCTGACCCGCGGAGAGGAGAGACACGAGGTCAGCGCGTACCGCCGGCTCGCCGGCGAGCTCGCGGTCCAGGAACGCGGTGCGCTCGGACTCCCGCAGCTCCAGGACCTGCTCGAAGAGCGCGCGGACGCGATCCCAGTGTTCGTCGGCCATGGGCGGCTCCGAGGCACGGGCGCCGGGGCGGCGACCGCGCGGATTGTACACCAGCCCGACCGGGCCGCCGCCACGCTTAGGCCGCGAGCACCACCGCCGCTCGCGAGAGCGCGCGACTGAGTCGCCCCAGCCTTGACCTGGATTGAATGAGCACCGTAGCGTGACGGCTCAACCACCGAGAGGCAGCCGATGCTCGGAGAGACCGTCGGTCGTTTCGAGATCACCGACAAGCTCGGTGAGGGCGGCATGGGCGTGCTCTACCGTGCCCGCGACCCGCGCCTGGGCCGGACGGTGGCCATCAAGCTGCTGCGCCCCGACGCGGTGGCCGAGTCCCAGCGTACGCAGCGTCTTGTGCAGGAGGCGCGAACCCTTTCGTCGCTCAACCATCCCAACATCGTCACGGTCTACGACGTTGGCGAAGACGACAGCCGCGGCACCTGGATCGCGATGGAATGTCTCGACGGGGAGAGTCTGCGCGAGCGCGTCGCGCGCGGACCGCTGCCCCTCGCCGAGGCGCTGCGGATCGCGGTGGACGTGGCCCGCGGCCTGGCGGCGGCCCACGCGGCCGGCGTGGTGCATCGCGACCTCAAGCCCGCCAACGTGATGATCACGCGCAGCGGTGTGGTGAAGGTGCTCGACTTCGGACTCGCCCGCCGCCCGCCGTCCGTCGAGCCCGGGACGGAGTCGACGACCAGCACGATCAGCGTCCCGCTCACGACCGCAGAGCACACGATCGTCGGGACCCCCGCCTACATGTCTCCCGAGCAAGCCACCGGCCGCACGGTCGACGCGCGCTCGGATGTCTTTTCGTTCGGAGTGACGCTCCACGAGATGATCGCGGGCCGACGGCCGTTCGAGGGGGACACTGGTGTCGCTCTGCTGGCTGCGATCCTGAACGCCGCGCCGACACCATTGCGGCGCGCGAGGCCCGAGATAGATCCACGCCTCGAGGCGATCGTGACCCGCTGTCTCGCGAAGGATCCGGCGGAGCGCTACGCCTCGGCGGTGGCGCTTCTCGCGGACCTCGAGGCTTGCGCCACGCCCGACCGGCTGCCCGCGTGGGCGAGACGTCTGCGCAGTCCAGCGGGGCTCACCCTCCTTGCGCTGCTGGTGATCTCGCTCGCCGCGCTCGGTGTGTGGACGTGGCACCGGGGCGCGCAGGAACGCTGGGCCAGGCGCGAGGCACTGCCCGAGATCCAGCGTCTGATCGAGGCGGACGACCGCCTCGGCGCATTCCGGCTGGCCGAGAAGGCACAGCCCCTGCTGGCTGGCGATCCGGTCTTCGAGAGGGCGTGGCTCGACATCACGATCGCGCCTTTGACCCTACTCAGCGAGCCCGCCGGTGCGCAGGTCTCCTTCAAGCCGTACTCGGAGCCCGACGCGGCGTGGAGAGAGCTGGGGATGACGCCCCTCGAGGGCGTGCAGTTGCCGTTCGCACTGTTGCGCTTCCATCTCGCGAAGTCGGGCTTTGCACCGGTGGAGTTGGCCTTCTCTCCGTCGAGACTGGCCCTGCAGGCTCCGGTACGCCTGACCCCGGTCGCCGCGGCACCCGCCGACATGGTGCGCGTTCCCGGAGGTTCCTTCCAGTTCCGGGGGGCACCACCGGTCGTGCTCGGCGACTACTGGCTCGACCGCCACGAGGTCACCAACCGAGAGTTCGCGGCGTTCGTGAACGCCGGCGGGTATCGACGCCGCGAGCTGTGGAAGCACCCCTTCGCCAGTCACGGAGAGTCTCTGTCCTTCGAGGAGGCGATGTCGCGGTTCCGCGACCGGACCGGCCGGCCCGGGCCTTCGACCTGGGAGCTGGGCAGCTTTCCCGCGGAGCACGCAGACCATCCGGTGTCCGGTGTGAGCTGGTACGAAGCGGCGGCCTACGCCGAGTTCGCCGGCAAGAGCCTGCCGACCGTCCATCACTGGTACCGCGCGGCCGACCTGTCGATCTTCTCCGACCTGCTACGCTTCAGCAATTTCGGCGACCAGGGTCCGCGCCCCGTCGAGGCCCAACCCAGCCTCACCGCGTTCGGGAACTACGACATGGCCGGCAACGTGCGCGAGTGGGCCTGGAACGCCGACGGGGACCGGCGCTACACGCTGGGCGGAGCCTGGAGCGATCCGACGTACTTGTATACGGGGCCGGACGCGCTCGATCCCATGGACCGGGGTCCGATCCTGGGCCTGCGCTGCGCCGTTTACGAGCAGCCCCCTTCCGATGAGTGCTTCGGCGAGATCCAGGATCCGGTGCGAGACTTCTCGAGTCTGCAACCGGTGGACGATCGGATCTTCGAGATCTACCGGCGGATGTTCGACTACGACCGCGGTGAGCTGGGCGCGCAGGTGGACTCGGTGGACGACCGGTCCCCGCTCTGGCGCGCCGAGAAGGTCAGCTTCACCGCGGCTTATGGCGACGAGCGCATCCCGGCGTGGCTGCTCCTGCCCAAGAACGCGGCGCCCCCCTACCAGACCGTCGTCTACTTTCCTCCAGGGAGTGCCCGGTGGCTCTTATCGATCGACCAAGTGGGTCAGCGCGATTTCGGATTCCTGGTCCGGAGCGGGCGGGCGGTCCTGTTCCCCGCCTATCAGCAGACCTACCACCGGCGCAAGCGGGACGCCGTTGGACCCAGCTTCCTCCGCGAGGTGGTCACGCAGCGCGCGTTGGACGTGCGACGCGGAATCGACTACCTCGAGAGTCGGAGCGACATCGACCGCACGCGAATCGCGTTCTATGGCCTCAGCATGGGCGCGGAAGAGGGAACGATCGTCGGTGCGGTGGAGCCCCGGCTGCGCACCCTGGTGCTCGTCGCCGCAGGGCTGGACGAGTCGGCGCCGGAAGAGGTGCACGGGTTCAACTACGCCCCGCGCGTGCGCGTCCCGGTCCTGATGATCAACGGCCGCTACGATTTCGCCTCGCCGTTCGAGACCAACCAGCAGCCGCTGTTCCGCATGCTGGGAACGCCGGCGGCGAACAAGCGCCACGTGGTCCTGGACAGCGGCCACGTGCCGCCGTGGCCCGACGTGGTGCGCGAGACCCTCGACTGGCTGGACCGCTACCTCGGGCCGGTGGCGACGCGGTGACGCCCCCGGGGTTGCGGCCGCTTCCATCGAGGCCCGCGACCGCAAGACCCGGGTGCCCGCCGGAGGCACGGATCAGCCGGCCAGCCCGGATTGATTGTGGTTGGCCGCGATCCTGCCAGCGACGAGTTCCAGGACGAGCGCGAAGAGGGTGATCATGTCGTTGCCTCCGAAGGAAGGTTGATGTCCGCCGCCGTCTCCTCGGGAGACGGCCGCCCCCCAGTGCGCCGGAACTGCCGGGACGGTGCCACGCGGCGGACCGGAAACTGCCCGTTGAGCCGCGGACCGGCGGCGCCTACCATCGGGCGATGGCCAGCCAGCCCCCCGAGGAGCCGGATGCCGCCGGTCCGGCCGGCTCCGACGCCTTCTTCGCCGAGGTCTACCAGGAGCTTCGCGCCCTGGCACACGCGCGGATGCGCGGCGAGCGCAGCGGCCAGACCATTCAGTCCACCGAGCTGGTCCACGAGGCCTACTTGCGCCTCGGTCCCCGGGACGGGAGCGTCTGGCAAAGCCGCCGCGAGTTCTTCGCCGCGGCGGCCGTGGCCATGCGCCGGATCCTGATCGAGCGGGCCCGGGCCCGCGGCCGGGCGAAGCGCGGCGGCGATTCCGAAGGGAGACCGCCGCACAAGGTCTCCCTGGACCTCTCCCAGGTGGCGGCGCTCGCCGACGACGGGGACCCCGAGACGATCCTGGCGCTGGACCGGGCCATCGAGCAGCTCGCCGAGCGCGACGAACGGGCGGCGCAGGTCGTCCGCCTCCGATTCTATGGAGGGCTGAGCGTGGAGGAGGTGGTCGAGACTCTGCAGTCCTCGAAGCGCACGGTGATGCGGGATTGGGCCTTCGCCCGGACCTGGCTCTACGGGAAGCTGTCCCGCGGGTAGTCGACCCGCGAACGGAGTGCGGCGAGCTCCGGATGACCCGCGACGTCCTCGGAGGTCACCCCGCAGGCGGCCGCGCGGCGCAGCTCTTCGAGCGCCCCCTCGGCATTGCCCGCGCGCATCCGCACGACGGCCCACGACAGATGCACGTCACCGAGGATCGCATCGTCGTCGGACGTCTCGCCGCGTATCAGCGGGTATCCGCTGCGCATCATGGACTCCGCCTCGTCGTGACGGCCCTGCAGCGACCTGAGCTCGCCGTGTCCGGCCAGACAGACTCCGACGTGCTGCCTCATGCCCGCGTTCGTCGAGTCCAGGGCCGCCTCGGCGCGCGTGTACAAGCTCTCCGCGCGCTCGAACAGCCCGCGGTCGCGGCAGAGGTCCGCATACTCGACCCAGGTCACGGGCGGGAAGATGCTCTTGTCCCCGAGGCGATCGAAGATCGCGATGGCCTCGCGGAACGGCGCGTCGGCCTGCTCCGGTTGTCCCGCGGCGACGCAGCACGCCCCCAGCGTCGCCAGCGACTCGGCGGTGCGGGTGTGGTCCGTCCCGTGAGTGCCGCGACGGAGCTCGGACGCCTCGCCGGCGCGGGCGACCGCCAGCTCGTGCCGCCCCAGGGCGCTGCAGAGCCGCGCGAGGATGTTGAGCTCGTACGCGACGGCCTCGGGCAGTGCCCGCTTCCTCAAGATCCCGAGCGCCTCCTCCCTGGCGGCGATCGCCTCGTCGAGGCTTCCCTGGCCGGTCAGGGCCGCGGCCAGACCGCTGAGTGCATCGGCGACGTTGGGGTGATCCGGCGCGTAGATCCGACGGGCGAGATCCAAGCCCGCCTGCGCGTGGTGCAGGGCCTTCTCGGACTCCTGCAGCGAAGCGTAGACCGCCGCCAGGCGGCTGTGAGCGGAGACCGCCCAGGAGGGGCGGCCGGCCTCCTCGGCGAGCTGCACGACGCGCAGGTAGTCACGCTCCGCGGCATCCAGATCGAAACGGCGGTGCGCGATGTTCGCCTTCGTGGAGACCATGGGCAGAAGGACCGCCGGCTCCGGCGAAGGAGTCGACTCTTCCATCCGGAGCGCCACCGAGACCAACGAGTCCGCGGCCGCAGCGTCGCCCTTGGCGTTCCACCACTGCCCCTTCTGATAGATGCACCGGGCCAGCAGCGTCGGGTCCGCTCCCTCGGTGCCTCCCAGCAGCGAGATCGCCCGATCGATGACGGCGGGGATACTGTCCTGCTGCCCAGACATGTTGAAACCGACCGCCAGCCCCAAGAGAGAACGCCCGATCCCCGTGGCGTCCGGCGGCTCCGCGGCCTCCGCGGCCGCGAGCGCCTCCCGATGGAGACGTACACCTTCGTCGAACGCCGCGAGATTGAGGTACGACGCGCCCATCGTACCCAGCAGACGCGAGCGGACCTGAGGGTCGGCCTTCAGTCCGCTCTCGATGCGGCGCGTGCCCTCGTCCAGGAGCATGCGCGCGGTGAGCGTCTCGCCCTTGGAACGGTCCGGACTCGGGGCGCCGAACAGCTCGATGAGGAAGTCCGCAACCCGCTGCGACGACTCCGCCTCCCGCCGCGCGGCCTGCTCGGCGCGCACCGCGACCTGCTCGGAGCGCACCGCGCGGCTGAACCCGACCGCGGCGGCGATCCCGCCCGCGACGATGCTGAGCAGCACGACGGCCGCGGCGGTAACGACCACGCGGTGACGCCGCACGAACTTCCGGATCTTGTACGCCGTCGTCGGAGCTCCGGCGAGGACCGGCTCGTCGGCCAGGTACCGGCGGATGTCCGCCGCCAGCTCGGCCGCGGACGGGTAGCGATGCTCCGGATCCTTCTCCAGCGCCCGGTGTGTGATCCACTCCAGCTCGCCTCTCAGATCGCGCAGCAAGCGGCGAGCATCCGTGGATCTCCGTTCGGCCACCCGCGCGACGACCTCGCCGCTGCGCGCGAGACGGACGGTGAGCGGCGGTGGATCCTCCTCTCGGATCACGCGCAGAACATCGGAGAGCGCGCCCTCCCGAAGGCGCCCGCTGTCGAACGGCAGCTCTCCGATCAGCAGCTCGTAGAGCAGGACGCCGAGGGAATAGATGTCCGAGCGCGTGTCCATCGCGGCGGCGGTCGCGCCGGCCTGTTCCGGACTCATGTAGTCGAGCGTGCCGACGATCATGCCCGCGTGGGTCATCACCGTGTCGCCGGACCCGAGGCTGGTCGTGGCCTTGGCGATGCCGAAGTCGATCACCTTGGGCGCGGCGGCGCCTTCGCGGCGGGCGACCACCACGTTGGAGGGCTTGATGTCGCGGTGGATCACTCCCTTCTGGTGCGCGTGCTGTACGGCGTCGCACACTTCGACCAGCAGCGCCAGCCGCTCTCGCACGGCGAGGCGGTGCTCGTCGCAGTACTTCGTGATGGGGAGTCCGGGCACGTACTCCATTGCGAAGTAGGGGTGCCCCGTCTCGGTCTCGCCGGCGTCGAAGACCTGGGCGATTCCCGGATGATCCATCAGAGCGAGCGCCTGCCGCTCCGCGTCGAAGCGGGCCACCACCTGCTTGGAGTCCATCCCGGGCTTGATCAGTTTGAGCGCCACGCGGCGACGGAGCGGCCGCTCTTGCTCGGCCAGGTACACGACGCCGAAGCCGCCCTCGCCGAGACGCTCGACAAGCCGATAGGGTCCGACCATCGAGCCGGCGGCCGCGTCGCTCGGCTCGGCGAGGAAGCGGGCGGTGGATCCCACGTCGGCCAGAAGCACGGCGAGCTCCGCGCGGAGCTCGGGCTCCCCGGTGAGCTCGCGGTCGAGGAACGACGTGCGCTCCGCCTCGGGTAGCTCCTGGATCTCGTCGAAGAGAGCGCGCAGGCGGATCCAGCGATCATCGCTCATCGGGCGGCTCCAGCGGCGCCGGGCCGGCGGCCGCGCGCGCATTGTACATCGGACTCTTCTCGTCGGGTCACGCGGCCCGATGATCGGGTGCATCCTCACCTCCGCGGTGCGCGCCTCGGATCACCGCCAGGTTCGAGCAGGTGAGCGCCACCTCCGGATGATGCGGGCCCATGCGCCGCTCCTGGATCTCCAGCGCACGCACCGCCAGCGGCTCCGCTTCCGCGCTTCGCCCCTGCGCGTGGAGGCACGCGGCGAGGTTAGCCAGCGTGTAGCCGACCTCGCGGTGGCCGGCCCCGAGGCGTCGCTCGAAGACGGCGAGCGCGCGACGATGCAGCGCTTCCGCCTCCGCATGGCGGCCGAGGCCGTCCAGGATCCCGCCGAGCGCGGCCACGTCCCGAGCGGTGTCGGGGTGATCCACTCCGAGGGCGCGTTCCCGCAGCTCGACGGACCGGCGGGCGAACGGCTCGCCGCGCGCGTGGCGCCCGCGCGCATGCTCGAGCCCGCCGAGGTTATGGTACAGCGTGGCGGTCCAAGGATGCTCCGGGCCAAGCCGGCGGCGCGCCGCCCGCAAGGCGCGAAGGTAGACGCGCGTGCCCTCGCGGAAGCGGCCCCGATACTTGCACACGACGCCGAGCGCGTTGAGGACCCGGATGCGCCCGGTGTCGTCGGGTCCGCCGGTGTTCTCGGAAAGCTCCAGCGCCTGACGGAGGAAACGCTCGGCTGATTCCCAGCGCCCGGCCAGCCGCTCCCGTTCGCCGCGGGCAGCCAGCCACCGCGCGCGAAGCACGAGGAACGGCCGCCGCAGACTCATCGCGCCAGCCGGTCCACGAGATCGAGATACACCCGCCGGTCCGACTCCCACGAGTACGTGTCCAGGAACCGGGACGCCGCACGGGCGAGACTCCGCCGCCGTTCGGGATCGCCGGCCAGCGCCCGGATCTCCTTCGCCAGGGACTCGTCGTCACCGGGAACGAAGAACGCCACCTGACTCTCGTCGAAGTAGTGGCGGATCGTGTGCGTCGGCGCGACCACGGCGGGAATGCCCAGCGCGATGTACTCGAGTAGTTTGGTCGGCAGCATGTAGCGGGTGGAGATCTCCTCGCGCGTGGGGATCACGCCGAGGTGGACGCCACGGAGCAGGGCCGGCAGCTCCTCCACCGGCACGACGCCCTCGCTGAAGCGGACGCGCTCCTCGACACCGAGCTCCTTCGCCAGGGCGATCAGCGCCTCGCGCTGGTCCCCGTCTCCGATGACGTCGAAGCGGAGCCGTGGCATCTCCTCGTGCAGGCGGGCTGCCGCGCGGATCGCGACGTCCACACCCAGCCGCTTCGCCAGCGTTCCGTGGAACACCAGGCGGAATTCCGACGCGACCTGACCGGTGTTCCCTGCCGGCGGTCCGTCCGCCGCCGGCGCCACGCCCCCCGCGAAAATCCGCGGGTCGGGCAGGTTGAGCACCACCTCGATGCGCCGTCCGTCCAGCCCGTGCGCGATCAACGCGTCCTTCTTGGTGTGTTCGCTGGTGAGCACGTGATGGGCGAAGTGGGCGCTGAGCCGCTCCTGGAAGCGGAGCAGTCGGATCAGCGGGTGGCCGTTGCCGACGCCGAACTTTCCGCGGTAGATCTCCGGCATGGTGTCGTGGATGTCGAGAAGGACGCGCGCGCCCAGCAGCCGCGGCACGATCGCCGCGAACACCATGAAATCCGGCATGTTGTGGACGTGCACGATGCGGTAGCGGTGGCGCAGGTGCGCGCCGCCGAGCGCGACCAAGGCGAGCATCAGGAACGCGAGGTAACTCCCCACATACAGGAGACTGTTCCCGCCGCGATAGCGGGCCAAGGGCAGCCGCCGGAGGCGAACGCCCTGGACGGTCTCCTCCGGGGCCTCGCCGGGCTTCCGGAGGCAGAAGACCTCCACCTCGTCGCCGCGGCCGGCCAGCGCCTCGGCCTCGCGGAGGACCCGCGGATCCGAGACGTAATACGTGTACGCCACCATCGCACACCGGAGCATTCCCGTACCCCTGTCGGCACCGCAGTCTCCGGCAGAATAGTACGGATCCGGCCACGAGCGGAATCGTCCGATACCGGTCGCCGGCGCGCGTCAGCGCGCGATCACGACCCGCCGGACCACGAACTCCTCGCCGGCGCTCAGAACCGCGAAGTACACGCCGGCCGCGACGTCGTCCGCGATCCACGATGCCCGGCGAACGAGGCCGTCGCCTCTGCCTTGGTCTACGATGACGGCCACCCGCCGCCCGGTGACGTCGACGATCTCCAGCCGCGCCGGCGCCGCCGACCGCGCCGCCCAGCGCAGGACGGCCTCGCCTCTCGATGGATTCGGGAACGGCGCGTCGAGCATCAGGGAACGCGAACGGGGCGGCGCCGGCGCCGGCGCGTCGACTGCTACCGACGGCAGGTCGACCTCCCACACGCCACGGCCGTACGTCGCCGCGACGAGCTTCCGGCCGGGAGGCAGGGCGCCATCCGACTGGATTTCGAGATCGACGACGATGATGTTCGGGAGGTCGCTCCCGAAAGGAGTCCAGGAGGCGCCGCCGTCCGTCGACGTCCAGACGCCGGCGTCCGTGCCCACGAACCAGGCATCGGGACTCGCCGGATCGGCGATGAACGTGCTCACCGGAACGTCGGGCAGATCGCCGGACACGTCGGTCCAGGACGCCCCGAGGTCCGTCGTGCGCAGGACCTTGGGAAGGCCGGTGGCATACCCACCGAACGTCACGAATGCGGTCTCGGCGTCCGTCGGGTGGGTGCGGATCTGGGTTTCGAAGCCGGCCGACGGAAACGAACTCGCGAGCGTCCAGGAAGCGCCGTCGTCAGTCGTCACCCAGGTTCCCCAGGAAGTGCTGGACGTCGTCCAGACGGTGTTTCCGTCGACTCGGCTGAACGCGATCGAGCGCGCGCTCTGGGGGGCGACGTTCTCCCACAGCGCCCCGCCGTTGGTGGTCCGGTAGATGCCGCCGCTCGCCTCGGTGTAGAGGTGATTCCCCACGAACGGGTCTTCGTCCTGAGGAGCAATGAACGTCACCCCGCCCGGGAGGCCCTGGTTGATCGCCTGCCAAGTGCTCCCACCGTTCACCGACTTGAAGTGGCTGCTGAACTGCTGCTGGGCATAGACCACGTTGGGATTCGTGGGACTGACGTTGCAGATCGAGCCGTCGCCGAACAAGGTCGGCCCGAACCACGTCGCCTGCGCGCTCCGCCCCACGGATCCGTTGTCCTGGGTCCCGCCCATGGCGAAGAACCCGGGCCCCTGCGCCACGCACACGTCGTAGAACTGGAACGAGACGATTCCCGTCCTGCGGGACGACCAGGTACTGCCGTCATCCGTGGAGCGCCAAACGCCGCCGTCGCACGCGACCCACACGTTGGAGCTCGATCCCGGCTCGTAGACCGCGGCGTGATGATCGACGTGGGGATTCGCGTCGTCGCCCTGCGGGAACACGTTCCCGACGGGCTGGAGGACGACCCCACCGTTCGTCGAACGGTACAGACTGACGCCGCCCGCCAGGATCTTCTCCGCGTCGTCCGGGTCGGCGACCAGCGAGACATCGAACCATCCCTGGGCGGCGGTCATGTTGAGCGTGGCGTTCCGCGGTGACCACGTCGCGCCGTCGTCCGTGCTGCGGTAGACGCCGAGCGTCCCGCTCGTCGTCAGGTTCACGACGTTCGCATACACGTAGGCGGGATCGGCGGGTGTCGTCGCGAGCCGCGTGTGCCCGACGAGGCCCGAAGGCGGCTGGCCTGTACCCACGCGCGAGAACGTGAGCCCGGCATCGGTGGAGACGTGAACGCCGGCGTCCGCGATCGACGTGACGAAGGGGTCGTTGCACTTGGCGATGTACACGCGGGAGGCGCTGCCCGGCTTCCAGGCCACGTCCATGATGTTGCCGGCCGGGACGGTCCGGGTCCAGGTCGCGCCGTCATCCGTCGACCGCCAGAGACCATCGTTCGCACCGGCGAGCACCGTACCCGAGGGACCCGGAGCGATCGCGTTGAACCCGTGCGTTCCGCTTTCCGGATACTGCAAGCTCGTCGGGTTCCAGGTCGCTCCGGCGTTCGTCGAACGCAGCATCCCCACGCCGAAGGGGTCGAGCAGGTTCCCACCGAACGAGACGTAGTTCCCGTCGCCCGTTCCGGCCAGGACGATGGACGGATTCCAGGGGAGGACCGCGACCGCGCCGATCGAAAGCGACGTCTCGAAGTCGGTGAGCGGCGCCCAGGACGATCCCGCGTCCGTGGACTTCCACAGCCCGCCGCCCGCGGTCCCCACGTAGACGACTCCCGCATCGGTCGGGTCGAACGCGATGGAGGTGCATCGACCCGAGAGCGTGTGCGGTCCGGTGGAGAACCACGCCGGGCGCGTTCCGCGGAACCGCGCAGCGCGGGTCGTCCCTTCGTCGCGTGCCTCGGCTCGCAGCCGCGCGGTGGAGACTCCGGGTGGTCCCTGCCTCGCTTCCATGAACCAGCGGGCGCGATGGTAGGGCTTGTATCCACCCCCTGGGCGCGACGTCCACTCGGGATGCTCCTCGTAGAACGAGTCGAGCGGAGTGGGCGGCAGTACACGGGCTTCCTCCGCGGCGGCGCGCAGCGCGCCGACGAGCGCAGCGGCCAGCACGCAGGCGACGACGGTCTTGGATGGAAGACTCGATGCTCGCAAGGGACTCACTCCGTCCGGGGTTGTGAACTACGGTCCCTTCAGTATGGCGACGCAGTGCGCACGTCGCCATCGGCGGACGCAAAAACCCCCAGTTCTGGGGGGTGACCCGCCGATCCGTTCCGGCGGCCGCTCGGGAGTCGCTCGCACCGTCGGACCCCCGGCCGGGGAGCAGTGAAATCGGAGCGCACCGCCGCCGGCCGGCGGGATAGTATGGAGATCCCATGTGCGGAATCGCCGGGTACTCTCGTGGTCGGTCCGGGCCGCAGCCCGCTCCCGACGTCCTGGAACGCATGACCTGCGCCGTCGCGCACCGCGGCCCGGACGGGGACGGCTTCTTCCGGGGCGAAGGCGTGGCGCTCGGGCACCGCCGGCTCTCCATCATCGACCTGGCCACGGGCGATCAGCCCATGAAGAGCGACGACGGGCGCCTCGTCCTCGTCCAGAACGGCGAGATCTACAACTACGTCGAGCTGCGGGAGGAGCTGGAGAAGCTGGGGCATCGCTTCTGCACGCAGTCCGACACCGAGGTAATCCTCCGCGCCTACGAGCAATGGGACGTGGACTGCCAGCAGCACTTCAACGGGATGTGGGCGTTCGCTCTGTGGGATGGGCCGAAGCAGCGACTCCTCCTCTCCCGGGACCGCATGGGCGAGAAGCCGCTGCACTGGGCGAAGGCCGGTGACACGCTCTTCTTCGCGTCCGAGATCAAGAGCCTTTTCGCCGCGGGCGTCCCCCGCGAGATCGATCCCGCGTGGATGGAAGTGTACTGCACGCTCGGTTACGTCCCGGCACCGCACTCGTTCTTTCGAGGGGTGAACAAGCTGCCGCCGGGCCACTTCCTGCTGGCCGACCGCGACGGCGTCACCGTTCGCGCGTACTGGGATCTCCCCGAGATCGACGAGCGCGCCATGCTGGCCGACGCCGCCGACGTGCACGGACGCTTCGAAGCGCTGTTCCAGGACTCCGTCCGCATCCGCATGCGCAGCGACGTGCCGTTCGGCGCGTTCCTGTCCGGCGGCCTCGACTCGGGTTGTGTCGTCGCGACGATGGCCGGGGTTTCCCGCCATCCCGTTCGTACGTTCACCATCGGCTTCGAGGAGAAGGAGTACGACGAGCGGGAGCTGGCGCGGGCGGTGGCGGCGAAGTTCGGCACCCGGCACGTCGAGGAGGTGGTCGAGCCGGGGATGTTCGACGAGGCGCTGGAGCGCGTCGTGCGGCACTACGACGAGCCCTTCGGCGACGCCTCGGCCATCCCCACCGGCCACGTCTCCGCGCTGGCCGCCCGCGAAGTGAAGATGGTACTCACCGGGGATGGCGGCGACGAAGCGCTCTCCGGCTACACCCAGTATCAGGGCGAGAAGTTCGCCGGGCAGTATCGTCGGCTGCCCGCGCCGGTGAGACAGGCTGTGCCGGCGCTGCTTCGCGCCGGGGGACGGGCGCTGCGCGGCGGTCCCCGGTTCCGCGTGAACCGCGCGGTCAGGGTCACCGAGTCGTCCAACCTGCCGTTCGAGCGGCGGCTCGCGCGCAAGCTCTCGCGGTCCGATCCGCGACTGGTCGCCGCGCTACTGGGTCCGGCGAACGGCCGGATCTCGCTCGACGACTTCCTGGACGACAGGATGTGCGCTTGTCCCTGGCGGGATCCGTTCTACCGCCTCATGTACTACCACCTGAAGGTCTCGCTGCCCGACGACATGCTGGTCAAGGTGGACCGCATGAGCATGGCCTACTCGCTGGAGACGCGCACGCCGTTCCTCGATCACCGGCTGATCGAGCTGCTCTGCCGGGTCGACAAGAAGGTCAAGATGAACGGCTACGAGCGGAAGAGCATTCTACGTCGCACCGTGGCGAGGCAGCTTCCCGAGGCGCTGCTGCACGCTCCGAAGAGAGGCTTTGCCGTGCCGCTGGGGCGCTGGTTCCAGGGCGATGACTTCGTGCGGCGCACCGAGGAGCTGGCTCGGCGGAACCGCATCGGCATCGATGCGCGCGTGCTGGGTGAGATCGTGGACAAGAACCGCCGCGGCGAGGAGAACCACGGGGAGCTGCTGTGGCAGCTTCTGGTGCTGGACCGCGTCGTCGGCTAGGGTTCCGGCTCGACGACGACGCTTGGCGCCCTACGGCGTCTCCCTCGCGAACGGCCTCGGGTTGGGATAGCTCGCCACGAGGTCTTCGCCCTCACGGATGAACAGGGCGCAGTTCAGCGGCGGCTGGAAGAACTCCTGGTACTTGCCGCTCGGCCAGTGCACCTCCAGCAGCACGATGCGGTGCGCCGTTCCCAGGCTGATCTCCTGCCGCAGACTGCCGGCGCCGGCCGATGAGCCGAGGCCGACGTCGCGGATCACGTAGCGCATCTTCTCCCGCTCCTGGATCCGGATGCGCAGCGTCGCCCCCACGCCGAAGCGGTTCGACTCGACACCCTCCAGCACCACACGCGTCCACGTCTTGCGTGGGAAACTGTTCTCGAACAGCGCGTCGGCGAACGCGTCGTCCAGATGGAAGCCGCCGGTGTTGACCAAGATGTCTTCGTCGCCGTCGTCATCCAGATCCGCGAAGGCGACGTCGGCCCCCTTCTGCAGATGCCCGAGGCCGGTCGTCTCGGTCACGTCCTCGAAGCGCAGCCCCTTGTCGTTCCGCCACGCCACGTTGGGCCACAGCGCGGACAGCTCCTCGTTCCCCGTCCCGAGATAGATGTCGAGCCAGCCGTCCCCGTCGAGGTCCCCGGAGCTGCCGCTCATCACCGACGCGGGCCGGTTCAAACCGACGGCAGCCGTGACGTCGGTGAAGCCGGCGTCCCGGTCGTTGCGGTAGAGCTTCGAGGTCTCCGCCGGAACGTTCCCGCTCCGGTAGTACGCCGCGACCTCCACTCCGGCCGTCATGTACGGGTCGTAGCGCCCGACGAAGAGATCCAGGTCCCAGTCGTTGTCCCAATCGAAGAACCAGGTGGCGCGTCCGTTGCGCGGCGACGTCACACCGAGCGCTTCGCCCATTTCGGTGAACGTGCCGTCGCCGTCGTTCCGGTAGAACGCATTCGCGGCGTCGGCCATGGAGACGAAGAGCTCCGGGTAGCCGTCGCGGTCGGTGTCGCCGAAGGCCGCGCCGGCACACGCTCCCGAGCTCACGATCCCCGCAGCCTCGGTCACGTCGGTGAACTTCGCCTTGCCGTCGTTCCGCCACAGCTTGCTCGGGTACTTCACCTTGCCGGACGCGGCGTCCACTTCCGACTCGTAGCCGACGAAGAGATCCAGATCCCCGTCCCTATCGATGTCGGCGAAGCACGCGGCCCGCGCGGGGGCGAAGATTTCGATGCCGGCCTGCTTCGTCACGTCGCGGAAGACGCCGGGCTCCACCTGGCGAAGCAGCGAGTTGGGCATCTCGCCCTCCCGCCCGAGCCCCCCGCCGCGCAGCACGACCACGTCGAGCAGCCCGTCGTCGTCGAGGTCGCCGTGGACCAGGCGAAGTCCGCCGAGCTGGCCCGAGAGGCCCGCGGCGTCCGTCACGTTCGTGAAGGCGCCGCTCGCCTCCGCACGGTAGAGGCGAAGGGCCTTCGCCGGATCGAACGTGGAGGTCAGCACGGCGAGGAGGCCGTCGCCAGTCAGATCGTCGAGCACCACGCCGCCGGCGCGCGCGTAGCGGTCCAGGCCGAGCGGCGCCGCCACGTCGACGAGCTTCGCCATGGGACGCGCCGAGGCGAACCGCTCCGGCGCGATGACGTGCGCCGCCGGCACGCCGGCGGGCCAGTTGCCGAGCGCCATGTGCGAGAGGTTGAGCAGCCACCGCGCTTCCTCCGACCGCGGATCGTCCGGCGTCTCCAGCAGCTTCTCCAGGATCTGCTGGGCCTTGCGCGCGCCGGCCGGATCGACGTGCACGGCCCCGCCGGCGAGCGGGAAGATGCAGCTCTCGGCGTTGTGATGCGTGATGCAGTTCCGCCGCTCGGCCATGCGGAAGTGAGCCATGGCCAGCCCCAACAGCACGTCGGCGCGCAGGCGTGGCGGGGCACCGGCTGCGCCGAGCAGCGCCTCCGCATTTTCCAGGAGCGCGATGGCCTCGTCGATCTCGCCGGCCTGCAGCAGGAACTCGCCGAGCGCCCACCTCGCTCCGAGGAGTGCGGTCGCGTCGCCGGCGGCCTCAGCGTCGGCCACGCTGGCGCGCAGCTCCTGCAGGCGTCCCGTCCCGAGGTACGCGTGGCGACTCGCCGGAGCCTTCATCGCGATCTCCGCCAGCGCTCGCTCCTTCGGGTCCTTCACGTCCTCGATGGGACGCAGGTCGTTGTCGAGCGCGGCGCGGCAACATGGCGGCGCGCCGGCCAGCGCCGCCACCGAGTCCGCGGGCGCCTCGGAAGACGCCGAGGCGGCCGGCTCGAGTGCGCCGGCCGCCGTCAGCAGGAAGAGAAGGAGCGAAGCCAGGCGCACGTCAGCCGCGCCGCTCGGCGAGCAGCTCCGCGGAGTGCTTCGGATTGATGATGCGCAGGACGTGCTCGCCCTCGCGCACCTCGTCGGCTCCATCCCGGATGAGAGCAATGACCTCCGGCGGCGTCAGCTTCGGATCCATCGCCAGGAGCTTGGCGGCGAGGTTCGCCACGTTCGGCGAGGCCATGGACGTTCCGGAGAACTTCACGCGATCACCGCCCGGAACGTAGCTCTCCACCTCGAAGCCGTTGGAGTACACGTTGACGGTCGAGCCGAAGCTCGTGAAGGAAGTCGCCTCTCCGGCCTGATCCACCGCACCCGCGATCAGCAGGTTCGGCAGCTCGAACATCGGCGGGAAGAACTCGTCGAAGCGGATGTCGTTGTCGGAGTTTCCGGCGCCGCCGACGAACACGATCTCGGGCGCGGAGCGGAACGCGTCCTGCAGGGACTCCCGCATCACCTCGAACATCTCGCGGGCCATGCGCTTGCGGTCCTCCGCGTCCTTCCCGATCCCGTTCGCCTCGAGATCGTGCTCGAAGGCCGAGCGAGCGATGACCCAGCTCATGTTCACGACGCGCACGCCGTGCTTCTTGAAGTAGTCGATGATGCGCGGGAACTCCTCCGCCGCGCGCCGGCACTCTTCCATCGTCGGCGCGTCCGGGACGACCTTCGGGTCTCCGGTCAGCCGGCACACCAGCACGCTGGCCGCGGGATTCCCGTCCACGGCGATTCCGGCCACGTGCGTCCCGTGCGAGTACATCGTGTAGTGGCCGAGGTCCTCCAGGAACGTCTTGACCTCGTCCTGACCCAGCGCGGCCATCTTCTCGCGGAGCGTCTTCGCCTCCGGAGTGTCCAGCGCCGCCTGCATGTCGAAGAGGCCCTTCACCTCGTGTTGCAGCTCCTTGGCCGGGCGCGAAGCCTGGCCGATCGGATAGAGCGTCCCCGGCGTGCGGTTCCAGTGCTTGTCGTAACCGATCCCGTACACGTCATCGACGAACCCGTTGCCGTCGTCGTCCTTCTCGTTCGGCTTCTCTTTCGGATTCGCGAACATGCGGCCGGCGAAGACGTCGGTGTCGATGCCCGTGTCCCACACCGCGATGGTCACCGGGCTGAGCCCGGTCTTCCCACTCAGATCGAGACTGCGAGCGGCCCAGATGTCGGCCTTCTCCTCGCGATGCGCGGCCGTCACCGCGGCCAGCACGCCGAGCGCTTCGCTCTGCACCGGAAGGACCATCACCAGAGCTTGGTGGAATCCGAGCAGCTGCGACGCGA
Source organism: Candidatus Eiseniibacteriota bacterium (assembly GCA_052390515.1). GTDB lineage: Bacteria > ARS69 > ARS69 > ARS69 > ARS69 > JBQTGV01. The sequence continues at coordinate 8,144 of JBQTGV010000044.1, read as the reverse complement.
CCGCCGCGCTCACCTGACCTCCGGCCTGGTCGACGATGGGCTGGAGCTGCTCCTTCATGACGCCGGCCAGCAGGTTCTCGCTGAGCATCTCCATCTGCGCCTTCTGAGCCTGCAACTGATCCTGCACTACGTCCCAGGGCAGCGCCTCGAGGCGTTTCCGGTAGTGCCGTCCGTAGGCGGCCTTGAACTCGTCGGTGATCTCCGGGCTCCCCACCTCCCGGATCGTGGCGACGCGCGTCTCCACCCCGATGCCGGCGGTCAGCTTCAGGGCCTCCTTGTCTTCCAGGTCGCGGATCGTGGCGGTGCGGGCCAGCGCGTCGTCCCAGCGCTGCTCGAACAGGTCGATGGCCAGGAGCTGCTGGTGAATTCCCTGCAGCGTCTTCCGGTCCTGGATGTCGTAGGTGGCGAGATCGCTCTCCAGATTCTTGCGCATCTCCACGGCCAGCTTCGCGACGGCGTCCGCGGAGCGGACGAACTCCTGGACGTCTCCCGCCACCGCGTACGTGTGCCGGGGGAGGTCGTCCTGCTTGGTGATGGGGATCTTGTCGGCGGCCTGGGCCGAGGCGGCGAAGAGCACGGCGGCGGCCGAGACCGCGGCAGCGAACTGGACCTGCATGGTAGGCTCCTTGGACTGGGAGTGTCCGGGTACGCCCTGCGGCGACGTCCCCCGTTTCGCGATCGGGCATTCTCTCACAGGCACCTGGTACGTTCGAGAGGGTCCCGGAGTTCGGGGAGTGGGAGTTCCTGCGGGCCGGAACCCGGAGCGTCGGCCCCAGGTTCCCCTCCGCGGAGGAGGCGCCATGTCGCTCGAAAGCTTCTGCCCGGCGGTCCGGTCCTGGTTCCAGGCCGCGTTCGGCCGGCCGACCGCCCCGCAGGCCGCGGGCTGGCCGGCGATCCGCGAGGGCGGCCATGTGCTCATCGCGGCGCCGACCGGGACCGGCAAGACGCTTGCCGCGTTCCTGTGGGCCATCGACGGTCTCCTCCGGCAGGGCGAAGGCCTGGCCGACGAGACGAGGATCCTCTACGTCTCGCCGCTCAAGGCGCTGGGCAACGACGTCCGCAAGAACCTGGAGCGGCCGCTCTCCGAGATCCTGGCGCGGGATCCGAGCCTGCCGGCGCTGCGCGTGCTGGTGCGCAGCGGGGACACGCCGCAGCACGAACGGCAGGCGATGGCCGCGCGGCCGCCGCACATCCTGGTGACGACGCCGGAGTCCCTGTACTTGCTGCTCACCAGCGGCTCCGGCCGCGGCATGCTTCGCACCGTGCGCACCGTGATCGTCGACGAGATCCACGCCGTCTGCGGCGATAAGCGGGGATCGCACCTGGCGCTGTCCTTGGAGCGGCTGGAAGCGCTGGCCGGGCCGGTGCAGCGCATCGGACTCTCCGCCACGCAGAAGCCCGTCGACGACGTGGCGAAGTTCCTGGCGGGCGCCGGCCGCACGTGCCAGGCGATCGACGTCGGGCACCTTCGCCATCTCGATCTCGACATCGAGATCCCGCCTTCGCCCTTGGACGCGGTCTGCTCCCACGAGACCTGGGGCGAGATCTACGACCGCATGACCGCGCTCATCCGCGAGCACCGCACGACGCTGGTGTTCACGAACACGCGGCGGCTGGCCGAGCGCATTGCGGCGCGGCTCACCGAGCGCTTGGGCGAAGACGTGGTGACCTGCCACCACGGGAGCCTCTCCAAGGAGCGGCGGCTCTCCGCCGAGCAGCGTCTCAAGGAAGGCCGGCTCCGCGCGCTCGTCGCCACCGCTTCGCTCGAGCTGGGCATCGACATCGGCGAGGTGGACCTCGTCATCCAGTGCGGCGCGGTGCGCTCCATCGCCACGTTCCTGCAGCGGGTGGGCCGCTCCGGCCACGCGGTGAGCCGCACGCCCAAGGGGCGGATCTTCCCGCTCACGACCGACGAGCTGGTGGAGGCCGTGGCGCTGCTGCGGGCCGTTCGGGACGGCGAGCTGGACCGACTGCCGCAGCCGCTCGCCCCGCGCGACGTGCTGGCGCAGCAGATCGTCGCGGCCTGCGTGCCGGAAGCGCAGGACGAGGCGGAACTCTTCGCCTGGTTCCGGCGCGCGTGGCCCTACCGCAATCTCGAACGGGACGATTTCGACGCGCTCGTCCGCCTGCATTCCGGCGCCCGCCTCTCTCTCCTGCACCGCGACGGCGTCGGCGGACGACTCCTGGCGACGAAGCGCGCGCGCATCGTCGCGCTGACCGGCGGCGGCGCCATCCCCGACGTGGCCGACTACCGCGTGATCCAGGAGCCCAGCGAGACGTTCCTCGGAACGTTGAACGAGGACTTCGCCATCGAGTCGTCCGCGGGCGACATCTTCCAGCTCGGCAACGCTTCGTGGCGGATCCTCCGCGTCGAGCGCGGCGTGGTGCGGGTGGCCGACGCGCAGGGTGCCCCGCCCTCGATCCCCTTCTGGCTGGGCGAAGGGCGCGGGCGGACCGAGGAGCTCTCCGCCGTGATCAGCGCGGTGCGCGAGGAGACCGACGCGGCGAAGCTTGCCGGCTCCGCCGGCGTTTCGCCCGAGGTGACGAGGCCGCTGATCGAGTACTTCGAGGAGGGCCGCCGCGCGCTCGGGGCCGTTCCTTCGCGCCAGCGCGTCATCCTCGAGCGCTTCTTCGACGAGACCGGCGGCATGCAGCTCATCGTGCACGCGCCGTTCGGCAGCCGCATCAACCGCGCGTGGGGACTGGCGCTGCGCAAGCGCTTCTGCCGGCACTTCGGATTCGAGCTGCAGGCCGCCGCGAACGAGGAGGCCATCGTGCTGTCGCTCGGGCCGCAGCACAGCTTCCCGCTGGCCGAGGTGTTCGACTACCTGCATCCGAAGACGGCGCGGGACGTGCTGATCCAGGCGCTGCTGGCGACGCCGATGTTCCAGACCCGCTGGCGCTGGAACCTGCAGCGGGCCCTGCTCCTGCCGCGCTTCGAAGGAGGGCGAAGGCTGCCGGCGCCGATCGCGCGGATGCGCGCGGAGGATCTGCTGATCAAGGCCTTCCCGGAGATCCTGGCGTGTCCGGAGAACCTGCCGGCCGGCGCGCTTCCCGTGCCGCTCGATCACCCGCTCGTCGCGCAGACCATCGAGGACTGCCTGCACGAAGTGATGGACGTGGACGGCTTCCTCGAGCTGCTCGAAGGCCTGCGCAGCGGCGCCATCGAGAAGCTCGCCGTCGACGTGCCCGAGCCGTCGGCCTTCGCCCGCGGCATCCTCAATTCCAACCCGTACACGTTCCTGGACGACGCGCCGCTGGAGGAGCGCCGCACACAGGCGGTGTTCACGCGCCGCACGCTGGATGCGCGCACCGCGGACGAGATCGGCCAGCTCGATCCCGCGGCGGTGGCGCGCGTGAAGCAGGAGGCGTGGCCGGATCCTCGTGACGCCGAGGAGCTGCACGAGGCGCTCGGCTGGATGGGATGGGTCACCGACGAGGAGGCGGAGCCTTGGCGCGAGTGGATCGAGGCGCTGCGTGCCGCGGGGCGGATCACGCGGGAAGACGGGCGATGGTTCGCGGTCGACGCCACCACCGATCCGCTGGAGCGGCTGCGCGGCCGGATGGAGGCGGTCGGCCCGATCTTCTCGGACGATCCACTGATGCCGCGCCTCGAGGTGTCGGGGCACGTGCTGCGTGTCCGCCTCGACGGCCGCGAGGCGTGGTGCGGCCGCCGGCTGCTCGCTCGCATCCAGCGCGCCACGCTGGAGACGCTGCGCAAGGAGATCGAGCCGGTGTCCGCGGAAGTCTTCCTTCGCTTCCTGGCGTGCTGGCAGCGCGTCGATCCCGAGTTCCGCGCCGGCGGCCCCGCGGGACTGCAAGAGGTGCTGGATCAACTCGGCGGATACGAGGCTCCGGCGGCCGCGTGGGAAGGGAGCATCCTGGCGCGGCGCGTGCGCGGCTACCGGCCCGAGTGGCTCGATGAGCTGACCATGACCGGCGAGCTCGTCTGGGGCCGGCTCTGGGGCGAAGGATCGGGACCGGTGCGCACGACGCCGATCGCGTTCGTGCGGGGGGACGAGCTGGAGTCGTGGCGGGCGCTCGCCGGCCCGGCGGTGGACGGCGGTTCGTCGGCTTACGCGCGCACGATCCGCGACGTGCTCGCCGCGCGCGGCGCGGTCTTCCACAAGGAGCTGGCGCGGGCGGCCTCTCTCCTTCCCGAGCACTTCGAGGCCGGGCTCGGGGAACTGATCGCACGCGGAGCGGTCACCTGCGACACGTTCCGCGGGCTACGCCAGCTCCTCGCACCGCCGTCCCGGCGGCGGCAGCCCGTGGCCGGCGTGGGGCGGTGGAGTCTCCTCCGCGCGGCGGAGGCGAGCGGCGGCGCGGCGACTGGCGGCGTGCGTGCTGCCGGCGGCGGACTTGCCGGCGTGAGAGGCGCCGACGCAGCCGACTCCGAGTTCATCGCGCGGAAGCTGCTAGCGCGGTGGGGCGTGGTATTCCGCCGCGTGCTGCTCCGCGAGAAACAACCCATCCCCTGGCGTGACCTGATCCGCGTCTACCGCCTGCTCGAGCTGCGCGGCGACATTCGCGGCGGGCGCTTCGTCGGGGGCTTCGCCGGCGAGCAGTACGCGCTTCCCGGAGCGGTGGAGCTGCTGCGCCGCGTGCGCAGGGAAGGCGGGCGTGAGGCGGTGAGCGTGTCCGCGGCGGATCCGCTGAACCTCGCCGGGATCCTCACGCCGGACGAGCGGGTGCCGGTCTCGCACCGCGTGGAGGTGGCGCTGGGGTGAACACGGACGCCTACTGCGGCTCGCTCGCCTCGACCGTTCAATGCGAGCCGCGCGTGTTCTGCCCGTACTGCAACTGAAGACGCTCTACGGTCGACTTCGAGCGTGGCGCCGGTTAGGGTTCCCACCTCGCCGGTTCGACCGGCCCACGGAGGGTTTCGGGAGAACAGTCACCGGCCGCCACCGCCCCAGGCAGAAGCCGCTCAGCGAACCACGACGATCCTGGTCGTTCCGACCGGCCTGTCCGACGTCGTCAGTTGGGCAAAGTAGACTCCAGGACCAACCCGAACACCGCCTGAATCAACGCTGATCCCAGATTAGTCGCTTTAGTCCGCCCCCTTCAAAGTTCTCCTGCAACGTCCTGACGAGTGAGAGTGCACCAAACCTACTCATGGGCAGCCTCCCCCGATTCCAGGCCCTGAGCGCCGAGGACCGACCGGCGAACCAGAGCTTGTGACAGCAGTGTTCCCTCGTAATCGCCTTCGTCAGGGGTTCCACCATCGGCCAGTGTTTGGAGCAGATTGCGCGTTCTCGATGCACGGTCCTTCGCACCGCTCAGCACAAAGTAATCATCACGGAACGCGACTGCGCCGCCTCTGCTCACGAGCTCCCAGAACATCGCGATTAGCTGTGAGTGCTCTACTCCAGGCGGGCGTGGGGCCGTAGGAGCCACGTTGCTGGGACGCTTGATGTCAAGCATGACTTCCTCCGGGAACGGCAAGCTCACCCAATGGACCAGAAGACCAACACCCCCTGGTAGCACAGTGACGGACTTGACAATCCCGGATGACTCATACATCTGCTGGGCCAGCTTGAGCCGTTCAGACACAGCTAAACCGTCAATTGCCGCTCGAACCTCACGGTCCAGTTGCTCGACTTGCGCACCGGCAAGGGCCAGCTCCGGCGATATTGGAGGTTCTTGCTTTTGACTCCCTGTTGTGGGAAGTACTGCAAACCGTTCAGGTACAGTACCGATGTTCGATGCCGGTGAACTCGTACGGCGGGCTTAACTCCTTCCCGTATCCAATCACCAAGCCACTACCAGCTTGCTCGGAGTGGGAGCAGGCGTTCCCGTCCAGGACGCATGGCACGCTTCCATCTGAAGCGAAGCCCGTAGCTCTTGGGGAAAGCGTCACGTCATTGGGATCATCACAGTTCACCGCTGCGAGCCGACCAAAACCACCGTGGGACAAAGTCAAGCACGCGTAACCCCCAGCATCCTGAACAATCCAGTACCCTAGGACCGTTGAGTCCTGTGGGCATGCGGGGATGGCAAGCATAAGGTCGTTGGTCGAGCCCACGTTCATCACACCGTTCAGTGGTACGAAGGACAGAGCCGACAACGTTCCTGACAGTCCTCCCTCGAACGCGGATACCCTTGTGTCCCCGCACACCAGCCACAAGTACAGGCTCCTGGGCCCACCACTGGGGGCAGATGGAGTTCACGAAGAGATCCTGATCGCTCGCGCTGACAGAGAAGTCGTACCCGGCTCTGACCGACGAGGTCACTGCCAGCAGGCACACTGAGATTGAGGCGGCCGAGCGGAGATTCGTGTCCGCATCCCTCCCAACGGAGTTACCTCGCCAGTCCAGGGCGTCAATTCAGTGGGAGCCACTCTGCCCATGGAGCATCCATCCCCAGTTCCTACAGACCGGGCCTGAAACCTCCGCAAGTCTCCAGTTGTTCGCGCGGTTGCTCTTAGCCCTCTCGGGGACTGCCAGAGGAGACGTTCGCTGGCCGGAGCCGATCTACTCCGAAGGGGGGCGGCATCAAGGGGACGGCCTCGACGCCCAGACGCTGCCTTCCGCGCTGGCTCACCTCGTCTGACGACCTCGGGTGACCACGAGCAGCCCCAGCCACGCGACGAGCGACACCGCGCTGATTCCGGCCCCGGCGTACACGATGCGCGGCTCGTAGGTGAACGCCACGACATGGCTGCCCGCGGGCACGACCACCGCGCGCTGGCAGAGGTTCGCCTGCAGGATCTCCGCCTTCTCGCCGCCTACGCGAGCCACCCATCCCGGGTAGTACGTGTCCGCCAGCACGAGCAGCGCCGCGCCGTCGGCCGCAACGCGCACCGTCACGGCGTCGCTCCCGTAGTGCTCGATCGTCGCCGAGCCGTGGACCGCGCGCGGCGAGGATGCGAGCGCCGGCGGCGCCTCGAAAAGGACCGCCTCGCGCGAAGGATCGAAGTCTTCGGCCGCCAGCGCCCCCAGCGCTTCCTCCCTCCCGGCCACGACACGAAATCCCGGGACCACGAACGCGCGCGGCAACACCGCCGTGTTCTGATAGAGCATCGCCTGGCCGACGGTGCCGCGGGCCGCGAGCTCCGGCGCCTCGATCCTCCACGGCGTCAGCACGTACTTCACGTTGAACAGCGCAAGAACCTTCGCGAAGGCCGGCGCCGGCGCCATCACCCCGTCCCGCGCGCCGGCCGTCCGCTGCATCAGTCCCGCGCGATTCTGATCGCCCCACACGTCCACGACGTAGCTCGGCGTGAGCTGCGCGTATCCGTCGGCGGCCGAGAGGCCCCAGACGACGTTCGTGTTCGGCTGCAGGAAGTCGCGCTGCTGCACGTACGGATCGAGGCTGCCGCGCCAGCCCTTCGCCATGGCGTACGCGGCGATGTGCGTCTCCTTCCCGCGCGGGGAGTAGACGCGAAAGAGCCCGTCGTCCCTCCGCAGGTGCTGCACCGTCGGCGGCGGCGCCGACCAGGCCGCGAGGTCCACGACGGGGTTCTGCGGAAGCTGGAACCACAGCAGGTCGGCCGTCACCGCCGCGAACGCCGCCCAGCCGAGCCTCGAGCCCGAACGCTTCGCCAGCAGCTCATCGAGGCCCACCGCGGCCAGCACCGCGAGCGCCAGGTCGACGATCAGCAGAAAGCGCGTCGGGAATCGGAAGAAGCCCATCCCCGGGATGGCGCGGAACGCCGCCTCGTAGAGCGGCGTCGCCGGGCCGAGCACGAGCAGGAAGGAGACGACCGCGGTGACGGCGAAGAACCGCACGTGCCATCGCTTCCATCCGCGGACGGCGCCGAACAGCGCGAGCACGAGCGTGAGCACGCCGACGTAGCCGTAGTTTTCCCAGAAGATCCCCTTCCCGCGGTACGTGGCGGCGCCCGGATCGCCGTTGGCGTGCGGGTGGAAGAACAGCTTCCAGTTCGCCGCCTCGTAGGGGAACTGGGACGCGTAGTCGAAGTCCACGCCGCCGCCCCGGTCCGAGAGCCGCACCAGCTCGTTCGTGGGCAGGATCTGGACCGCGGCGATCCCTCCCGCGAGCACCATGCACCCGAGGAACCAGAGGGTCAGCGGGTTGTGCAGCAGGTGGGCACTAGGAGCCACTCCGATCTGATCGTAGACGTGTGCCGACTGCCCCGATGTCAGCGCCGAACTCGTCACGAGGAAAATAGCGACGAA
>JBQTGV010000043.1:0-22707 GCA_052390515.1 Candidatus Eiseniibacteriota bacterium | reverse complement strand
GTCGCCCCCCCCGCGCCCCGGGCTTTGGTTGTCGCTCCCCCCCCGGCGGGCGCCGCCGGGGGGCCGGGGCGGGGGACGTGGGGGGGTGCGCCCGGCGCGGCGCAGCCCGGCGACGACGACGAGGGCGGCGCCGGCCGCCGCGGCGATCCGGAGCGCACGGCGGTGTACCGGACTCCGGAGCGGCATGTGGATTCCTCCCCGGGGAGCGGGACCCGGCGAGGATCCATCGTACGCGCCGCGGGCTCCGTGGCAAGGGACGGTCGTGGCTCCTACCCCGTGGCCTTGACGCAGCCCTCCGGCTGGCGCACCATGGCGCGCCGCATCCTGCACCCAGAGGACACCGTGAATCCTGCGCCGACCCGCTCGGCCGCCGCCGAACCCGAGGTGCGTGCCGCGGTCGGGACGACCGCCGAACCCGATGTGCGCGCCGCCGTCGGGACCGCCGCGTGGCGCGCCTACGTCGAGCTGACCAAGCCCCGGCTCACCGCCCTCGTTCTGGTGACGACCGCGCTGGGTTACCTCCTGGCCAGCTCCGGGTCGGTGGACCCGGCGGCCCTCGCCGCGGCGGTGATCGGCACCGCGCTCGTGGGCGGCGGGGCCAACGGGCTGAACCAGTGGTGGGAAGCCGCGGCCGATGCCCGGATGCGCCGCACGCGCGGGCGCCCCTTCCCTTCGGGCCGCATCTCCCCGCGTTCGGGATTCGCGTTCTCGCTGGGCCTCTCCGCGACGGGGCTCGTCCTGCTGCTGCAGCTGGTGAACCCGCTGACCGCCGGCCTCGCGCTCTTCTCCTGGGTCACGTACCTGCTGGCGTACACGCCGCTCAAGCGGCGCACGACGCTCAACACGCTCGTCGGTGCGGTCTCCGGCGCCGTCCCGCCGATGATGGGCTGGACCGCCGCCACGGGAACGCTCTCGGCGGGGGCGTGGGTGCTCTTCGCCATCCTCTTCGTCTGGCAGATCCCGCATTTCCTGGCCATCGCCTGGGTGCACCGCGCCGACTACGCGCGCGGAGGATTCCGCATGCTTCCGGTCGTCGATCCGGACGGGCGCGCGACGTTCCGCATCGCCTTCGTGTACTGCCTCGGCCTGCTCCCGGCCACGTGGTCGGCCGCGCTCGTGGGCATGACGGGCTGGTTCTACCTGGCCGGCGCCACCGTGCTGGGCCTGGGGATGCTGCACGCCGGCCTTCGCCTCTGCCGCGAGGGCTCCGAGATCGCCGCGAGGCGCCTCTTCCTCGCCAGCATCGCCTACCTGCCGGTGTTGCTGCTGCTCATGCTGCTCGATCCGACGCGGCTGCCGGGGCGCGTGTTCTAGCGTCCCGTTTCGCGGGAAACGGTCACGATGTTGAGCGAGGTCATCGTGGATATTTTCCGCGAAACGACCCTCACCGCCCCAGCGCCAGCACGGCGAAGAGCGTCACCCACACGACGCCCAGGAAGTGCCAGTACATCGTGCTGAAGCGAACCGGGGAGTGGTGGACCGGCGAGTAGCGGCTGTAGAACGCGTTGACCGTGATCACCGTCAGCGGTACGAGGCCGCCGATCAGGTGCAGCGCGTGCAGGCCGGTCAGGAAATAGAAGAGCCATCCGTAGAGGCTCGTCGTGAGCGTGGTGCGGGCCTCGACGAGCCGGAGCCAGCTCCACGTCTGGCTCGCCAGGAACGCGACCCCGAGGAACAGCGTGGCGAAGAGGGTCACGCGCAGCGCCGTCTGACGGTTGGCACGGGCGGCCCGCAGCGAGATCTCCGCAGTGACGCTGCCGGCCGCGATGAGCGCAGTGCTGAGCCACAGCGTGCGGGGAAGGGGCGGAGGCTCCGTGGCCTGCCAGGCGTGGGAACCCAGGCGCAGGGCCACGAACGCGATGACGCTCGCGGCGAAGAGCACGGCGAGCGACACGAGGAAGATCGCCAGGCCGAAGGGTCCGGCTCCGGGTGCCGGGTTCTCCTTGGTGGCGACCTCGGGGTGCCCCTTGCCGTTCCCGTGGGTCGAGCCGGCGTCCCGGGTCGGGTGGACCTTCATCCGAATTCCGACCTCCGGCGGCCCCGGGCGACGGGAGACCGGCGCCGGTCAGTGCCCGGCAGGCGCTTCCGTGCCGGCGGCGGGAGCTTCGCCCTCGGCCGGATGGGCTGCCCCGTCGGCGGGGGCCGCGCCTTCGGTGGCCGCCGGGGCCGTCTCCGCGGCGGCCGGTTCGCCGATCGGAGCGAGCTCGGAGGCGTAGCCGGGGATCTTGCTCGGCAGGTACTCCTTGCTGTCCATGAGCGCCAAGCTGATGAACAGCATCACGAACAGCGTCGCGCTGACGAAGACGATCGCGTGGAACGGCTTGTCGTACTTCAGGTGCATGAAGAACAGTACCACAAAGGCCGACTTGACCACGGCGATGAGCAGCGCGATGACGATGTTGAGGTCGCCGAGGTCGATGTACGTCGACCCCACGGTGACCACGGTGAGCACGATGAGTGCCGCCCACGTGCCGAAGAGGATGCGCAGCGGCACGATGTGCCCGACGCTGCCGTGTTCGTGCCCTGCTTCCCCGTGAGAATGCGACGAGCTCATTCGGCGTCCCCTAGTCGATCAGGTAGAGCAGCGGGAAGAGGAAGATCCAGATCAGGTCGACGATGTGCCAGTACAAGCCCACCAGGTCCACGGGCGTGAAGTAGGCCGGCCCGAAGCGCCCGGCGACCACGATGAGCCAGGTGATCACGATCATCCCCGCGAGGACGTGGATGCCGTGCAGTCCGGTCATCGCGAAGTAGATGCCGAAGAAGATGTGCGCGTTGGGCGGGCTCTCCGACTGGTGCTCGGCGGGGGCCGGGCGCCCGGTGGCCAGGCCGCGCGGCGCGGACGCTCCGGGTGCTATGGTCGAGGACTCCGTCGTCTCCGTGCTCCAGGAGCGTCGCTCCCCCGTGACCGGCGTGGCGGGTGCGTCGCCGTGCGTCCCGGCCGCGTCGTGCTCGCCGTGCACCTCCGGGTGGTAGTTCTTGCCCCACAGCAGCCCGTGCTCGATCTTCGCCTTGTACTCCACGTACTTGATGGCCATGAACCCGCCGGCGCAGGCCAGCGTGAGCGAGAGCATGGTGACCAGCAGCTTCTTCTGGCCGAGCTGGGCCGCCCGCACTCCCCAGGCCATGGTCAGGCTGCTGCAGATCAGAACGATCGTGTTGATCCCGCCCCACTTCTTGTCCAGGAACTGGTGCCCGAAGTGGAAGATGTCCGGGTGTGTTCCCCGATAGATGGTGTAGGCGCAGAACAGGCCGCCGAACATGAGCACTTCGGTGGCCAGGAAGAGCCACATCCCGAGCTTGCCCGAGTCGAACTGCTGCTCGGCGCTCTCGAAGTGGTGCCAGCGGTGCGGAGGCAGCTCCGCGTGGGATGCGCTCTCGTTCATCGAGGCTCCTTCATCGGGCGGCACCGGGCGCCCCCGGCAGCCGGCTCCAGGACCGAGCCTTGGGATCGTACTTCATACGTTCGAAGTCGTAGGGGTCTCCCGGGTCGGGGACGGCGTGGTCGAAGTTGTGCAGCGTCGGCGGTGAGGGGACCTGCCACTCCAGCGTGGCCGCTCCCCAGGGGTTCGCCGGCGCCTTCGCCCCGGTGAACAAGGAGCGGATCAGGTACCCCGCGGTCAGGAAGAAGCCGGCGGCCATGATGTAGGACCCGATGGTGGAGGCCACGTGCCAGGCCGTGTACTCCTCCGGATACATGAAGTAGCGGCGCGGCATCCCCCGTGAGCCGATGATGAACTGGGTGAAGAACGTCAGGTTGAACCCGACGAACACGAGGAGCGTGGCGAGCTTCGCCCACCGCTCGTCGTACATGCGGCCGAAGAACTTCGGCCACCAGAAGTGCAGTCCCCCGAGCAGCGCCATCACCGTGCCGCCGAACATCACGTAGTGGAAGTGCGCGACCACGAAGTACGTGTCGTGCAGGTGCACGTCCACGGCCAAGGTTCCCAGGAAGATGCCGGTGAGCCCGCCGATGGAGAAGACCCAGATGAAGATGAGCGCGTACCACATCGGGGTCTTGAGGTCGACCGAGCCCTTGTACATGGTCACCAGCCAGTTGAACACCTTGATGGCCGAGGGAATGGCCACGGAGAAGGTGATCGCGCTGAAGATCATGCTCACCAGCGGTGACTGGCCGGCGACGAACATGTGGTGGCCCCACACCAGGAAGCCGAAGATGGCGATGGCGATGCTGGAGTAGGCGATGTAGCGGTAGCTGAAGATGTGCTTGTGGCTGAACGTGGCGATGAGCTCGGAGATGATGCCCATGGCCGGCAGGATCATGATGTACACGGCCGGGTGCGAGTAGAACCAGAAGAAGTGCTGGAAGAGCACCGGGTCTCCGCCCAGGCCCGGATCGAAAATGCCCACGCCGAAGGCCCGCTCCACGATGAGCAGCAGCAAGGTGATGGCCAGCACCGGAGTGGCCAGCACCTGGATGATGGCGGTGGCGTAGAGGCCCCACAGGAACAGCGGCATCTGGAACCAGCCCATGCGCTTGTCGCGGAGCTTGTGGATGGTGACGATGAAGTTCAGGCCGGTGAAGATGGAGCTGAACCCCAGGATGAACACGCCGAAGACCACGGGGATGACCGCGGTCGCCGTCGTCGTGCTGTAGGGCGTGTAGAACGTCCAGCCGGTGTCCACCGCGTTGATGGCGATGGAGATGACCGCGAACAGCGCTCCCGTGACCCACAGGTAGTAACTGCACAGGTTGAGCCGGGGGAACGCCACGTCCTTGGCGCCCAGCATGATCGGGAGCACGAAGTTCCCGAAGGCCGCGGGGATCGACGGGATGATGAACAGGAACACCATGATGGCGCCGTGCAGCGAGAACATCTGGTTGTACGTGTCCGCATCGATGATGGTGCGGCCCGGCGTGAGGTGCTCGGTGCGCACGATGAGCGCGTAGATGCCGCCCAGCAGGAACGCGCCGAGCGTGGAAACCAAGTACATGACCCCGATGCGCTTGTGGTCGAGCGTCAGCAGCCAGGACTTCAGGCCGCGGCCCTGGTTCAGGTAGTTCTCCCCCGGGCGATGGCCCGCGTGCAGTTCCCGGGGCTCGACGCCGATGGCGGGATTCGAGGTCGTCATGCGGAACCTCCGTGTCAGCTGCCGCTCAGGCTCTTGATGTACGCGATCAGTACGGCGATCTCCTCGTCCTTGAGACGGCCCTGGAACGTGGGCATCACCGGATCGAACCCCGCCACGATTCTCGCCCGAGGCTCGAGGACCGACTGGCGGATGTAGTTCTCGTCCATGTCGGCGGTCTGGCCGTCGGCGAACTGCCGGCGGTTGCCGAACGATCCCTGGAACGTCGGCCCGATGCCGCCCGAGCCGTCCACGGAGTGGCACTGCGCGCAGCCGCGCTTCTGGTAGAGCAGGGCGCCAGCCTCGGCCGGTTCCATGCCTTCCCACCAGCGGCTGGCGTTATCCAGCCACTTCTGGAACTCGGCGGGATCGTGCGCCACGAACAGGGACTGCATCTGCGAGTGGTTCGTGCCGCAGTACTCGGTGCAGAACACGGTACCCTCGAAGGGGCGGTCCGCGTTGAACCACACGGTCGTGTAGCGCCCCGGGATCACGTCGTTCTTGGTGCGCAGCTCCGGAACGAAGAAGCTGTGCAGGACGTCCTGGGACGACATGATCAAGCGGACCGGCTTGCCCGCCGGCACGTGCAGCTCGCTGTCGACGTACCCGTTGGGGTAGGTGAACGACCAGCTCCACTTCTGGGCGTCGACCTGGATCTGGTACGCGTTCTCGGGCGGCGTCACCAGGTCCATGTATCCGCGGAACCCCAGCACGAAGATCGCGAGGGAGATGAGCAGCGGGATGCCGCTCCAGATGAGCTCGAGGAAGGTGTTGTGGTGTGCGCTCTTCTGGACGACCACCTCCTCGCCGCGGCGCCGATACTTCACGAGGAACCAGACGGCCATCCCCAGGATCAGCAGGAAGAAGAACACGCAGACCCAGTAGATGAGATAGAAGAGACTGTCGATGTCCGAAGCGAACGTGGACCGGCCCTCCGGCAGCCAGAACGTGCGTTCGCCGGCGGCGAGCAGGGCGTCCGCTCCGTGCATCCCGCGGAAGAGTCCGATCACGATCGCGCTCCCAGCGTGACCGCGTGCCGTCGAGCCGCGTCCCGCCTCCACTGCGCCGCGAGGAAGACGGCCAGGACCAGCAAGGTGAGAGCGGCGAAGCCCCGCATGAGGTTCATGGCCGCGGGGCCGTAACGACCCTCGGTGTGATCATAGGCGAAGCAGAAGAGCAGCACCTGATCCATCGCCGTGCCGATCCTGCCGTCGGAGGCCTCGACCAGGGAGAGGCGAAGCGTCTGCTCGTCGAAGATGACGCCGTAGAGATACCTCGAGAGCCTGCCCTCGGGCGTGGCCAGGAAGATCCCGGCGGAGTGCATGTACTCGCCGGAGTTCTCGTCGAAGCGGTACCCGAACCCGATGGCGTCGGCCAGCCGGTGGATGTCGGTGTCGCTGCCGGTGAGGAAATGCCAGCCGGCAGCCGCCTCGGGCCGACCGAGCTTCTCGACGTAATGCGTGCGCTTCGCCGCCGCACCCTCCGGTCCGTCCTCGGGGTCGATGCTCACCGTGACGATCTCGAACTCGTTCCCCGGAGTCCATTCCAGGTCGCCGAGGCTCTCGGTGAAGCCGTCCAGGAAGACGTTGCAGAGCATCGGGCAGCTGAAATAGACGAGGTTCAGAACGACCGGCTTGCCCGGCTCGAAGTACTTGCCGAGGGACACGGTCTCGCCGGCCTCGTCACGGAAGGTGAGGTCGAGCGGAAGCGGCTGGTCGAGGTGCTCGGTGATGCCCACGCCGACGAGCTCGTCGGGGACGTCCTCGACGAGCTGCGCTGCGGCCGGCGCAACCGCCAGGATCCACGCCACCGGCCCGAGCCAGCCGCGCGGTCTCATCGTGAATCTCCGCCGCCGGCGAGCTCCTCGACGACGAGATGCATGGCGCGGTCGATCGGAATGGTGACGACACCGGCGTCCCGATCCACCCAGCGGTAGCCCGCCAGGCTCTCGCGCTGCGCGGCCTCCACCAGGGCGCGCTCTTCCGGCGTGGGCCGCAGCAACTTGACCTCCAGCTCCCGCGCGGTGGCGCGCCCGTAGTACGCCTGCAGCGCGATCAGGGTGATCGCCACCGCCAGCGAGAAGACCACCACCACGATGGCCGTGGCGCTCGCGATGGGATCGTCGACGTGCTTCGACAAGGAGCTCACCTCAGAAGTTCTCGAATGCCAGGGACTCGCTGAGCCGCGGGTCGCGGCGGGCCAGCAGCGAGCGTCCCCGCATGCGCAGCGCCCAGGCCCCGACCCAGAACCCGCCGATGGCCAGGAAGGTGGTCAGATCCAGCAGGTGGAACGGCACCTTGCCCGACGTCCCGTCCCCGATCGACGGCATCGCGATCCAGTACAGGTCCGCCCAGTGCGCGAGCAGGAGCCAGAGCGAGCCGACCACCAGGACCGAGGGATGCCGCTTCGGGATCCGGGAGATCAGGAACAGGAACGGCGCCAGGAAGTGCCCGAGCAGGATGAACCAGCTGAAGCCGGTCCACGAACCGGTCAGCCGCGCCAGGAACCACGTCGTCTCCTCCGGGATGTTCGCGTACCAGATCAGCATGTACTGCGAGAACGCGATGTACGACCAGAAGACGACGAACGCGAACATCAGCTTGCCCATGTCGTGATAGTGCTCGACGGAGACGATCCCGACCAGCCTGCCGCTCCGCTGCAGCAGGAACGCGACCAGCGGCAGGAGGGCGAAGCACGAGAGCGCGCTACCCGAGAAGAAGTACACCCCGAAGATGGTGCTAAACCAGCGCGGCTCCAGGGACATGAGCAGGTCGAACGAGGCGAAGGTCGTGGTCAGGGCGAAGAGGTAGATCGCCGGTCCGGACATCGTCTGCAGTCGGCCGGTGATCGAGGGATCGCCGCTCTCGTCCTGCTTCACCGAGCTCCAGAACATCCACTCGGAGAGCGCGATCCAGACCACGAAGTAGGCGGCCATGCGGGCCACGAACAGAGCGGGGTTCAGGTACGCGCGCTTGGCCTGCAAGAGATGATCGTGCTCGACGATCTCGGGCCGCGCCCACTCGAACACGTGGGGCAGCCCCGCGAGGACCGGGATCGACAGCACGGCGAGCAGCGCGAAGTTCGCGGCGAAGCCCTCCGCGAGTCTTCGAACGACGACGCTCCAGCCGGCCTTGGCGACGTGCTGCAGCAGCACGAAGAAGAGCGCGCCGAGGGTCAGCGACAGGAAGAAGACCCAGTTCACCAGCCAGGCCTGGACGGCGCGGCTCCAGGCTGCGCTGCCGCCGGCCGCGAGCGCGCCGGAGGCGAGGAGCCCGACCGCGCCGACACCGAAGCCCGCGCCGGCGATGCGCCCGGCCGCCCCATCCAGGGACAGGCGAACGGCCGAGAGATCCGGGACCTTGCGAGCGCTCGTCATCTCAGCCTCCCGCCAGCAGGGAACGGTCTTCCGCGGGGACGTCGGCGACGCTCGCCCGGGAGCTCCTCTGCAATGCCCGCACGTACGCCACGATGGCCCAGCGGTCCGCCACGCTGATCTGCGGTCCGTACGCCGGCATGGTGCGGATGCCGTAGGAGATGGTGTTGAACAGGTGGCCGACGGGGCGCTGCCGGACGACGTCGTCGTGCACGGAGAGCGGTGGCGTCCACTGCGCGGCCCCCATCTGCATGAGCTGATCCGCGCGCCTGGCGACCAGGCCCTGCCCGGCGCCGTCGAGCCCGTGGCAGGGCGCGCAGTAGATCTCGAAACGCTGCCGGCCGCGGCTCATCAACGAGTCGGTGACGGTCATGGGGAAGGACGTCGCCCAATCGCCCCCGACGAGGCCGCGCTGCAGGTGCTCGTCCTCGAGGAGCGCGCCGCGCGCCACCGTGCCCTTGGGAAACTCGCGGGCGGCGCGGCCGTCGGCGAACATCGCATTGGCGGTCTGCGGCAGGTACTTGGGCTGGTAGTCCATGTCCGGGATGATGTTGATGCGCGGCGTGGCCTGGTGAGTGGCGCGCGCCCGGGCGATGAGCGCCGCGGGAACGATCGACGCCGCCGCGAGCACCACCAAGGTCGGGATCATCCAGCGCGGCATGTCAGACCTCCAGCCGCTCGAGATGAGTGCCGCCCAGCCCGCGCAGCAGCACCAGGGTGGACTGCTCTTCGAAGTGCGGATCCGCCGCTTCCACGCTGAGGAAGAAGCGGTCGATCGACGCCCTGCGGAAGCGAGTGCTGGTGAACACCGGATGGTGCAGCCGCGGGAATCCGTTGAGCACCAGCATCCCCAGGAAGGCGGTGAGCGCGGCGAGGAGCACGGTCAGCTCGAACGTGACCGGGATGTTCGCCGGGATGCTCCAGAAGGGCTTGCCGCTGATGATCAGCGGGAAGTTCTCCGCGTTGGCCCACCACTGCAGGCCGAGCCCGATGGCCGCTCCGGCGAAGCCGCCGGCGAACACGAGCCGGGGCAGCACGGTCGGCTTGAGGCCCATGGCCACGTCGAGCCCGTGCACCGGGAACGGCGTGTGCGCGTCCCAGCGCGTGAAACCCGCGTCGCGGACCTTCTCGCAGGCCACGCGCAGCGACGACGCGGTCTCGAACTCCACGAGGTACCCGGCGAGCCGCGGCGTTCCGGCCCCGTCGGTGCGCTTCGCTCCGTGGTGCTCGCTCATCGCGCGGCCTCCGCGAGCGTGCCCTTCGCCGCCGGGCCGTGATCGCCGTGCTCGGTCTCGTGCGTGCGGGCCAGCACCACCTTCACCTCCGCCATGGCCACCATGGGCAGGAAGCGCAGGAACAGGAGGAACAGCATGAAGAACAACCCGAAGCTGCCGATCAGCGTCAGCATGTCGACCCAGGTGGGCCAGTACATGTCCCAGCTCGACGGCAGGTAGTCCGCCGACAGCGACGTGATGACGATCACGAAGCGCTCGAACCACATGCCCACGTTCACGAAGAACGCGATCACCATCATGGCCGGGATGCTCTGCCGGATCCTCCGGAACCAGAAGAGCTGCGGGCAGACCACGTTGCACGTGACCATGATCCAGTACGCCCACCAGTAAGGCCCGAAGGCCCGGTTCGTGAACGTGAAGGTCTCGTAGGGATTCCCGCTGTACCAGGCGATGAAGAACTCGACCCCGTACGCATAGCCCACCATCGAGCCGGTCGCCAGGATGATCTTGTTCATGTTCTCGAGGTGGTGCAGCGTGATGACTTCCTGGAGCCCGTACACGGAGCGGGCGATCACCAGAAGGAACAGCACCATCGCGAAACCGGAGAAGATCGCGCCGGCGACGAAGTACGGCGGGAAGATCGTGGTGTGCCACCCCGGGATCTGCGACACGGCGAAGTCGAAACTCACCACGGAGTGCACAGAGAGCACGAGCGGCGTGGCCAGCGCGGCCAGACAAAGGTAGGCGCGCTCGTAGCGCTGCCAGTGGCGGTTGGAGCCGCGCCAGCCGAGGGCGAAGAACCCATAGATCAGCTCGCGGACGCGGTTCGCCGCGCGGTCGCGCAGCGTCGCCAGATCCGGGATCATGCCCATGTACCAGAACAGCAGCGACACGGTGAAGTACGTGCCGACGGCGAAGACGTCCCAGAGCAGGGGGCTCCGGAAGTTCGGCCAGGTCCACAGCTGCTGGTCCGGGATGGGGAAGAGCCACCAGACCATCCACACACGCCCGACGTGGATCCCGGGGAAGAGGCCGGCGCAGATGACCGCGAAGATCGTCATGGCTTCCGCGGAGCGGTTGATCGCCGTGCGCCAGCTCTGCCGGAAGAGGAAGAGGATCGCCGAGATCAGCGTGCCGGCGTGCCCGATGCCGACCCAGAACACGAAGTTGACGATGGCGAAGCCCCAGCCGACGGGGTTGTTCACGCCCCAGACGCCGGTACCCTTGTAGAAGAGGTATCCGACCATGGTCAGCAGCACGCCGACCAGGAACGAGGAGATGCCGAACAGGATCCACCAGCCGCGCGGGGTCCGGGATACCGGCTCCTCGATGATCCGGCAGACCTTCTCGGTGATGCTGGCGTAGTCGTTCCGGCCGAGTACCAGGACAGGACGCTGCCCCGGCTCCTCGTGGGTGTTGTCCATGCTGCGCTCGATCGTCGTCGTGGTCATGACCTAGGCGCGGCCCCCTGGCTCGGCCGAGGGAACGCCCGCGTGGTGGCCGGGAGCTTCCGAACGCTCGCCGGACGACGGGTTGCGCACCTTCGCCAGATACAGCGTTCTCGGCTTTACGTTGAGCTCGCCGAGCATGGCGTAGGCGCGCGCGTCATCCTGGTTCCGGCGGACGCGGCTCCCGGTGTCGTTCAGATCCCCGAACACGATGGCCTGCGTCGGGCAGGTCTGCGCGCAGGCCGGCACGATCTCGCCGTCGCGCACGGCCCGCCGCTCGTTCTTCGCCGGGATGGTCACGGCCTTGATGCGCTGGATGCAGTACGTGCACTTCTCCATGACGCCGCGCGCGCGGACGGTCACGTCCGGATTGCGCTGCATCTTGAAGAGGTCCGGCCGGTTGTACTTGCGGTCGCTGTTGTTGAACCAGTTGAAGCGCCGCACCTTGTACGGGCAGTTGTTCGAGCAGTACCGGGTGCCCACGCAGCGGTTGTAGACCATGTCGTTCAAGCCCTCGTGGCTGTGCACGGTGGCCGCCACGGGGCAGACCTGCTCGCACGGCGCGTTCTCGCACTGCTGGCAGGGAACCGGCTGGTGCATCGCCCTCGGCTGATCGGGATCGCCGTGGAAGTAGCGGTCCACGCGGATCCAGTGCATCTCGCGGCCGCGGGCCACCTCCGCCTTGCCCACCGTCGGCGAGTTGTTCTCCGCCTGGCAGGCCACGACGCAGGCTCCGCAGCCGATGCAGGCGGCCAGATCGATGGTCATGCCCCAGCGGTGCCCGGTGCTGTAGTCGTGCTCCTTCCAGAGCGAGACGAGCGGCGGATGGTGCACCACGTGCTTCGCGAAGTCGGGATGCTCGCGGTACTCGGACAGCGTCGCTTCGCGGTAGAGCTGGTGGAGCCGGCGGGCCTGGCCGCGGCCCTGCTCCGGGTTGAAGATCGCGTGGTGATCCTGCGTGCCGGAGAGCGGGTATCTGCCCCCGGTCGCGGCGATCTCGACGCCGGGCACGGTCCACAGCGCTTGCGAGGTGCGCAGCACGTAGGCGTCGAAGCCGCCGCCTTCGCGGCGCCGCTTCTGCGGCACGGCGACCGCGCCTCCGGCCCTCCGACCCCAGCCCAGAGCGACCGTCACGGACCCCCGTGCTTGGCCGGGCATGAGGTACACGGGCAGCTCGAGCGAGCGCTCGCCCTTGGAGAGCCGTACGACGTCGCCGTGGGAGAGGCCGAGAGCGCGCGCGGTCAGCGGACTCAGCAGCGCGGCGTTGTCCCAGGTGAGCTTCGTCATCGGGTCGGGGAGTTCCATCAGCCACGGGTGGTTCGCGAAGCGACCGTCGTGGATCGTGGCCGAGCCGCGCAGCGCGACCTCCACCGTCGAGCCGGAAGGCGCATGCCACTCGAAGTCCGAGGTCGCCGGCTTCCAAGCGGCGGGGGCGAGGTCCGGCAGCACCGCCGCCGGCGCGGAGCCGGCCACGAACCCGTCGTGCACGGCGCGGGTCCACTCCGCGTCGCCGCCACCGACCGCCGCGGCGAAGCCTGCGCGCACGAGCGCGAGCCCGTCCGCGGCACGGTCCTCCAGCAGAAGGCTCAGCAGCTCGGCCGGCGTCAGGCCGCCGAACAGGGGCTGGATCAGCGGCTGCGCGAGCGTGTAAGTCCCGTCCCAGGAGAGCGCGTCCGACCAGGCCTCGAGGTAGTGCGCCCGCGGCGCGTGCCAGGTGGAGGCGAGGCTCGTCTCGTTGCGATGCAGGGAGAGGTGCAGCTGTACGCCGGCCTTGCGCATCGACGCCTCGAAGCCGAGGTCGGCGGGCGCGTCGAAGACCGGGTTCCCACCCAGCAGGATGAGCGCATCGACGCGGCCGGCCTGGAGCTCCGCGGCGAGCGCCGAAATGGACCCGGCGTGCGTGGCGCGATCCGCCGCCGGCTCCGCCGTGTACGTGACCGTGTGCCCGGCGTTGCCGAGCGCCGCGTTCATCAAGTGCACGAGCGCGTGCACGCCGGCCGGCTGCGTCGGTCCGCAGGTCACCAGACCATGGCCGCGCTTCTCGGCGAGCTCGCCGGCGATCCGCGCGACGAACGGCCAGTGCTCGCCGTGCGCGCGCGCGCCGGTCAGGAGCGGCTGCAGGTGGCCGAGCTCGGGCGGCAGCGCCACTCCGGACTCCAGGAAGAGATGCGCGGCGAGCGCCCACGCGACCTGCGGAAGGGCGCCGGGCGGCACCGCGCGACGGTCGTCGGCCTGGCTTCCGGTGATCGAGTACGCGCTCTCCAGCACGTAGAGCCGGCTCATCGTGCCGTCTTCGGCCCGCCGGCGCGCCACGAATGCACGGGCGTGCGCCACGGCCTGCGGGTGCGCGAACAGGAAGTCGTCGTCCAGGCTGACGACTACGTCGGCGTCTGCGATGTGCAGGTGCGTGCGCAGCGGCTGGCCGAACACGAGCCGCGCGCCCTCCCGGGCCGCGTCGCGGGTGAGCGGCTCCCACTCGTACCAGGCTGCCGCCGGGTACGTCTCGGAGAGCCGGGCGCGCAGCGCGGCGAACGACGGGGAGCTGGTCGCCTCGCTCAGGATGGCGAGGCCCTGCCCGCGCCGGGCGCGCGCTGCGTCGACGACCGGGTGCATCTCCGAGGCGAGCACTTCCCACGTCGCCTCGGTGACTCGGCCGCCGTCGAAGCGGCACGGCGCCTGGCTGCGCGCCGGATCGTACAGCTCCAGCACGCTGGCCTGGGCGAGCAGGTCGGCCGCGCCCAGCGATGCGGGGTGCTCCGGGTTGCCCTCGATCTTGATCGGGCGGCCGTCGTAGCTCTTGGCCAGCACCGGCTTGGCGACACCGGAAAGCTCCATCGACGTGGCGAACCAG
Source organism: Candidatus Eiseniibacteriota bacterium (assembly GCA_052390515.1). Classification (GTDB taxonomy): domain Bacteria; phylum ARS69; class ARS69; order ARS69; family ARS69; genus JBQTGV01. The sequence goes on along the minus strand of JBQTGV010000043.1, from coordinate 8,709 downwards.
AACGGCTTCCCGGGATCGACCCCGGGCGCGCGGAACGCCAGCGGCAAGATCTTGGCGGTGCGGTACTTCGGCCAGTCCGGGTCCACCCCACCGCACCCCGCACCGGCGAGCGCCACGGACGCACCCATGAGCTGCAGGAACCGTCGCCGCGATCCCGCGCTGAACTCCTCCGGGAGCAGCTCCAGGAACTCGCGCTCCGAAGCCTCACGAAACTCCGGCGTCGAGTCGTGCTCGGCGAGGCTCTGCCAGTATCCGTGCTTGTCGTCGTCTACCGGTGGCATGTCGAGCAATCCTGCGAAGGGTTCACGTCGAGCGCCTTGCGCAGCTGCGCCCCGTAGTTCGGGTCGTCCGGGCGCTCCCAGCTCATGTTGGTGATCTGGTCCAGCGGGCGAAGGCGATCATCCGGGTTCCGGTGGCACGACAGGCACCAGGCCATGGAGAGCGGCTTCGCCCAGTAGACCACCTCCATCTTGTCTACCCGGCCGTGGCACTCCACGCAGCCCACGCCACGGTTCACGTGCGCGCTGTGATTGAAGTAGACGAAGTCCGGCAGGTCGTGGACCCGCACCCACTCCACCGGCATCCCGGTCGCGTGGCTCTCCCGCACCGGGACCAGCTTCTCGCTCTCCGGCCGGATCGCCGTATGGCAGTTCATGCAGGTCTGGGTGGGCGGGATGGAGGCGAAGGGCGAGCGGTCGACCGTGTTGTGGCAGTAGCGGCAGTCGATCCCGAGTTGGCCGGCGTGCAGCGCATGGCTATACGGCACGGGCTGCTCCGGCTGGTAGCCGATGTCCATCGCCTGCGGATGGATCCCGTAATAAAGGAGCGCGACCACGTACAGCGCGCCGAACCCCGCGAGAATCCCGCCGGCCTTGATCGCACTGTCGAGCCAGGATGGAAATGCGGGCTTTCGATCCGATTTCTTGGTTTCCGACACGAGCCCTATCCGTGGCGTGATCGATGGCGCCCGGAGCCCCGCGGGAGAGTCCCGCGTTCCCGCGTCTTCTGGGACGGGGCGTTCACGAACCCCGGCAATCTATCGGCATGTGACGAAAGGTTCAAGCACGAACTCGGCCGCGGAATCGCCGCGGTTCACGAGCCCCCGCGCGTCCGGACGAAGCGGCGGAGAATCCCGTCGCCGGGAGCGCGCCCTGCCACGAAGGCGGCGGCGGCCAGAGCCGCCGCGGCGAAGGCGATCGAGACGAGCGCCGCCGGATCCCGGGCGGGCAGGTCCGTCCCGCTCTCCCCGAAGGAGTGGCGGATCCAGGCCAGTCCATACGTGACCGGGTTCAGGCGCACGAGCGCCTGGAGAATCCGCGGGAGGCCGTCCAGGGGAAAGAGCGCGCCGGAGAGGACCCACATGGGCATGAGCAGCAGGTTCATCACCCCGTGGAAGCCCTGAATCGACTCGAGCTGCCAGGCGAAGCAGAACCCGAACGCGGAGATCCCCACCGCCAGCACGACCACGGCGAGCAGCGTCCCGCCCGGGTCGGCGCCGGAGACGTCCACGCCCCCGGCCGCCGCCGCGGCGACGAGCGCGGCTCCCTGGAGCACGGCGATGGTGGCGGCGCCCAGCACCTTGCCTGCCACGACGGCGATGCGCGGAACCGGCGCCACGAGCACGCTCTGAAGGAAGCCCTCGCGGCGGTCCTCGATCACGGAGATGTTCGCGAAGATGGAGGTGAAGAGCAGCACCAGGACCAGCGCCCCCGGAAGGAAGTAGACGAAGGAGCCCGCGTCCGTCGACATCGGCCGGAACGACGGCCCGAGTCCGGAGGCGAGCAACAGCCAGAAGAGGAAGGGCGTGCCCAGCGAGCCGATGATGCGGCTCGGCTGGCGGAAGAACCGCACCATCTCGCGCCGCCACAGGGAGGCCGCCGGCAGCCACAAGGGGTCACGCATCGCGGTCGGTCCCGTCCGGCGAGAACGTCCTGCCGGTCCGGTGGAAGAACACGTCCTCGAGCGTCGGGTGCGAAACCTTCGCCGAGCGCACCCGGTCTCCGAAAGTCTGCAGCAGCTCCGGCAGCAGATCCGCGGCGCGCGCGTGCTCGAGGCGAACCACGCCGCCTTCGGTCGTCGCCCGCGTGCCCCAGCGCGCACCGATCTCCCGCGCGAGGCCGGGCGCGTCCTCGGAGTCGAGCGTCACGACGTCTCCGCCGATCTCGGCCACGAGCGAGTCCGGCGCGCCCAGGACGACGAGCTTCCCCCGGTCCAGGATGGCCACGTGGCTCGCGCGGGCGGCCTCGTCGGTCAGATGGGTGGTCAGCAGCACGGTGGTGCCGCCATCCCGCAGCGACGTCAGCGTCTCCAGCAGCTCGCGCCGCGCGCCCGGGTCGAGTCCGGTGGACGGCTCGTCCAACAGCAGCACCGGCGGCGCGTGCAGCAGCGCCTTGGCCAGATCCACGCGCCGGGCGAGACCGCCGGAGAGCGTCTCGACGCGGTCCCGGGCGCGTTCGCCCAGCCGGAACAGCGCCAGCAGCTCGTCGATCCGGGCGGCGAGGCGCCGGCCCCGGAGTCCGTACAGGTGGCCCTGGTGCGTCAGGTTCTCGCGGACGGTGAGCTTCTTGTCGAGCGCGGGAGCCTGGAAAGCCACGCCGATCGCGCGGCGCACGCCGCTCGCCTGATTCGCCACGTCGTGACCCAGACCCGTCGCGCGGCCGCGCGTCGGCCGGAACAGCGTGGCCAGGATGCGGAAGAGCGTGCTCTTCCCGCCGCCGTTCGGTCCCAGCAGCGCGAACAGGCTTCCCCGCGGAACCTCCAGCGTCACCGCATCGAGCGCCACGCGCGTGCCGTAGCTGTGTCCGACCTGGTCGCAGACGACCGCGCCGCTCACGATGCTGCCGCCCCGGCGTCCCCGGTCGTGAGCAGCCGGCGGGACCACGCGGCGAGGATGGCCGCGTTGCCCAGCAGCAACGCGCCGACGGTCTGGTGCAGCGTCGTCACCCACACCTCGCTCGCCGGCGGCGTCCCCTCGCCCGAGCGGAGATTCACGAGGAAGAAGGCGAAGCCGCCGAGCACGAGCTGCGTGACCCCGTGGCCGAGCAGCGCCCCCGCGGACTTGCGCAGGGCGACCACCCCCGAGTAGTTGCCGAGCGTGCGCACTCCGGCCAGCACGATGACGGCCAGCACGACGACCGCGAAGGTGATGTGCAGCATGACGCCCTCGCCGGTGTGGCGAACGCGCACGCCGAGCAGGAGCTGGATGAGCAGTGCGCCGATCACGATCCAGGAGACGGTGCGGTCGGTGCCGGCGGCGTCGGTCACCACCGCTCCGGTCCGCTCCTTCCACGTGCGCGAGGTCAGCGCGGCGAGGCACACCATCCAGGCGAAGAAGAGCTGTCCGGCGACGCCGTGAACCATGGCCAGCGCGAGGCTGGGGCGGACCGCATCCGGCGTGGCCGCGGTGGTGAAGTGTCCGGTGACGCGCAGCCCGCCGAGGATCCCCTGGGCGATGACGAGCACGACGGCGGCGGCGCCCCACGCCTTCACCGAGCGGCGCGGCTCGCAAGCGAGCAGGCGGAAGAAGAGGGCGAGGGTGGTGAGGCCGACGAGGGATCCGAACAGGCGGTGGGCGTGCTCGTACCAGATCCCTCCGACCATACGTGAGAGCGGATACAGGAACATGTTGTAGCCGTACGAGTTCGGCCAGTCGACGACGGCCAGTCCGGCTTCGTGGCTCGTCACCAGCCCCCCGAGCATCACCAGCGCGAGCGTGGCCAGCGCGCCGATCCGCGCGAAGACCGCCGTCCAGTCGGGCGGGACTGCCGGCGCGGGTCCGCGGCCCACGGCGAGCGCGCCGAGCGCGCCGCAGGCGGCCCCGCAGACGAGCGAACCGGGGATCCACAGCGCCGCGACGGGAACGAGGCGGTTCGGCTCCTCGCCGCCCAGCAGGCTCCCCAGCACCAGCAGGTTCACCAGTGAGGCGACGAGCCCCGCGGCCGCCCCGGCCCGCGCGCCGGCGCCGGTTCCCCCCCCGGCGAACGCGCCGCCGGCAGCCAGCACCACGAGAAGCAGCGCCAGCACGAGCCAGCCCGGCGTCGCGGCCGGCGGCATGCGCAGCGCGAAGCCCAGCACCCACATGGCGAGGGACGTGCCGAAGCCGGTGACCAGCGCGGCGGCGGCGTGTCTGCTTGCTCGATTCATGGTCCGAAAGGTATGCCGAGGCGCGCGGGCTTTCCACCCTCTATGCGTAGAATGCCTGCTGCACGAGGTACTCCTGCTCGACCGCGTGCATGCTCTGGCTTCCGGTGGCCGGGGAGCCCGACGGCGGGCGGCCGGCGAACGAGAGGCGGCGATCGGCGGGGAGCCGCGTGCGCAGGCGGGCCTGCATGTAGCTCCACGCGCCCATGTTCATGGGCTCTTCCTGGACCCAGCGGATCTCCTTCGCCTCGGGGTAGCGGCCGAGCACGGCGGCGAGGTCGTCGGCCGGGAACGGATAGAGCTGCTCGAAGCGGATGACGGCCGTGCCGCGCACGTCGTGCTTCGCCCGGAACGCCATCAGGTCGTACGCGACCTTCCCCGAGCACAAGAGCAACCGCGTCACCGCCTCGACGTGCTGCACAGCCGGATCGTCCAGCACGAGCTCGAACCTCCCGTCGACGAACTCGGCGGCGCGGCTCTTGGCCGACGGCGCGCGCAGCAGGCTCTTCGGGGTCATCACCACGAGCGGCTTCGAGGGACGCTGGTGGGCCTGGCGGCGCAGGAGGTGGAAGTACTGCGCCGCGGTCGTGGGCACCGCGACGCGCATGTTCTCGAGGGCACACAGCGTGAGGAACCGCTCGAGACGCGCGCTGGAGTGCTCCGGTCCCTGTCCCTCGAAGCCGTGGGGGAGGAGCAGCACGAGGCCCGAGGACTGCTTCCACTTCTCGTACGACGAGGCCAGGAACTGGTCCACGATGATCTGCGCCCCGTTGACGAAGTCCCCGAACTGCGCCTCCCAGAGCACGAGCGTCTCGGGCGCGCTCACCGAGTAGCCGTACTCGAAGCCCATCACCGCGAACTCGCTGAGCAGGCTGTCGTGCGCGGCGAAGCGGCCCTGCCCCTCGGCCAGACCGGCGAGCGGCACGTGTTCGGCGCCGGTCTCCTGATCGATGAGCACGGCGTGGCGCTGGCTGAACGTTCCCCGCCGCGAGTCCTGCCCGGAGAGACGGACGTCGCGGCCATCGAGCAGCAGAGTTCCGAAGGCCAGCGCCTCGGCCGCGGCCCAGTCGACGGAGTCCTGATCGATCATCGCGCGGCGGGCCTCGAGCTGCCTGGCGAGCTTGGGGTGCACGTGGAACCCCGCCGGCCACGCCGACACGGACTCCAGCACCTGCGCGAGGCGGCCCCGCTCCACTCCCGTCGGCATCGAAGGCTGCGCGTCGTCCTTCGCCGCGTCCTTGGGCAGGATCGGCGTCGGCGGAGCGCTGTCGTGCGTCGCGGCGAATGCAGCCTCGAGCCGCGCGTGGAAGTCGCGCTGGGCCTCCTCGGCCTCGGTGGCGGTGATCTCGCCGCGGCGCACCAGCGACTCCTCGTAGAGCAGGCGAACCGGCCGCATCCGCGCGATCGCGCGGTACATGATGGGCTGGGTGAAGGACGGCTCATCGCTCTCGTTGTGGCCGTGCTTCCGGTAGCAGAGCATGTCGACGACCACGTCCTTCGCGAACTCCTGCCGGTACTCGAGCGCCAGCTCGATCACGCGCACGCACGCTTCCGGATCGTTGCCGTTCACGTGGAAGATCGGCGCCTGGATCATCCGCGCGACGTCCGTCGGATAGACCGTGGAGCGCGCGTCCACCGGCGAAGTGGTGAACCCGATTCCGTTGTTCACGACGAGGTGCACGGTGCCGCCGGTGCGGTAACCCTTGAGGTCGGAGAGGTTCAGCGTCTCCGCGACGACGCCCTGTCCGGCGAACGCGGCGTCGCCGTGGATGAGCACGGGGAGGACCGAGCCGCGCTCGGTGTCGCCGGCCAGGTCCTGCTTGGCGCGGGCCATGCCCTCGACGACCGGATCGACCGCCTCGAGGTGGCTGGGATTCGACGCGAGCGTGAGCAGCAGCGTGCCGCCGTCCGGCGCGGAGTGCGTTCCGGTCGCGCCCAGGTGGTACTTCACGTCGCCGGAGCCGTCCAGGCTCTCCGGATCGAGGTTGCCCTCGAACTCGCGGAACAACCGTTCGAGGCTCTTGCCCAGGATGTTGCCGAGCACGTTGAGCCGCCCGCGATGCGCCATACCCAGGACCGCCTCGCCGATTCCCATGGAGACGGCGCGGGTCAGCAGCGCGTCCAGCATGGGGATCAGCGTCTCCGCGCCTTCCAGGCTGAAGCGCTTGTGCCCGACGTACTTCGTGTGCAGGAACTTCTCGAACGAGTCCGCGGCCGCGAGCCGGTCGAGGATGCGTCGCTTCGCTTTCCGGTCGGTCCACTGCTCCCGCGCGCTGCGCTCGACCCTCTCCTGGATCCAGCGCTTCGGCTCCGGCTCCTGGATGTGCCGGTACTCGATCCCGATCGTCTGGCAGTACGAGCCGCGAAGGACCTCGAGGATCTCGCGGAGCGTCATGCGGTCCCTGCCGCCGAGCCCTCCGGTGATGAACTCGCGGTCGTAGTCCCACACGGTCAGCCCGTACGACTCCGGATCCAGCTCCGGGTGCGAGCGCACTCCGGTCGCGAGCGGATTCAGGTTGGCCAGCAGGTGTCCGCGCACGCGATACATGTTGATCAGCGCGAGGACCTTCGCCTCCTTCTCGACGAGCCCGGACGCGCCGGGGTCGACGAAGGGGTTCGAGTCCGGCCTGGGCACCAGCGGGTGGTGGGGCACGTGCAGCGCGGCGAAGATCTCCTCGTAGAAGCCGCCGCCGCCGTTGAGCAGCCGGTCGAGTGCGGCGAGGAACGCTCCGCTCTCCGCGCCCTGGATGACGCGGTGGTCGTAGGTGCTGGTGACGGTCATCACCTTGCCGATCCCGAGCGAAGCGATCGTGCGGGGATCGGAGGATCGGAACTCGGCCGGGTAGTCGATCGCGCCGGTGCCGACGATGAGGCCCTGGCCCTCCATCAGCCGCGGAATCGAGTGCACCGTGCCGATCGTCCCGGGATTCGTCAGCGTGAGCGTCGTGCCGGCGAAGTCGTCGGGGACGGCTCGGTTCTCCCGGACGCGGCGGACCGCCTCGTCGTACGCGTCCACGAACGCCGAGAAGTCGAGCGCATCCGCGCCCTTCACGTTGGGCACCAGCAGGGCGCGCGAGCCGTCCTTGCGCTCCATGTCCACCGCGAGGCCGAGGTTCACACGCGCGGGCACGACGCGGTGCGGGACGCCGTCGATCTCCCGGTAGGACGACGTCATCGCCGGCACGGAGCGAAGCGCGCGGAGCAAGGCCCAGGCGATGACGTGGCCGAAGCTCAGCTTCCGCCCGGTGGACTCGCCGAGCATCTGGTTCACGACGCGCCGGTTCTCCTCCAGCAGGCGGACCGGGATGTCGCGGACCGAGGTGGCGGTCGGCACGGCGAGGCTTCGCTCCATGTTCTCCACGATGCGGAGCCCGGCGCCACGGATGGGCTGGAGCGAATCATCAGGGAGCGCGGGGCGCGGGGCGGCGGTCGGCTGAGCCAGCCTCGACGGCGCGGGTGCTTCGGCCGGGACGGGGGCCGCCGTCGCGGAGGGCGGACGCGTCGGGCCGTTCGCCGGCTCGCCGGGAGCGGCCGGGAATCCCTCGAGGAAGTGCCGCCAGGGCTCGCCCACGGAGTCCGGGAACTCCCGGAACTGGCGGTACTTCTCTTCGATCAGCCAGGCATTCGGTCCGTAGCGCGACGGATCGTCCTGCTCGGGGGGATGGTCGTTCACGGGGTCCCTAGCTCCCCTGAGAGCACGCGGGGATGTGGTCTCGTGAATGTTCGCGGCGGACGGGCGGCGGACTCTGGCACGCGGCTCTCCGGAGTGTCAAGGAACGCAGCCGCTCGGGGTTACGGCACGCCGGATGCCGCTCCTGAGCGGTGGCTGCCCGGGCGTTCCGGGCGTAGACTCGCGTCCGTCCGCCCCCTTCTGGATGCAACCATGCCGCGAGCCCTGCGACCCGAAGCCCGCGCTCGCCCGCGGCGCCGCTCCGACCGCGCCGCCGTGCCCGCCGTCATCGGCTGGGGCACCTCGCTGCCCGGCCACCTTTATCGTCAGGACGAATTGGCCCGCCATCTCGGGCGCGCCCTCGATGCGAGGGCGGCCCGGCGGCTCCGCGCAGCGTTCCGCGCGGCGAAGGTCGAGACGCGGGCAAGCGTGCTCCCGGACTTCGCCGAGGGCGTCGCGTGTCCGCGCCTCTTCGACGGCTCCGAGCCGTCCACCGCGGCGCGCCTCCGCGTCTTCCGCGAGGAAGCACCGGCTCTCGCGTCCAGCGCCGCGCGGGAAGCTCTTCGTCAGTCCGGCGTGGACCCCGCCCGCGTCACCCACTTCCTCTTCGTCACCTGCACCGGGTTCGCCGCGCCCGGACCGGACCAGGCGGTCGCGCTCGGCGTGGGCCTGCGCCGGACGGTGCACCGTGTGCAGATCGGGTTCCAGGGGTGCAGCGCCGGCGTCGTCGCCATCCGGACGGCTGCCGAGATCGTCCGCGGGGACCCTTCGGCTGTCGTTCTCGTCGTCTCCTGCGAGATTTCCAGCATTCACTTCCAGAATCACTGGAAGGGCGAAGACCTTCGCGGGCACTCGCTCTTCGCCGACGGCGCCGGTGCCTGCGTCGTGGCGGATCGGGG
>JBQTGV010000042.1:0-15676 GCA_052390515.1 Candidatus Eiseniibacteriota bacterium | reverse complement strand
CATGGCATGGTTGACGAGCAGGAACCCCATCGGGAGACCGACGCTGCTTTGCGGCGGTGGTGTCTCCGTGCCGTCGATGAGTGCCGCGTTCGCCTCTTGCGTGATTGACTTCGCATGAATGAGAGTGACCGGGGACGAGCCGAACACGAACACGACGCCGAGGCTCGTGAGGACCGTGATCGCGGCCGGGCCCCAGGATCCTCGCGGGGCCGCGCGCATCGCCGCCGCGAAGACGCCGAGCAGGACGATCACCGCGTAGACGCCGTTCTTCCAGAAGAAGGCGTGGAGGTGTCCCGCCCAGATCGAGCCCGTGAGGACGAGGACGGCATCGACCGGGGTGAACCCCGTCGGGGACTGGGGGGTGAACATCGGCCGATTATCGCGGCCGGAGCTTCAGCCCGCCGCCGAGATCGACGTGCGGGTCGGGCACGGTCACGACGGGCGTCCGGCCTCGGGCTGTGGCCCGCTCCTCCGCGGCGCGGCGCTCCATCTGCCGCAGGACCGCGACGAGATCGTCCTGCGATTCCTTGAGCGCGGGCAGGCGCGCGCGGAGCGCGTCGACAACGCGGAGCTGCCGCTCGATCTCCTCCTGGGTCTGGTTCGACGCCGCGGCACTCCGTGCCGCCTCGGCCAGGTGGACACGCAGCCGGTGGAACTCGAAGTCGAGCCGCGCGCGCGTCAACGCGCTGGCGATCTGCTGAATGACGATCGCCCGTGTGTGCGGGGGCTCCAGCACGATCTGCTGCAGCACGCTCTGTGTGATCGGCACCCCGGGAGCCGAGACCTTCCGCAAGGCGTCGGGCTGGGGCACGCCACCCTGAGCGACCGTGTCGATCAGCGTCGTGAGTTCGTCCACGTAGTCCTGATAGAGGCGGCCCCACTCGCGCTCGACGCCGTCGACGGGGACCTTCTTCAGTTCCGTCTGGCGCCCACTGCCACTCGTCTTGAACGAGATGTCCCCGAGGATCGCCTTAGCGAACTCTTGCGTTTCCGGGCTGGCGCCAACGTGTTTGAGCCCATCCTCGGTGACGTTCACGTTCGGCACCTTCTTCATGTCAAACCCGACGATCTCGGAGGCGGCCACCGCGCGACAGTCGTCCTGCGCCTGATAGCGCGGGACGCCGGCGGCCGTCTTCTCCTCGATGCACTCGAGCTCCCGCTTCTTCGCCATCTTGTCGCCGATGCCCATCGCCGCCTGCTCGACCGCCTGACACTCGGCCGCGCGGGCCTGCAGGAGCCCCGAGGCCATCGCCTTGAAGTGCTTGTAGGCATCGCAGAGCGTCGGCGAGGCGTAGCACATGAGCACGAGGGGGGCCGCGGAGATCGCCGATGAGGCCAGGCCCTTGAAGTAACTTTCGAGCGCGTTGACGTTGAAGAGCGCGGTGAACTCGCTCGCGAAGTCGATGCCGCAGCCGCGGCCGGTGCTGCCCGAGATCTGGCCGATCGTGCCTCCTCCGCCATCGGGCCGGGGCAGCGGCAACCCCGGGTTGCCGCGGTACGTGAGGCCTGACTGACTCGCGCTATCGAGGTACTGGAACTGGCTGTCCGGCGTGCTCTGTCGCACCATCTGGTCCCAGCTCCAGAGGTCGGCGCGGGCGGGGGCGGCGCACAGAAGGACGAGCGCCCCGATGGCCACCACCGTCCACGAGGCATGCAGACGCACGGCGAATCTCCTCATGTCTTCACCTGGCACGTCTCGTCGGGTGCGACGGCGTTCACCGGCAACGGCTGCCGACCGGCCAAGGTCGCCAGCGTGGTGACGAGCTGCTCTGCCGACTGCAACCCGCGCGCGACGTGGACGACTCGCGTCCCCTCGAGGAAGAACGTAGTCGGATAGCTCTGGATGGCGAGCTGTCGTCGTTGCTCCGAGGTGCCAGGCGCGACGGCGAACGCAAGGGCGCCACGGAGCATCTCGAGGTCGTCGCGCGTCGCATCGAACACGAGCGATCGGATTGGAAGGTGCGCCGCGAGCCGATTCATGATCGGGGTCTGCTGGCGCGAATACTGACACCACGGCGCGAACGCGTAGAGCACCGAGATGGCGCGCGTGGCTCCCTCAGGGCTCGGCGCGTTGACCAGGATCGGGCCACGCTGCGGTGTCGGGATGGTCGGACTCGGCGTGAGGCCGGGGCCGGGAAGCACGGGCAGACGCAGCGCGGGCTCTGGCGTCGGCGCCACCCGGAGCGGGCCGCGGATCGGCGGACCCTCGGGGGCTGGAGCCGTGGTCCCGAAGTGCCGCGCCGAGACCTCACGGAGCACGTCGACCGCCTCGTCCATCTTCCGCATGCGCGCCTGGTTCCACCCGAGATACGCGCGCGCGTTCTCGGCGGTCGGCTTCTCCAGGAAGTCGCGGACGGGCTTCGGCGGCACGTAGACGCGGAGCTGGCCGTCCGGCCCCTTCATGGGCTCCGCCCACAGCGACTCCTCCACGCGCTCGCGCGGCGCGCCAGGAGGCGTGGTCGGCGCGGGCGCCGGCTGCACGACGACCTGCGAGGCCGCCGCGGTCTTCTCGGCCGGCGGTGCGGGCGGCGTCGGTCCAGCAGTCTTCACGGGCTCGGCCTTCGGGCACGGCCCGAAGAAGACGATCTGCTGACACGCAAAGAACCCGCTCAGCTCCGCCGCGGCGCCGCTAGGGGCCAGTCCGAGCATCGCGAGCGCAACGAGGACCGTGGACCTCATGCGTACCTCCCTTCCACCGCGGAGCGAACACCGCTCATCGGAATGCTCGTGGTGCGAACCCACAACCGCATGCACTCACGGCGTGTCCTTTCGGCAGGCGATAAGGCCCTGCCGAGGCGGTAGCGCGCCGGCGGAGTCTGACCAGCCCTCCGGGCACGCCACCCTGGCGAAGTAGATGACGGCGTCCGGCGCGAGTAGGGGCCTCCAGCGCCCCACGCCGTCGACATCGGACATCAGGACGCGATACTGGCCCTGCGTGCCGTCCTCGATCTTCAGCGGCCCGTACATCGTCGATTCCATCCCGGTCCCGGCGCGATGCAGCACCTGCGAGAGGTCCGCGGAGAGCCCCGGGGCGGGGACCGACGCCGCGACCTCCGTCCCGCCCTCCGCGGCGGTCATCGCACTGAACGGAAGCGCGCGCGCGATGCCTGGCGTGATGGCGGTCGGAAAGATCGCGCGGACCGAAAAGGTCGCGGGGTTTGAGGACGTCCCGTACGCCGTGCCGAAGCGGGTGATGCCGGAGAAGTCGCCCGGCACGAACCCGTCGGCCTGAAGCTCGGCGAGGTCCTCGGGCCAGCGGAGCGCGTTGATCGGCTGCGACACGTAGAAGTTCTTCGCGGCATCGAGCAGCGCGAGCATCTCGCGCGCCGACTGCCGCGCCGCCTCGTCCCGTGCGCGCTGGATGATCAGCGGCGTAATTGCCCCTGCGATGATCCCGAGCACCGCGAGCGCGATGGCGACCTCGAGGAGGGAGAATCCACAACGCCATGGGTGGGACAATCGCGAACGTGACGGAGCGCGCATGCCTGCATCCTGGGTGCGGAGGCGGCAGGCCGAGAGGCGCGATGAAGGCTCACCCTCGGCGCAGAGTTGCGCCGTGGCCGAAGGGACCTTCAGGCTCGTCCGCTGAGGGCAGCTCTCAGTCGCCCTGGACCCGGCGCCGTTCCAGCGACACCTCAGCCTGCGCGGCGGACGGCCGAACGGCCCCGATCAGGCGGGACATGCCGCCGCCGAGGTTGAGGACGGCGATCCACGCTCCGAGCGATGTCCCGCTTTCCAGCCCTACCGGGATGTCGGCCGCCAGGGAGACGTCGGAGCCGTCCTGCATGAGCAGGTAGGGAGTCCCCCAGGGCGTCTGCAGTGCCACCCCCTCGCTGATGACGCGGCCGTGCAACTCGTCGCGCGTCGCTGGCCAAGCCCCAGAGGCTTCCTCCACCCGTTGGAGGCCTTCCCGGAGGACTTCAAGGTCCCTCAGCGTTCGCTCCAGCCGTGCCGTGTCCAGACGGCGTTGTCCAGACGGCATGACTGCGCCGATTACGAACGCGATCACCGCAACCGCGACGAGCACCTCGAGCAACGCAAAGCCGGGCGCTGACGCGCGCGAATGGGCCACGCCGCCTACTTGAGATCGAGCGTCGAGAGCGTGACGAACTGCGCCTGGTGCGTTGGCTCGTGCACGAACTGCACCCCGTCGTGCGAGATCTCCTCCACGATGAAGTTCGCGAACCGCTCCTTGTACGCGACCTGCCGGACGACGGAGCCGTGCTGAACGATCGCGAACTGGTGGCCGCGTCCCCGTGCCACCGCGCGCACCCGTGGCCAGTCCTTCACCGGCTCCACCTTTGGCGGCGCAGGCGGCGCCGACGCTTGCGCGACCGGAGGTTGCGCGAGCGGCGGGGTCGACAGCGGCGGCAGGCCCGCAGTGGGTGGCGGCGGCACTGGCAGGCCGGCGGTCGGAGGCGCCGGGAGACGGCCGCGCGCGATCAGATCGGGCCTCTTCTCGTCGGGCTGGCCCTCGCGGAGTTCCTCCCTCAGCTGCTGGTTCAGCCGCGCGAGCTTGATCTGCGCTTCGGTGATCTTCAGCTGTCGCTCGAGCATCCTGAGCGACGGGTGTCCACCCATCTGCCCCTCGAACGGATCCGGGATGCCCGCAAGACGAGGATCCGCCGCGGGGGCGGGTGGGAGCGTCGGCGCGGACGACGCGGCCGTCGTCGGAGCCGGCGCGGGAGCCAGCGCTGCCGGGGGCGGGACGTTCACGGTGGGGGGCGCCGGCCGCGCAACAGCGGCCGGCGATGGCGCGGGCGCGGGCCGCGCCGCGGCTGACCGGGTCGGCGACGAGGGCCATAGGCCGCTGACGCTCACCGTCCTCCAGACCGCGCTTCCGACAACGATCATCGCGGCCGTGGCCCCCAGGGCCAGGACGCGCTTCCAGCGTTGGGCGCCGTCCCCGTGGCCCCGCCCGCGGAATGAACTGGCGAGCCTCGTCAGTGGCAGTTGCATACTCTCGTCTCCCTCTTCCTCGTCGCGTGCAGGCTCATCGCCGTCTCGGGCGTCGCGGCGCCGCGCTGCTCGCCCCCGCCTCGTCCTGCGCCGACGACTCGCCGTACAAGAGGACGACGAGGCGGGACTGCGTTCCTCCGAGCGTCAGTTCCTGGAGCGACATCGGATAGCGCTCCCGCAAGGCCTGGAGGAGCCGGATGACGCCCGGATACGTCCAGAACGAGAACTCGATCGTCAGCGGTACTGCGCGAATCTCTGGCCACTCCGTCGTGATGAAGTTCTGGGCGATGGCCGTGCCGTCACCAGGCGGCATGGCGATGCGCGCCTCGAGATCGAGCGCAGGCAGCAGGTCTGTGAGGTACCGCATGGCATCCGCGTACGCCACCATCAGCCGTCGACGTGGATACGGCGACGCGAGAACGGAGGCCAGCGCGCCACGCTCGCGACGCAGGGGGCCAAGCTGGGCCTCGCCTTGATGCAGCACGTCGTCCTTGGTCCGCGTCTCTCGATGCATCCACCATCCGGCGGTGCCGAGGACGCTGAGCACGCCGAACGCAGCAGCCATGCGCTCGAAGGAGAGGAGTTCTCGGATCTTCATGTCACACGCTCAGCGTGATGATGACGCCGACACGGCTCTTCACGAACGCCGGCGTGACGCTGGTCTTGCGCCATACGGGGTCGCCCTGTAGGCGCGCGCGCAGTTCGGTCGCGAGTTGCATCCCTGAGGTGCCCTCGTCGTCCGTAGTGACGCCCGTCGCACGGACCTCCCAGCGTTGCCCTTTCAGGCTTGTGACCGTGAAGGTCTCCAGTTGCAGCCCGTCGGGCCATGCGCGGCTCAGCGCCAGGAGCACGTCGGCCCAGTCCGGCTCGCGACGACGAAGGAGCGCCCCGTAGTTGCGGATCCGAAGGTCCTGAATGGCGGTGTCGAGCTCGCGCCGCTCGTTGGCGACGTCTTGGCGCAGCCACTCGGCGCGCATGCGTTCCAGCCAGGTCCAACCGCCGGCTGGCAGAAGGAGCCCCACGGCGCCGACCCCGGCCCCCAGGATGAAGCGCCGCCGTGAGGCGTTGAGGGCGAGATGCTCGCGCTCCCGCGACTTGGCGGGCGCGAATCGCGGCAAGGTCTCGACGGGCGCATCGGCGAACCAGGTCAGGAGCGCCGACAAGTCGAACCGCTCCACCTCGCCCAGCAGCGCCAGCGCCTCACGTTCCGTCGCCGTCGCGAGGATACGATCGGTCTTCGGGTCGAATTCCATCGCCCCGAGCGTCTGCCGGACGTCGACGAGCAGCATGTCGAGTTCGCTCGGGCGCACCTGCGCGACCAGCGGCCCGCGGAACGCGAAGATCCACGGCTGGTCTGCGGTGCTGTGGGCGAGCACTCGGACTGTCGGCCGTACATCGGCCGTCTCGTGGACGTCGACGATCGCGTTCCGTAGGACGGCGGCATAGAGCGTGAGCACCTCGAGCGTCGGGATCGTCTGATGCAATTGCTCGACGACCACCTCATTGAGCGCGAAGGTCTGGAGGTGCGCGGGGAGCCGCTCGACCGCGACAAGGTCCGACGCGCCGAAGGCCTTCTGGATCTCCTCGTCCGTGGCATGGGCAGGCAAGGTGCGCACCGCGTCGTCCCCTGAGAAGTAGGCCAGCCGCGTCTGCATTGTCTTCGCGCGGGTCACGAAGTGCTGAAACGGAATCCAGACGAGACCCTCTGGACCGATAGTCGCGACGAGATTACGGGGAGCCCAGAGAATTCCGGTGAGGCGGCCTGACTGCGGCGGCATTAGACGAGAACGGCGCGCGACCGCGACGGGCCGCGAGGGGTCACCGAGATCTCATTTTCGTCCTTGCGCATGGGTATCTTCCGTCCTGGGTGGTTTTGGCGTCAGGGAAACTCCCGGCCGACGAGAGCCGGGGCCCCCGCCGGCCGGGTGACGGCCGTGCCGTCCGCTGCTGCTGCTACTCCGTGAACTGCAGCGTGAGCACCGAGGTGGTGCTGTTGTAGCTCTCGGTCGACCGAGGGCCGAAGGCCGCGAGGAGCGCGCCCGACGCGCTCGCCGGAACGGTCGTCACTTCGATCGTGAAGCTGCTGCCCGAGCCAGTGACGTTGTAGGCCCCACCCCAGGGGTTGGCGGTCGCGCTCCCCAGCCCGGCCGGGACGGCGCCGGAGCTGGTGAGGACCGACGTCCCCGTGAGCGCGCTGTAGTCCGTGTTGCCGGTCCGGTAGACCCAGCTCGCCACGCCCTTCTCCAGGGTGCCGATCTCGGTGAGGCCGCGCTGGATCTTGGCCTCGGCGATCTTCGCGAGGATCGTGAAGGTGACGGCACCCGCGATCACGGCGACCATGGCCATCGCGATGACGACCTCGACCAGCGTGAAGGCGCGGCTCTTGCGGTTGAACATCCGACGGATCGCCTGCATGAACATCCTCCTGTGGGACTGCTGGTGATGTGTGTGCGCCAGAACTGACCCGTTCACCACGGTCTGGGGGCCCTCCATGCGGCGACGTTGTCGTTCCAGTCACGAGGTGCAGCGTACGGAGACGGCGCGGTGCCCGCCGCAGCAAAGGCGGCTCACCACGCCGTAGGGTTCTGCACCCGAGAATGGACGAGCGTGGAGACGCGTAACGGAAGAAGCGACGTACTCCGCCGCGCCGCATGCGACGGGCGGAGTAGCCGGGCGTTACGGGCGCGAGGCCGGCGTGGCGGCGGGCGCGGCGGAGGCAGGCGCCGGCGCGAGAGGGCCAGCCGGACGGATCGACGGTGTGATGAGAATGACCAGCTCGCGGCTGGTTACGCTGTAGTCCTCGCTGCGGAACAGCACCCCGAGAATCGGAATGCGGGAAATTACGGGGACCCCGTCGACGGCCTTGCGCGTCTTGCCGTCGATGAGGCCGCCGAGGATCACGGTCTCACCGCTTCGTGCTCGCGCCACCGTGGCGAGGGACTTCGTGGCGATGACCGGCTGTTCGAAACTCGTCGTTCCGACGGTGAAGGACTTGAACGAGGTGACTTCGTTCAGCACGGGCGTGAGTTGCAGCAGAATCTCGTCCTCTTGAATGCGCGGACTGATGCCGATCGTGAGGCCGGACTGCACGCGATCGATCGTTGGCGTCGCCACCACGCTCGACGTTCCGAACGAGTTTGGTGTCGTCACCGCGCCGGGGGTGGTGGGGGCCCCAGCTGCGGTGCTGTTCGGAGCCGCACTTGGCTGGCCCGTCTGGGCCACGCCTGCTGGCGCTTGCGTTCCCTGGTCGGTCGTGCCGGGCTGTCCGGTCTGTGGTGTCGCCTGGGGCACCACGACGCCGGGGAGCGTCGCGAGGGTGACTTTCGACACGTAGGGCAGCACCTCGCCCACCTGCATCGTCGCCGTCTGGCCATTCGTGACGAGGATCTTCGGCTGCGAGAGGATCCGGGCGTTGCCCTGCTCGGACAGTGCGCGCAGCACGATCTGGTCGGGCCGTTCGCGGCGCGAGAGCGTGACGGAGAAGGCGCTCCCGACGAGCCCGCCGCCGATGCCACTCAACGGCTGCGCGATGCTCAGGCTCCCCCACGCGGCGGCCTGCCCCAGCTCGAAGACCTTGCCCCAGTCGATGCCGTAGCGCTGGCGATCGCTGATAGTGACATCGATCACGGACACGTCGAGGAACACTTGGCGCGACAGCTCGTAGTCGATGCGCTCCAGTTCGCGCACTGCCTCTTGCACAACATCGGGCCGCCCCTTGATCCAGACAACGCCGGTGTCCTTGTGGATCTGGACCGTCCCGAACTGACCCAGAATTGTCTTGGCGTGCTGGTCGACGGCCTTCCAAGAATCTTCACTGCCGCCTTCATAGCTCACGGCCACGGTGGCCGCGGAGCCGCCGCCCTCCCCGCCGAAGGTGTTCCCGCCGATCGTTGTCGCGTATGTCCGGCTCATGTGCGGGAAGTTGAGGCGCAGGCGACGCGTGACCTCACCGCTCACCCGCAGGCGATCGCCGTCGATCACAACTTCCCATCCGTAGTCGTTCACCAGAGACCGCACGGCCGCGTCGACCGGTTCGTCCACGAACTCCACACTGATGGGAGGCTTGCGCTCGATACCGCGGCCGAGCTCAAGCTTCAGCCCTGCGCTCTGGCTCAACAAGCGCAGGATGGTCAACAGCGGCACCTCTTCCGCACGCAGCGACACGAGCGGCACCGATGCCGTCGCGACGGCGGGCGGAGCCGGCGGTTGTGCCGGCGTCGGCGACTGGACCGTCGGCGCCGGTGTGGCCGCGACCGGTGGGGAGATCACCGCGGGCGGCGTTGGCGCGGCGGGCACCGGCATTGGTGCAGGCGGCGAGCCGACGGTCGGGACAGCCGGCGGGATCGGCGTCGGCATTGTCACTGATGGGGCACTCGCCTGCGGGGGCGTGGGAGCCGTGGGTGCTGGCGCCAGAGCCTCGCGAGGCGCCTCGGCCGGTGGCTCTGTAGCCCGGGGCACGAGCGCCGAAACCACAGGGGCCGTCGTCGGTGGCGAAGTAGGCGCGACGACGGTCGGAACGGGCGTGCCGGCTCGTGCCGTCTGCAGCGCTGGTGGTGGCGTCGATGCGTCCGATCCGTCCGCTGGACCAGCGGGCGCAGGAAGCGACGCAGGCGGCAGCAGCGCGCTCACGACGTCATTCGGCAACTGCTCGACGAGCGGCGCCGTTGGCGGCAGCACCACCCGACGTCCGTCCATCCGGTCCACACCGGGCTCTGCGGATGAGGTCGCACCTCGCTCGCCGCTGTCCAGCGAGCCCCTCTCGGTCGGCGCGGGCACGGTGGCGATCACGCCGGGAGGCGCGATGGAGCCGCGGGAGGGCGCCGTGGGCGCTCTGTCGACGGGAGGCGTCGACACCGGCTCCGGCGCTGCCGCGCGCGCGGTGGTGTCGGTGTGCGTCGGTGGCAACGCACCGGGAAAGTATTGCGACACGAGTCGGAACTGTCCGGGGCCGAACGCGGGTGGAATCCGGCTGTCGGGCTCGGTGGTGGCGCAGCCACCGGCCGCCAGCACGGCGACCGCCACGGACAGAATAGTTCTCGACGCGGTGTTCACGCGGACCTCGACAGCATGGGAGACGTCCTCCTCCACGACGCGTGCAGGCGCATGCTCAGAACTTCTTCAGGAGTTGCTGGCTCGACATGTTCTCGTACATGGGAAGGAACAAGCCGAAGAACAGCAGCAGGATGAAGCCCGCCGAGACAATCAGCATCGTCGGGCCGACCATGGCGACCAGCGCCTTGATCTGCTTCTCGATCCGCAACTTCATCAGCGTGTGCATCTTCGTGAATTGCTTGTCGAGCATCCCGGCCTGTTCTCCGACCGCGATGAGCTGGACCGCGATCGGCGGGATGAGTGGCTCGGCGCGCATCGCCTCGGCGAGCGGCATGCCGTGTTGCAGACGCCGGACGATCGCCTGACACCGCCCGGAGAGGACGGGGTCCTGGACGGCGAGGGCAGTGACGTCCAAGGCGCGGATCAGATGGACACCGCTCCGCACGAGGAGGCCGAGGTAGCCGAACAGGCGCTCGAGCGCGAGCGTGCGGAAAAACGGCCCGAGCACCGGGAGCGTGAAGCGCGCCGAGGAGCGGAACAGTCCGCGCAGCAGGTACATCCCGATGCCGCCGGCGATGAGCAGCAACAGCCAGTAGCGCGTGACGAGGTCCGCCATGCCGATCAACAGCCGCGTCGCGAGGGGGCGCTCGTCGCCGAGCAGGGGTTCGATCCTCGGCAGGACGTACGTCAGGAACAGAACGATGACACCGCCGAGCAAGAGCAGGATGAACGCCGGGTAGGCCATCGCCTTCAGCACCTCGCTCCGGGTGCCGATCTCTCGGCGAATCGTCTGGCTGATATCGCGAAAGATGTGCGCGAACTCGCCCGTCTCCTCCGCCGCCTTCACGGCCGAGGAGGCGAGCGAGGAGAAGCCCTCCTGTTCCATCGCGGCCGACAGCGTGGAGCCGTGTTCGAGGCGACGCCGAATGCCGAGCGCCGCGCGTTGCACGATCGGCACCGAGGCGGCGTCGGCGACGACGTTGAGCGCCGTCGTCAACCCGAGCCCAGCCTCCAGGAGGTCGCCGAGCTCGTCGAGCATGTCGGCCATCTGCCGCTTCGTGAGCTGGCGGGCCTTGCGCTCGTACCGGTCCCGCAGCACGTCGACCACCCTGTACGTGCGGTCCACGAGCGACGGCGCCGCGTCGGCGGCGTCCATCTCGCGGATTACGTGGTCGACACGCGAGACAATAGTTGCCATTCCGCCACGCGCATGACTTCGGCGATGGTCGTCTGCCCCTGAGCGACTTTCTCCAGCCCGTCGAACGCCAGGGGCTTGTAGCCGGGGTCCTGCTGCATCAACCGCCCGAGGCTCTCGCCGGTGGCGATGCTGTCCTGGATCTGCGGCGTGACCGCAAAGAACTCGGCGATCGCGGTGCGCCCCGCGTAGCCCGTCTTCCGGCACCGCTCACACCCCACCGCCTCGGGCACGCTCAGAGGAACCTCGCCGAGGGCGTCTCGGAACCAGCCCGCCTCGTCCTCGGTTGGCGGCCGACGCCGTGCACAGGCAGGACAGGCGCGCCGCACGAGGCGCTGGCCGACGATGCCGCGAAGGGCCGCGGCGAGCACGTGGCGTTGCACCTGAAACTCCAGCAGCCGCGAGATGGCCTCCGGGGCGGAGTTGGTGTGCAGGGTGGAGAGCACCAGGTGGCCCGTGAGCGCGGCCTGACACGCCAGCGCCGCGGTCTCGGCGTCGCGAATCTCGCCAACGAGGATGACGTCGGGGTCCGCGCGCAACATCGATCGGAGAGCGTTCTCGAACGTGAACCCGGCCTTCTCGTCCATCTGCGCCTGCTTGACGAGCGCCAGCTCGTACTCCACCGGATCCTCGATCGTCATGATCGAGACTTCCGACGACGTCATCCGGACGAGACAGGCGTAGAGAGTCGTCGTCTTTCCCGAGCCCGTCGGGCCTGTGACGAGGAAGATGCCGTGCGGCCGCGTCAGGATGCCGCGCATCCGTTCGAGGAGCGGCGCCGTGTACCCGATGTCCTCGAGCGGACGGAGCGCGGTGAGCTTGTCGAGGAGCCGCAGGACGACGTGCTCGCCGTAGACGCCGGGATACGTCGCGATCCGGACATCGATGGTCCGGCCGAGCCCGTGGTGCACCAGCCGGCCGTCCTGCGGGAGGTGCCTCACGGAAATGTCCATGCTGGCGGCGATCTTGATGGCGTTGATGAGTGTCTGGTGCAGGTTGCCAGGGAATGTGTAGACCTGGGTGAGCACGCCATCGATACGGAGTCGCACGCGCACCGTGGTCTGATCCGGCTCGATGTGAATGTCCGAGGCGCCGACTTGCATCGCCTGCGTGAGCAGCACTTTCGTGAGCTGCAGGACGTAGCCCTCGTCGGCTGCGACGGTCGTCCCCTGCGCGCGCTGGATCAGCCGATTGATCTTCGTCTTCGGGTCTTCCGGGTCGAGGCGCGAGAGCACGAGGCTCAGCCGAGAGGCGGGGACGATCACGGGGGAGACGCGCACGCCGGCCCGGCGCAACTGGTCGATGATGTCGAGTCGCCCCGGGTCCGCCATGCCGAGGCGCCGCTGTCCCGTCGGTCCCAGCAACGGGATGACCTGGCTCGTTTCCGCGATCTCGAACGAGACGACCCCGTTGCGAAGCGCGTCGACATCGACCTCGCTCTCGTCGAGGGCGGTCCACGGCATCTGGTAGGCGACGGCAAGCGCCTCGGCGAGTTGCATGTCGGTGATGCGCCCACGGCGGACGAGGATCGTGCCGACGCGTTCCCCTGTACGCTCAGCGACCTGGAGGGCGGCCTCGATCTCGTCCACTCGCACCCACCCGCGCTCGACGAGGACGGCGGCCAAGCCTCGCAGGTTGGCGGTCGCCGCGGGCGCGGACACAGCGGAGGCCGACGCAGGTGCGGACGGGGCGGACTCGGCGACGGCGCCAGCCTTCTCTTGCGCTGGGGACATGCGCACGTTTTATCGGAGCGCCGGGGGCGTCCCGACCACCGAAGTCGTATCAGTCCATTGCGACGGGTGAGCCGTCCCGCGTCGAGCGGCTGGCTAGATTGGCGGACAGATCGGGTTTGTCGCACCCCTGTTCATGGCAGCGCGTAGGAACGCGACGCGGAAGGCCACCACGGACCAATGCTACGAGCGCGGCGGCGATAGCCTGCACTTCGGTCGGCACGGTCTCTGTCCGCATGACGAGACGCCCCAGTTGTCGTCGCTGGCCGGCCGGGTTCTCCAGCGCACGCGCGTGTCGGCGTCTTGAAGGCGATGTTGAATCATCGTTGCCCGTCGTTGCGTTCCGCCTTGAGCAGGTCCACGAGCGCGCCCTTGGCCTCCCGGATTGCCGCCACGTCGTCAGGCGTGAGCTTGGACCCCGGCGTGACCCGGATGGTGTCACCGTCCACGCGCCTTAGGGCGAAGCCCCGGCCGCGGAGATCCGCCAGGAGGGCCTCCGGCATCGCGCGCTGCTTCGGCGCCGGCACCGGCACGTGCGCCGCCGCGAGCCGCTCGTGCTCGGCTGGCGGCAGCGGGCGCCAGTTGTTCTGCGCCAGCGCGTCCATGATCGCGCTCGCGTTCCCGAACGAGACATCCGGGTTGAAGCCGAACCGGACGAGCACCCGGGCCTGCTTGTAGGTGCAGAGGTTGTTTCGGTGCCGGCTTCGGATGGCGGCCAGGATTTCCTCGGCTTGGCCCCGGTCCAGCCTCTTGAAGGCGGCCTTGAGGTCCAGGTCAACCCTGTGCTTCTTGAGCTCGTCGACCTGGGCGGGGGTCGGCTCGAGGCCGCCCTTGAGGCCGGCGATCGGGCGGACCTTGAGCACGGAGAACACGGTCGTGAACGGGTCCACCTCCGTGAAGGCCACCGTCGTCTCGCGCTCGTCCTTCGCCGCTTCAAGCGCCTGGCGCTCGCGCTCGCGCTTCGCCGCTTCAAGCGCCTCCCGCCGGAGGGACTCGGCCATCTGCCGCTGCTGCTCGTCGAGCTCGCTCAAGACGTCCACGGCATCGGCCTTGGCGAGCCGCCGCATCACGCGCGCGCGGATCTCGTGGTCGGCGTTGCCGCCGAGAATGTCCACGCAGTTGACCAGGGCGTGGTTGCCGGCGTTGCCAGCGAAGTCTACGATGATGAGATCGGGCTTCCGCTTCTCGTGGTCGCAGTAGCCGTCGCACCCCTTCGGACACCACGTCCGCGTCCCGCGCCCGACCATTTGACTGTAGAGGGCGCGGCTCTTCGTCGGCCGCGCGATGGCCACGAGTCCGATGTCCGGTTGGTCGAAGCCCTCCGTAAATAGGAGACAGTTCACGAGGAACCGGACGTCGCCGTTCGCGAAGCGCCGGAGCCCCTCCTTCCGGTCCTCGTCCGAGTCCTGGCCGCTGAGCGCGAGCACGCCGGCGCGGTCCGTGTAGTGCCCGAACGTCTCGGCCAGCGCATGGGCGTGGGCGATCGTCGTCGCGAAGACGAGGGCCTTCCGATCGGGACCGGCGGCGGCGACCGTCGCCTTTGCGACGCCGTGCAGGGAGTCCGCCTGGATCATCTCGCGTTCCAGGTCCTGCTCGTTGAAGTCGCCGGCGACCGTACGGACACTGGAGATATCGAGCCCGTCGATATGCGCGATCAGCTGGCGGATCGGCACGAGCCAGCGGTCGTGGATCGCGTCGCGGAGCTCGTACACGAAGCCCGCCGTGTCGAACGTCGTTTCCAGCCCCGTCGTGTCCAGGCGGTCGGGGGTCGCCGTCATGCCGAGCACCTTGGCCTCGGCGAAGTGGTCGATGACACGCTGGTAGGTCTCTGCCGGCGCGTGGTGGGCCTCGTCCACGATCACGAGTCCGAAGTCCCCCGATTTGAACCGCTCCAGGCGGGCAGGGCGCGAGAGGGTCTGGACTGAGGCCACGACGACGTCGGCGCCCGCCCCGAGCGAACCGTAAGCCCGCTGCTGGCCCATTTCGACCGCCGTGGTGAGCGAGGTCCAGGCGCCGATCTTGTTGCGGGCCTGCTCGATCAATTCCTCACGGTGCGCGAGAACGAGCACGCGCCCGCGCTCGCGCATCGTCTCCGCCACCTTGGCGAAGACGACGGTCTTGCCGGCCCCGGTCGGCAAGACGTTCAGGACGCGTCGGTGCCGCTCGAACGCCGAAATCGTCGTGTCGTGGCAGGCGACCTGATACGGGCGGAGCGTCCGCGTCTTCATGACCTGTCGACCCGCACGCCACGGACGGCCACCGGATCGCCCGCGCGGACCTGCTGCAGCACTTAGCCGAGGACGGCGCGCTTGCCGAGGAGCCGGCGTAAGCCGCCGTGTGAGGTCAACTCGGCGCACGCCATACGGATGCGGGGATCCGTGTGTTCCGTAAACGACGTACAGATCCCGACCGGGTCGATGCAGCACGTCCGCGGCTCGTAGTAGACCCACAGGTAATTGCCGTCGATAGCGGGCTGCGCGAATTCCCAGAGCGCCGGCGGCATCCCAGGCTTCAGGCACTGCGTGAGCCGCGGATAGCCGAGGTTGATGTTGTTGAGCAGCGTGGCGGGCACGAACGACGGGCGCGTGATGACGTGGCCCGAGGGAAAGAAGGCGACGTCGACGGCGCGGTAGAACGCCAAGGCCGAGGCCAGGGCCTCTGATCCGGCCACCCAGCCCGTCCGTGGCGACAGCGGGCCCCAGGTGCCGACGGGATAGGGCAGCGCGATATCGCCGGTTCG
>JBQTGV010000041.1:0-2274 GCA_052390515.1 Candidatus Eiseniibacteriota bacterium | reverse complement strand
GGGCCGCGGGTTAGCCCGGTTCACCCGGCCGCCAAGGCGGGGGCGAGCGCGACGGCCGGCAGGGCCTTTCGCCTTGCGCGGCCGCGACTTGCGTGATACCTTGCTCGGTCTTTGTGGGCGGAGTCCGCCTCGGAGGGTCGGTTGTTCGAGGACCTGAGCTCCCGGCTGGAAGGCGTATTCCGGGGACTTCGCGGGCGCGGCGTCCTGACCGAGGACAACGTCCGTGAGTCGCTCCGGGAAGTGCGCCGAGCATTGCTCGAAGCGGACGTCCATTACCGCGTCGCGAAGGAGTTCGTCGCGCGCGTCGAGCAAGGCGCCGTCGGGCGCGACGTCCTGAAGGGCCTTCATCCGGGCCAGCAGGTCGTCCAGGTGGTGCACCAGGAGCTCGTCGAGCTGCTCGGGGGGACGCTCGCGCGGCCCAACATCGGCGGGACGCCTCCGGTTCCGGTCATGCTCGTCGGACTGCAGGGCTCGGGCAAGACGACGACGGCGGTGAAGCTCGCAGGGTGGCTGGCGAAGCAGGGGAGGCGGGCGTACTTGGTCCCGGCCGATCCGTACCGGCCGGCGGCGCGGGAACAGCTCATCAAGCTGGCGCGCGCGAACGGCCACCCGGTGTACGAGGGCCCGGAGACGGACGCGGTCGAGATCTGCGCGCGGGGGATGGAGGCCGCCGTGCGGGCGGCCGCCGACGTGGTCCTGCTGGACACCGCGGGCCGGCTGCACGTGGACGAGGAGCTCATGCAGGAGCTTCGCACCATCCGGGAGCGGATCAAGCCCCGCGAGGTGCTGCTCGTCGTCGACGGCATGATCGGGCAGGACGCGGTGACCGTGGCGGAGACGTTCGGTCAGCGCCTGGGGTTCGACGGGGTCGTGCTGACCAAGATGGACGGCGACGCGCGCGGTGGCGCGGCGCTCTCGATCCGGCACGTGACCGGGACGCCGATCAAGTTCATCGGCGTTGGAGAGGCGGCCGACGCGATCGAGCCGTTCCATCCCGACCGGATGGCTTCGCGGATCCTGAACATGGGCGACGTGCTGAGCCTGGTGGAGCGGGCGCAGGAGTCGCTCGACGTGGAGGAGGCGGAGGAGCTCGCGCGGAAGCTCTCCAAGGACGGGTTCGACCTCGAGGACTTCCGCGAGCAGCTGCGGCGCGTCCGCAAGATGGGGCCGCTGGGGCAGCTCCTGGGGATGCTGCCGGGGATGCCGCGCGGCGCGCTCGAGGCGGTGGAGAAGGACGGCGGGCGTTCGCTGCGGCGCGTCGAGGCGATCATCGGCTCGATGACGCCGGCGGAGCGCGCAAGGCCGTCGATCCTGGACGGCAGCCGGCGCCGACGGATCGCCCGGGGCAGCGGCACGTCCGTGCAGGAAGTCAATCAGCTCGTCCGCCAGTTCGACGAGATGCGTCGGATGATGAAGCGGATGGGCAAGGGACCGAAGGGACGGGGGAAGGCGAAGGGCCGTGGGATGTTCCCCCTGTCCCTGTCCTGAACGGTAGGGCGTCTCGCAGGAGGAGGGAGCTTGGTCAAGATCCGGTTGACGCGGAAGGGCACGCGGAACCACCCGTTCTACCGCGTCGTCGTGGCGGAGGATTCGCATCGCCGCGACGGCCGGTTCATCGACATCCTCGGCACGTACGATCCGACCGCCCGGCCGGCGGCCATCGAGATCGAGGCGGAGCGGGTGATCCGCTGGCTGTCGAAGGGCGCGCAGCCTTCCGACACGGTCCGGGAGATTCTCAAGAGGGCCGGCGTGTGGGCGCACTGGCGCGCGGTGCAGCAGGGCTCGGCGAAGCCGGGGGACATGGCCGGTCGCATCGCCGCGACGATGGAGCGAAAGCGCGCGACGAAGCCGTCCAAGAAGAGCGCGGCGAAGATCGCCGAGGCGGCCAAGGCGGAGTCCGGGACCGCGGTCGGGTCCTGAGTCGGCGGGTGGTGCAGCCTCCGGCGGGCTGGTTGATCGTCGCGGAGCTGGGACGGCCGCACGGCATCCGCGGCCAGGCCACGGCGGTGCTCTCCGGCGTGAGCGCCGGCGATCTGGTGGCCCTCTCCGGCCTGAGGCTGGCGCGAGAGGACGGGGCGGAGCGGAGCACGCGCGTGCTCCGGGCCGTGCCGAAGGGGAACGGAGTGATCCTGGAGCTCGAGGGGCTGTTCGACCGGGATGCCGCGGAGGAGTGGAGAGGCGCGGCGCTGATCGCCCGGAGGGACGTGCTCCCCGCGCTGGACTCGGGCGAGTGGTACGTTTCGGACCTCGTCGGCTCGACGGTCGTGAGCGACG
>JBQTGV010000040.1:0-9459 GCA_052390515.1 Candidatus Eiseniibacteriota bacterium | reverse complement strand
CCCACTGCCTCACGACCGACGAGACGGGCGGCGGACATCTCAAGATCTGGGACATTTCCAACCTGCCGTCGGTGACGCTCGCATCGGAGTACTTCCCGTCGAACGAGCCCTCGGTGATCCACGACATCCGCGTCAAGAACGACCTCTGCTACATCTCGCACTACCTCGCCGGGACGCGCGTCGTGGACGTCACCGACCCGACCAACCCGGTCGAGGTCGCCTACTACGACACGCATCCCAACCCGGGCGCGGTCTACGACGGCAACTGGGGCGTGTATCCCTTCCGCGGCGACGACATTCTCTACGCGAGCGACCGGCAGACCGGCCTGCACATCCTTCGCTTCGACGGCGACTACGCCGGCGCCGTCTCCGGCGTGATCCGGGACGCCGGCACCCTCGCCCCGCTGGCCGGCGCGACGATCGATCTCGTGGGCGCACCCTCGTCGTTCACGACGGGCGGAGGGGGCAGCTATTCGGCGGCCGTTTCCGGGGCGACGTACACCGTGGTCACGAGCCTCTTCGGCTACGCGCCGGACACGGCGACCGTGGTGGTGCCTCCCCAGGGTTCGGTCGTACACAATGTGGACCTCGTGCACCTGCCCGCGGGCGACGTCGAGCTGCACCTGGTGCGGGCCGGCACCTCGACTCCGCTTGCCGGAGCCGTGGTCGACGTGATCGGTACCCCGGTCACGGCCGTCTCGAACGGCGCCGGCGTGGCGACGCTCGCCGCGCTGCCGGCGGGGCTCGGCTGGAGCGCGCGCGCATCTCGGTTCGGGAGCGCGGTGACCACGGTGAACGTCGTTCCGCTCGCCGGCAACACCGTCCAGGTGGAGGTCGAGCTGTCCCCGGGTCTCTTCGACGACTTCGAGCTGAACCAGGGCTGGGTGGTGGGAGCCGGGGGTGACGCGGCCGTCGACGGGATCTGGGAGCGGGACGTTCCCGTTCCGAGCTCGTGGCTCGGTCCGGTCGGTCCGAACCAGGACGCCTCGTCCACCGGGCTGGGCTTGGCCTACGTGACCGAGAACCACGTCAGCGGGGCTTTCGTCGGCACGTCCGACGTGGACGGCGGCAAGACGACCCTCTCGACGCCGGTGTTCGCCGCGGACGGTCTGGGCAGCCTCACCCTGAACTACCAGCGCTGGTTCTCGAATCGCGCGCCGGCGTCACCGGACGGCGACGAGTTCCGCGTGGACGTGAGCACCGACGGCGGGGGGAGCTGGACGAACCTCGAGACACTGACGGTCGGGACCGACTCGTGGGCCGCGGTCGCCATCGATCTCACGGCCGTCGTGCCGGCCACGTCGGCGATGCAGCTTCGGTTCGTGGCCGAGGACCTGGGGGCAGACCATTACGTGGAGGCCGGAGTCGACGACGTCGAGCTCGTCTCCAGCGCGACCGGGGTGGTCGTCGCCGCCGGACAGGATCAGCAGGAGCTGACTCTCGCCGCGCCTTCGCCGAACCCGTTCCGCGAGTCCACCGAGCTTTCCTTCCGGATCCCCGCAAGCGGGCGCGTTACGCTCCAGGTGTACGACGTCCTGGGTCGGCGCGTGGCCACGCTGCTCTCCGGCGAGCGACTGGCGCCGGGCCGGCACGGCGTGAGCTGGTCCGGCAAGGGCGACGGCGGACGCCAGGTGGCGCCGGGAGCGTACTTCGCGAAGCTGTGGACCGAGCAGGGCTCCGCGTCGAGGAAGCTGGTGCTCGTGAGGTAGGGCTCAGTTCTCCGACAGCTCGCGGGGAGGTCCGCCCGGAAGGGGCACGCGGTCGGCGGTTTCGCCCTCGCCGATGATCATGTGCGTGATGGCGTCCTCGCCGAGCTTCCAGGAGAGCGCCACCTCGCGGCCCTCGATCACGGCGGGGAAGTCGACCAGGCCGTTCTCGAAGTCCTTCAGGTGGCAGCCGATCACCTTGAGCTCCTGGATGCACTCGGCCAGCTCGCGCATGATGCGGTCGTGCTCCGGTGAGGAGTTTCCGTACTCCTCGCGCACCTTGACCAGTTCGCCCCACCGCTCCGCGACGTCGCCCACGATGGACCGCACGAGCGGAAGGGTCCGGTTGGCTTCGTCGACCGTGAACACCGTCTTGCTCCGCGTCGTCATGCCGCTCCTCCGTGGGGCCCGGGGGGTTCGGACCCGCGCGACGTTAGGTTATCGGTCGGGCAGCGGCAAGCCTGAACGGGGCTCGCGGGAATCCTAGATCTCCCAGACGTCGCCCTCGTTCAGCAGCGCCTCCAGGCTTCCGTGCCCCTCCGCCCGGACGGCGTGCTCGATCTGGTCGTGCACCGCCTGCTCGCAGGTGGGGCGCTCCACGGAGCGGAACACGCCGATGGGCACCGGGAACTCGGGGTGCTCCATCCGGCTCAGCTGGAACGCCCGCGATGGCCGCTCGCGGCGCTCGTCGTGGATCAGGATGTCGGCCTCGGTCACGCCGCCCTCGTTCAGGGTCACCACCTCGAGCTGCTCGCTCCGGAAACGGATTCCGCGGTTCCGGTCCTTTCCGAAGATCATGGGCTGTCCGTGAACGAGCTCGATCTGCGCGTCGTTGCGGATCTCCCGCTCGGTGACGCTCTTGAACGCGCCGTCGTTGAAGATGTTGCAGTTCTGGTAGATCTCCACGAAGGACGTTCCGCGATGCTCCGCGGCCCGGCGGATGATCTCCTTGAGATGCTGCGGGTACACGTCGACGGTGCGCGCCACGAACGTGGCGTCCGCGCCCAGCGCCAGCGACACCGGGTTGAACGGGTGATCGACGGTACCGTACGGCGAGGACTTGGTGCGCTTGCCGAACTCCGAGGTGGGCGAGTACTGGCCCTTGGTCAGCCCGTAGATCCGGTTGTTGAACATCAGCACCACGAGGTCGACGTTGCGCCGCAGCAGGTGGATCAGGTGATTACCGCCGATGGACAGCGCGTCGCCGTCGCCGGTCACGACCCACACGGAGAGATCCGGGTTGGCCAGCTTGACTCCCGTCGCGACCGCGGCCGCACGGCCGTGGATGGTGTGGAAGCCGTACGTGTTCATGTAATAGGGGAAGCGGCTGGAGCAGCCGATCCCGGAGACGAACACGAACTTCTCCCGCGGGATGCCCAGCTCCGGCAGCACGCCCTGCACCGCCGCCAGGATGGAGTAGTCTCCGCACCCAGGACACCAGCGCACTTCCTGGTCGGTGACGAAGTCTTTCTTGGTGAGCGCGCTCTCGACAGTGGCCACGGTCACTTCTCCAGGAGCTTCTCGATCGCGCCGGCGATCTCGGTGCTCTTGAACGGCTTGCCCTGGACCTTGCTCAGGGAGACGGTGTCTACGAGGAAGCGGGAGCGGAGCACCGAGGCGAGCTGCCCCAGGTTGAGCTCCGGCACCAGGACCTTCTCGAAGCGCTTCAGCAGCGGGCCGACGTTCCGCGGCATCGGGTTCAGATGGCGAAGGTGCACGTGCGACACCTGGCCGCCGGAGCTGCGGACACGTCGAACGGCGCTCTGGATAGCGCCGTGCGTGCTGCCCCAGCCGATCACGAGCACGCAGCCCGAGTCCGGACCGTCGATGGCGGCGTCCGGGATGTCGTTCTCGATGTTGCGCACGCGCTGCTCGCGGATGTGCACCATGAGCTCGTGGTTCGCGCCCTCGTAGTTCACGTTCCCGGTCACGTTCTGCTTCTCCAGACCGCCGATGCGGTGCTCCATTCCCGGGACGCCCGGCCGCACCCACGCGCGGGCCATCGTCTGCGGGTCCCGCTCGTACGGACGGAAGCCGGCTGCGTCGGTGCGGAACTTCACGGCGAGCTCGGGCAGATCCTCGACGCGCGGGATCGGCCACGGCTCGGCTCCGTTCGCCAGGTAGCCGTCGGACAGGGCGATGACCGGCGTCATGTATTTCGTCGCCAGCCGGACCGCCTCGATGGCTATCCAGAAGCAGTCGCCGGGGGTCTGCGCCGCGATCACCGGGATGGGAGCCTCGCTGTTGCGCCCGTAGAGCGCCTGCAGGAGATCCGCCTGCTCCGTCTTGGTGGGCAGCCCGGTGGACGGCCCGCCGCGCTGGATGTCGAACACGACGAGCGGCACCTCGGTGGCGACCGCCAGGCCGAGCGCCTCGGTCTTGAGCGCCATCCCCGGCCCGCTGGTCACCGTGACGCCGATCTTGCCCGCGTACGACGCGCCGATCGCGCTGCAGACGGCGCAGATCTCGTCCTCAGCCTGGAACGTGGTCACGCCGAACCGCTTGTACATGGACATCTGGTGAAGGATGTCGGAGGCGGGGGTGATCGGATAGCCGGCCAGAAACACGTCGAGTCCGGTCTGCCGCGCCGCGGCGACGAGCCCGATCGACAGCGCCACGTTGCCGCTGATGTTGCGGTACCTGCCCGGCCCGAAGAACGTAGCCGGCTCGACCTTGTACGTGGTGTGGAAGATCTCGCTGGCCTCGCAGTAGGCGATGCCGGCCTTCAGCGCGAGCTTGTTCGCCACGACCACGTCCGGCTGCTTGCCGAAGTACTTATCGAGCCACCGCTCGGTCGGCTCGGTCGGGCGGTTGTAGAGGTAGTACATGACGCCCAGCGCGAAGAAGTTCTTGCAGCGGTCCACCAGCTTCCGGGACAGCTCCACGCTGTCCAGCGCCTTGCGGGTCAGCGTCGTCAACGGGATGCGGATCGTGCGGTAGCCTTCCAGCGTACCGTCGTCCAGCGGGTTCGTAGCGTATCCGGCGAGCTTGAGGTTCTTCTCGGCGAAGTTGTCGGAGTTGACGATGAGCAGCCCGTTGATCGGCAGATCGGGAAGGTTGACCTTCAGCGCGGCCGGGTTCATGGCCACCAGAGCGTCGGGCTCGTCGCCGGGCGTGTGGATGTCGTGGCTGGCGAAGTGGATCTGGAAGCCGCTGACTCCCGGCAGGGATCCGGCCGGTGCGCGGATCTCAGCGGGGAAGTCGGGGAACGTACTGACGTCGTTCCCCAGGAAGGCCGTCGTGCTGGTGAACTGGTTCCCGGTGACCTGGATGCCGTCCCCGGAGTCGCCCGCGAACCGAACGACGACGTCGGGGACCGTCTCGACCTTGTGGGTGGCGTGCGTCGCGGTGCTGCTCATGTCTTCGTCCCGACCGGGTCCGTCGCCTGCCGCGTCTCCGCTCCCGGGGCCGGGAGCTCGGAGTCGACCAGCAGGGGTTCTCCGGTCCGATCCGTGATTTCCGTCACCTCCAGGAAACGGGCCACGATCTCGTGGAGCGCCGCGTCGTACCCGGAGGGCTCGAACTTGCCGAGGTCGGCAATGCCTCCGGCCATCATGCCGTGGCCGCCGGCCTTGCCTTCGCGGCCCACGATCCGGGCGATGGTCCGCCCGGCATGGCCGCCGCGCTCCCTCGTTCGGAGCGAAAGATACATGATCCCCGAGTTCTGGCCCACACACAGCGCCCAGCGCACGTTCTCCAGGCGCAGGATCATGTCGCAGAACTCGGCGCAGAAGTCCGGATTGGAGATCTGCCCGAGCGAAGTCACCGCCACGTCCCCGTAGAGCGTCGTGTTGGCCAGGGCGGCGCCCATGATCCCGAAGTATCGTCGCGAGACCCCCGCGTACTGGATGTCGAAGATCTTGCGGAAGTCCACGTAGGGGAGGAGGTCCAGGTAAGCCTCACGGTCCCGAGGGGAGGCCTCGCGGGACAGCCCGTGGGTCTCCGCCTTGATTCCGTAGAACAGGGCCGTCGCCAAGTCCGCGTCCAGCCGGAACCGGGCGGTCTTGAGGTACTCGTAGAGCATCGTGGCGGTGGCCCCGAACCGGGTACGGACGTCCTGGAACCGGGCGCGCCGGGTCTCCCGCCGCAGCGGGTGGTGGTCGATCACCACGTCGGGCCTGCGCCCCGCGGGAAGCGAGTTGTTGCCGGTGCGGGGCTGCGTATCCACGAGGGCCACCGCGTCGAAGGCGGCGAAGTCGATCTCCTCGACCGTTCTCAGATCCGCGCGGACCGCCTTGACCAGCGCGCGGTTCTCGGCCCGCCCGACGATCCCGCCGAAGCCGATGACCACCTCGCAGCGGAGTCGCCGCTCGAGGAGCCGCTGCAGCGCCAGCGCCGCCGCGACAGCGTCGGGGTCCGGATAGTCGTGAGTGAGGACGAGGACTTTTCGCGCCTGGCCGAAGGCCTTGAGCAAACGGCGCAGCCGGACCCGGCTCGTTTCGGTGATCCGCATGACGCCCGGCGTCCCCCGAATGTCGGAAACCCGGAAGAGAGTCCGGGGAGTCTAGCAGCGTTCCGAGCCAGGAGCTAGCGGCCCGGTCTGCGGCCCGGTCTAGTCATCCGTGACACTTCGTTCGAGACGGACCACCTAGCCCCGCACCTCCGCCTGCGTCTCCCGAACCCTCCGCCGGATCTCCGCGGCCGAATCGCAGAGCAGCAGATCCTCGGCGAGCCGGCTCCACGCCGACGCGTCCACCGACGACAGCACGTGGCCGACGGGCACGATCCACTGCGGGTTCATGGAGAACCTCTCGAAGCCGAGCCCGACCAGGAGCGCGGTGAGCGTGGGGTCCCCGGCGATCTCGCCGCAGAGCGAAAGCTGCTTCTCCCGCGACCGGCACAGCTTCGCGAGGTTCCGCAGCGTCCGCAGCACGGCAGGATGGAACGGATCGTAGTACTCGGACAGGTGTGGCGCGTCGCGGTCCACCGCCAGCAGATACATGGTGAGGTCGTTGGAGCCGACCGAGAGGAAATCGACCTCCACCAGGATGTCCTCGGCGAGCAGCGCTCCCGCCGGACTCTCGATCATTGCCCCGACGCGAAGGTCGGGGTCGTGTCGCAGGCCCTCCCGGCGGAGCTCCTCGTGGCACGCCTCGACGACCTCGCGTACGCGGCGAACGTCGCCGGGCCCGGTCACCATGGGGAGGAGCAGGCGGATCGGTCCTTCGGAGGCCGCCTGCAGGACCGCGCGGATCTGCGTCTGGAGGATCGCGGGGTTCTCGAAGAGGAAGCGCAGCGAGCGCAGTCCGAGCGCGGGATTCCGTTCCGGGGGCTGCGTCACCGCGGTGAGTCGCCGATCCGAGCCCAGGTCCAGCAGACGCACGTCGATGGGATCCTGGACGAAGCTGCGCGCCGCTTCGGAGTATGCCTGCACGAGATCCGCTTCGGCCGGGAGCGTCGTGCCGGCCAGGTAGAGGTACTCCGTGCGATACAAGCCGATGCCGTCCGCATCGACCTGCGCGGCCGCGTCGACTTCTCGCTGCGACGTGGCGTTGCCGAGCAGATAGATCCGGCGCCCGTCCGCGGTCCGCCGCTGTGCGCGAGGGTCGGCCGGCCGGGGGCTCATCATGTGTCGCCGGCGCTCCCGCGCGCGGAGCTCCTCGAGGTCGGCTTCCGCCGGATTGATCGTCACGCAGCCCGCGTCCCCATCGACCGCCAGCGTATCGCCGTCGCGGGTGCGGGCCAGGAGCTCGGGCACCTGGATCACCGCGGGGAGATTGAGGGCGCGCGCCAGCACCGCCACGTGCCCCATCCCCGCGCCCTGCTCGCAGAGGATGCCGACGACGCGCTCGGGGTTGATGCGAGCCAGCAGGCTGGGCGGCGGATCGTCGGTGACCAGGATCAGCGGCGGACCGGAGCCAGGCTCCATCGAGTCGCGCACCGACGGTTGACCGAGGAGGCACGAGAGGATCAGCCCCTCGGCGTCGGTCACGTCGAGGATGCGGTTGCGGATGAGCTCGCTCGAGGATTCGCGGAGGATGGCCCGGAACTCGTCGAAGCGGGCCCGGACCGCCGCCGCGGCGTTGATGCGCTCGGTCCGGATCCTGTCCTTCACCCACTGCGCGAGCGAGGGATCGCGGAAGATGGCCCGCTGGGCGGCGAAGATCTCCACCTCGCTTTCGGGCAGGTTGCCCTTCGCCCAGGCGACGTCGGTCTCGGCCTCTCGCTCGGCCTCCCGGACCGCCCCCGCGAAAGCCTCGATCTCGCGTTCGACCTCGGCGTCGTCCGTGAGCCGGTACACCGGCACGATCGAGGGATCCTCGAGGCGGATCTCGGCGACGCCGACGGCCACGCCGGCGGAGATCGGGCGGCCGCGAAGCACGAGGGACTCTGACTTCACGAGCGTCTCCGGACTCGGCGCGGGGCGAAGGGAGCGACTCCCGCAGGATATCGCAGGGCCGGCCGAGGCGCCATGCGAGAGCGCTTGACGCGAGCGGAGGCCTTGGTGTCGTCTCGGCGCGGCGCCCACGAGCGGAGGAGTCGACCTTGAAGATCTACACGCGCGGAGGCGACGGGGGCGAGACTTCGTTCTTCGGCGGCGAGCGCGTGGCGAAGAGCCATCCACGGGTCGCGGCCTACGGCGACGTCGACGAGCTGAACGCCGCGCTCGGACTCGCGCAGGCGCTCGGAGCGCCCCCGCGGATCCGGGAGCGCATCGAGGAGATCCAGCGCGCGCTGTTCGGCATCGGCGGCGAGATCGCCACGCCCAACGCGCGTGCACGGGAGCGTCTTCGCGGCCTGGTCGACGACGCGCTGGTCGCGGCTCTGGAGGAGTCCATCGACTCGATGGAGGAGGACCTCGCGCCGCTCCGCACCTTCATCCTTCCCGGCGGCGGTCCGGGAGGCGCCGCGCTGCACGTGGCGCGCACGGTCTGCCGGCGCGCGGAGCGCTCCGTGGTGGCGCTCGCCGCCGCGTCGGAGGTTCGCCCCGAAGTGCTCCGCTACCTGAACCGCCTTTCGGACTGGCTGTTCGTGGCCGCCCGCTGGGTGAACCACGAGGAGGGGCGGTCCGAGCTCCCCTGGTGACGAGGCCGCCGCCCCCAGCGCCGACCTCACGGAACCCCGCTTCCCCCCGAGGGGTAGGGACTGCCGGCAGGGTTGTTCGCCCGTGGACCCTGTGCTACGGTCCGCCGCGTCTCCAGTCCTTTCGCCTCCGGGGCGGGTGGTCGGGTTCGGCGGGGAGGGATTTCGACAGGCAAGGGGCGCCCACGTGGAACATCCTTTCATCTCGACGCTGACCCGTTCCGGTCCGGTCGGCCAGACCATCCTCGCGGCGCTGCTGTTGCTGTCGGTCTACACGTGGACTCTGATCTTCTGGAAGGGGATCGAGCTGCGGCGGGCCGAGCTGCTCACCCGCGACTTTCTTCGCCGCTTCCGTGAGAGCGCGCCGGACTGGCTGAACGCCGCGCACGGAGCGCAGGTCCCGGCACCGCTCGCCACGATCTTCGACGAGGGCGTGCGCGAGTACCGCATCCAGCGCGAGCTGGCTGGCGGGCGCGCCCTGGGCGCCGACGCGCTGTCCCGCATCGAGTCGGTGCTGGAAGCGGAAGTGTCGGGTCGAATCGGAGACATGGAGCGCGGGCAGGTCATGCTGGCCATCGCCGCCAGCGCGTCCCCGTTCATGGGTCTGTTCGGGACCACCTGGGGCATCATGAACGCGTTCCGCAGCATGAGCCTGGAGGGTTCGGCGGGGATCGCCGCGGTGGCCCCGGGAGTCGCGGAGGCGCTGGTCACGACCGCCGGCGGACTGGCC
>JBQTGV010000039.1:0-9466 GCA_052390515.1 Candidatus Eiseniibacteriota bacterium | reverse complement strand
GTCTGCGCGCCGGGCCAGTGGTCGGTGGTGTCCGGCGCGCCGAGGAGCCGCACCTCGGTGACGCCGTCCTGGGGGAGCAGCCGTAGCAGGACGCCCCCGTCGGAGTTCTGCGCGCCGCTGTTGTTCGCACGCGATTCGTCGACGTGGTAGAGCAGCAGGCCTTCGCTGGGGAGCCCGGCGTCGAATCCCGTGCGCGTGCGCACTTCGCCGAGGAAGTACTCCCCCGCGCCGGGCGACTGGCCCACCCAGTCCACGCCGAACGGGTTGGCCAGGAGCTGCACCGGGAATCCACCTCCGGACGCGCTCTCCAGCGTCACTGTCTGCATCTCGATGTCGCCGACGGCCGGCGCCACCGGCGCGGCGACGCTCCAGCCGAGGAAGAGCTTGGACCACGCCGAGAAGTGCGAAGGGATGGCGCCCGGCGCAGAAAGGGAGGGGTTGGACCGCACGCGGTTCCACGTGCCGAAGTCCATGATGTCCCACACGCCGACGTGGTTGATCAGGAACGGTGGGTCGTCGATGGCCTCGTAATAGTCGGGAAGTCCCAGCACGTGACCGAACTCGTGGCAGTAGACTCCTACGGTCTGCACGGAGTCCGCCCACCCCGGCGCGATACCGGGCTTGACGAGCTGCAGCTCCGGACCGGTGAAGTAGTCGACGACCCTGGTGGAGAACCCGAAGTCCTGCTGCACGACGACCCACTTGTGGGAGTGGATCGAGTTGGGATCCGGCGAGGACGACGGAGGGTCGGTCTCCGCCCACTCGCGGCCTTGCCCCGAGTGGATCACGAGCAGCGCGTCGACCGCGCCGTTCCCGTCGGCGTCGTAGTCGTCCAGATCCAGACCCTGACCGACCGCGGCGGCGACGGCTTCCTCGGCCATTCCCTGCCCGTTGTTCGGGTACGAGCCGATCCCACCGTTCCCCTGCGAGTACGAGAACTGGGTCCGCGGCAGCGGAACCCAACCGTGTACGTCGCCACCGACGTCGAGCTGGCCCTGCGACGCCTCGAGGTAGTACTCGCGCAGGCTCAGGCCCGGCCCGAAGAGGCGGTCCTGGAAGCGCTGCGGATCCGCCCGGTGCGGCATGTCCGAGAACTCCGCGAGGATGACCAGCAGCCGGACGTTCCCGGTCTTCGCCAGCGGGAGAGCCGCAGGGGGCCCGGCGGCGTGCCCATGCGGCGCGGCGGACACGCGGCGAAGGCCGTGATCGCTCCAGCTCGGCGCGATGCACCCCGGGGCCGTTTCGGCCGGCGCCGCCGAGGCGTGCGTCCACGTGGCGCAGAGCGCGATGCCCAGACCCAGGCGCAGGTGCGCGAAGCGTGTCACGGAGCCCTCCAACCCCTTGGGAATCATCGGGTTTCCGGAGCCGGGGCTTGATCCGGCGCCTTGACAGTCCCGAGGGTGCATGATACTTTGCCCGATCGATCTTCGCTCGAAAACCCGCCGAACCGCCTGGTTTCCACCTCGAAGCCCCCCCGGAGCCCGTCCATGGATGCGCCTCGCCTCACCCCGGAGCAATCGCGCGCGCTGACCGCGCGGTTCCCCGAGCGGACGTTCCTCGTCGTCGGCGACGTGATGCTCGACGAGTACCTCTGGGGAGAGGCCGGGCGAATCTCGCCGGAAGCGCCGGTTCCGGTCGTGGAAGTGCAGCGCGAGTCTCTTCTACCGGGTGGAGCGGCGAACGTCGCGCGGAACATCGCCTCCCTCGGCGGCCGCGTGGAGCTCCTCACCGTGGTCGGGGCCGACGCGCGCGCCGACGACCTTCGCACCGTCTTGCAGGACCGCGGGATTCCCACCCAGGGTCTGCTGGAAGACCCGACGCGCCCCACCACCATCAAGACGCGGATCCTCGCCTCCCGCCAGCAGGTCGTGCGCGTCGACAAGGAGAGCCGCGCGCCGCTCGCCGGAGAGACGGGGCGCCGCTTCCGCGAGCGGCTGCTCGACCGCGTGCGTCACGTCGACGGTATCGTGGTGTCCGATTACGGCAAGGGAACGATCGAGCCGGGGATCATGGTGGAGCTGTGCGCGGCGGCGAAAGAGCGTGGCGTGCTCGTGTCGGTGGATCCGAAGGAGTCGCACTTCGCCCGCTATCACGGCGTCTCCGTGGTCACGCCCAACGTGCACGAGGCCTCGGCCGGCGCGGGCATCGTCATCCGGGACCCGTCTTCCCTCGAGGCCGCGGGACGGAAGCTCCTCGCCGAGCTCGAGTCCGAGTGTGTGCTGATCACCCGCGGCCCGGAGGGGATGTCGGTCTTCCGGCCCGGCGAGCCGACCGAGCACATCCCGGTCATGGCCCGCGAGGTCTACGACGTGACCGGCGCCGGCGACACGGTGGTGGCCGCCCTCACGCTCGCGCGGGTGGCCGGGGCGCCCTGGACGCAGGCGGCGGTGCTCTCCAATGCCGCGGCGGCGGTCGTGGTCGGCAAGGTCGGCACCGCGACGGTCAGTCCAGAGGAGTTGCTCGCCGCGCTCGAGATCGGCTACCCGGTGGAGAAGGCGCGGTGAACGGAACCGGGCAACGCACGTCTTCGAAAGTCGTCGATCGGGCGGAAGCGGTCGCGTGGCGGCGCCGGCTCGCCGGCGAGGGACGCAAGGTCGTGTTCACGAACGGCTGCTTCGATCTCGTGCACCGCGGACACGTGGATCTGCTCCGGCAGGCGCGCGCGCTCGGCGACGCGCTGATCGTCGGCCTGAACGACGACGCTTCCGTGCGCCGGCTCAAGGGAGCCGCTCGCCCGCTGACCCCGGAGGATGACCGGGCCGAGGTGCTCGCGGCCCTGGAAATGGTGGATCGGGTCGTGCTTTTCCCCGAGGATGACCCCGGAGGCTTGATCGCAGCCGTCGTTCCGGACGTGCTGGTGAAGGGCGACGACTGGGCGCACGACGCCATCGTCGGACGCGAGACCGTGGAGGCGGCCGGCGGCCGGGTGGAGCGCGTCCACCTGACCCCGGGCCGCTCGACGCGCGGTCTCATCCGGACGGTCCTCGATCGCTGCGGCGCCGGCGGAGCGAAGGGAGAGGAGAGCGAATGAACCTGCACGAGTACCAGGGACGGGACCTCTTCGCCTCGTACGGGATCCCGGTGCTGCCGGGGTTCGTCGCGACGACGGCCGCGGAGGCCGCCGAGGCGGCGCGGAAGCTGGGCGGTGGCGTGGTGGTCAAGGCGCAGGTGCACGCCGGCGGGCGGGGCAAGGCCGGCGGCGTGAAGCTCGCGGAGAACCCGGCGCAGGCCGCCGAGGTGGCCGCCGCGATTCTCAAGCTCAAGATCAAGGGGCTTCCGGTGAGGCGGGTGCTCGTCGCGCGCGCGGCGGAGATCGCCAGCGAGGCCTACTACGGGATCACCCTGGACCGGGAGTCGCGCCGGCACGTCGTGATCTGCTCCGCGGCCGGCGGCATCGACATCGAGGAGGTCGCGGCGAAGACGCCGGACAAGATCGTCCGCCACCTGGTGAATCCGAAGACCGGGCTCACCGCCGAGGAAGCGCTGGACATTTCGCGGCGGGTCTACGCGAACGAGGAGCACGCACGTCAGTCCGCGGACATCCTCGGGAAGCTCTGGCGGATCTGCCGGGAGAAGGACACGTCGCTCATCGAGATCAACCCGCTCGTCGTGGACGGCGCGGGCCAGGTGCTGGCGCTGGATGCGAAAGTCGTCGTCGACGACAACGCGCTGTACCGCCAGCAGGACATCGAGGCCCTGCGCGACCCGGACTCGGAGTCCAAGTGGGACCGGCTCGCGCGGGAGAACGGTCTCTCGTACGTGAAGCTGGACGGCGACGTGGGCTGTGTCGTGAACGGCGCGGGCCTGGCGATGGCCACCATGGACCTGATCAAGTACTACGGCGGCGAGCCGGCGAACTTCCTGGACATCGGCGGCAGCTCTTCGCCGGAGAAGGTGCTGACCGCCATGCAGATCATCCTGGCCGACAGGAACGTGAAGGCCATCGTCTTCAACATCTTCGGCGGCATCACCCGCTGCGACGACGTGGCGCGCGGGATCGTGCAGGCGGTGAAGAAGGGCAAGATCGAGCACCCCATCGTAGTTCGCCTGACGGGAACGAACGAGGCGGAAGCACGGAAGATCCTGGAAGAGTCCGACGTGAAGGTGATTCCCGCGGCGACCATGGACGAAGTGGTCCAGCAGGGAATCCGTCGGGCCCTGCAGGCGAAGATCGCGAGTTGACAATCGAGTCACGCGAGCGCAGCGAACGGGGCCGTTGACGAGTGGATGTCGAGTCACGCGAGCGCAGCGAACAGGGCCGAGCGTCGTCGCCGCCGAGGCGAAGCCACGGACGGCGGAGCCCGGCGGCGCCGATCCGAGCGAGGCAGGACGCCGAGCGAGGTTGAGCGAGGCCCTGTTCGGTGCGCGGAAGTGACTCGACCAGAGGAGGGGCAATGGGAATACTGGTCGACAAGAACACGAAGCTGATCGTGCAGGGGATCACCGGTCGCGACGGGTCATTCCACGCGCGCCAGATGATCGACTACGGCACGAACGTGGTCGGCGGGGTCACCCCCGGGAAGGCCGGCCAGGAAGTGCACGGGAAGCCGGTGTTCGGCAGCGTCAAGGAGGCGGTGAAGGAGACCGGGGCGAACGCCACCGTCATCTATGTGCCCGCCGCCTTCGCGTCCGGCGCGATGCTCGAAGCCGTCGAGGCCGGGATCCCGCTGGTGGTGTGCATCACCGAGGGAGTTCCCGTCTCGGACATGGTCTCGGTCTGGGACGCGCTGGCCGGCGGGCCCTCGCGGCTGCTCGGACCGAACTGCCCCGGGGTGATCACGCCGGGCCAGTGCAAGGTCGGCATCATGCCCGGGCACATCCATCGCCCCGGCAACGTCGGCGTGGTCAGCCGGAGCGGCACGCTGACGTACGAAGTCGTCGACCAGCTGACCCGCGCCGGCGTCGGCCAATCCAGCTGCGTCGGAATCGGCGGGGATCCGATCATCGGGACCAAGTTCGTGGACGTGCTCGACCTCTTCGAGAAAGACGAGAGCACGGAGTACATCGTGATGATCGGGGAGATCGGCGGCAACGACGAGGAGCGTGCGGCGGAGTTCATCGCCGCGAACGTCACCAAGCCGGTCGTGGGGTTCATTGCCGGATCGAGCGCGCCGCCCGGACGCCGCATGGGGCACGCCGGCGCGATCGTCTCGGGAGGGAGCGGGCGCGCCGAGGACAAGGTCGACGCCCTGGCCAAGGCCGGAGTCAAGGTCGCGGTCACACCGACGGAGATCGGCAAGATGGTCTCCGGCATGGTCGCCGTCTGACGGGAGGAAGGAATGCCACTGGAGAGGACGCTGCTCATCGTGAAACCGGACGCCGTGGGCGCCGGGAACACCGGGAAGATCGTGGCGATGCTGGAGGCGGAGGGTTTCCGCCTCCGCGCGCTGCGCATGGTCCAGCTCGATCGGAGCTCGGCCGGACGGTTCTATGCCGTGCACCGGGCCCGCCCGTTCTACGAGGACCTCGTGGAGTTCATGACCTCGGGGCCGTGCGTTCCCATGGTCCTGGAGAAGGAGAACGCCGTCGAGGCGCTGCGAGCCTTCATCGGGGTGACGAACCCTGCGGAGGCGCGCGCCGGGTCGATTCGCCGGCTCTTCGGGAGCGACATCCAGAACAACGCCGTGCACGCCTCCGATTCGGCGGCCTCGGCGTCGACCGAGATCCCTCACTTCTTCCCGGAAGTCGCGGCGGCGGTGGCCTAAGTGCTGGTCGGACAAGTAGTTCAGGCCGACCGGGCCGCCCCGCAACGACCTGCTTCCGGTTTGACACGCGGAGCCATGAAACCTAAGCTAGGCATCGGATCGATGTGGATCGATCTGCGCGGGATTCAGGAAGGCACGCACTCGCTGGTCCTGGAGGACCCGGACGGCGCACTCGACGTGGACGCGAAGGCCGGACTCGTGCTCCGGGCCTTCCGCTTCGAGGGCGAGCTCACGTTCGACGGTCGGGACTACCGAGTTCGTGGTTCCCTGGCGGGGAACCTGGAAGCCGCCTGTGACCGCTGCCTGGCACGATGCGGGGTGCCGGTGGAAGCCCCGGTCGCGTGTCGAGCGGTCCCGCAGGAGTCCGGGACACCGGACGGCGCGGACGTCGAGGACAGCGTCATCGTCCTGAGCGCGGAACGCCGGCTGGACCTCGGAGAGACCCTGCGTTTGGCGGTCCTCCCGGAAGTTCCCATCAAGATCCTGTGTCGCCCCGACTGCCTCGGGATCTGCCCGGCATGCGGGGCGAACCGGAACCTGGAGCCCTGCGACTGCACGCGGACGACGACCGACACGCGCTGGGACGCGCTGCGCCGGCTCTCGTACCCCGACGCGAAGGAGTGAGATTCCATGGCACTGCCCAAATACCGCATCTCCAAGACGCGGAAGCTCAAGAGGCGTTCGCACCACGCGCTGGACACCCCCGCGAAGAACCTCTGTCCGGAGTGCGGCCAGGTGAAGCTGCCGCACCGGGTCTGCCTGCACTGCGGCCACTACGCCGGACGCAAGGTCATGGCCGGCAAGGACGACGCGTAAGCCGTCCGGAGCCGAGAGACCGGGGACCCGGGCATGCGAATCGTCGTCGACGCGATGGGCGGTGACCACGCCCCCGCTGCCGAGGTGGAGGGTGCGGTCGAGGCCGTCCGCGAAACCGCGGGTGAATCGACGGTCATCCTCGTCGGAGACGAGGCGCGGGTACACGCCGAGCTCGAGCGACTCGACGCCCGGGACCAGGCCGGTATCGAAGTCGTTCACGCCGCGGAGCGCGTGGAGATGGGCGAGGATCCCGTTCCCCAGGTTCGCCGCAAGAAGGGAGCTTCCATCGCCGTGGCGATGACGATGCTCAAGGAGCGTCGCGCGGACGGGCTGGTCAGCGCGGGCAACACCGGCGGCGTGGTGGCGGCGGCGCTGCTGCTCCTGGGGCGGATCAAGGGCGTGCGCCGCCCCGCGATCGCCACGTTCCTCCCTTCGCCTTCGGGGGGGGCCATCCTGCTGGACGTCGGCGCGAACTCGGACTGCACGCCGCAGCACCTCCTGCAGTTCGCCAAGATGGGGGAGATCTACGCGCGCCGGTTGCTGGATCGCGAGGCGCCGAAGGTCGGGCTCCTGAACATCGGGGAGGAGAGCACCAAGGGGAACAAGCTGGTGCAGTCCACCTACACGCTGCTGGAGGAGAGCTCGCTGAACTTCGTCGGCAACGTCGAGGGACGGGACATCTTCCAGGGACGCGCGGACGTCGTCGTCTGCGACGGTTTCGTGGGCAACGTCGTGCTCAAGTTCTCCGAGAGCGTCGCGCATTTCATCACGCACCTCATCAAGGAAGAGATCGGCGAGGACCTTCGCAACCGCCTGGGGGCGCTGCTCATGAAGCCCGTCTTCCGCAGCCTGTCCCAACAGCTGGACTACGCCGAGTACGGGGGAGCTCCGATGCTCGGCGTCGACGGCGTGGTGATCATCGCCCACGGGCGCTCGTCACCGAAGGCGATCAAGAACGCGATCCGGGTGGCCGGCCGATTCGCCGAAGGGCGGATCAACGACCACATCCGCGACGAGCTCCAGGATCAGGACATTGCTCAGATACAGAACTGATCCCGCGATCGGCATCACCGGCATCGGTTCCGAGGCGCCCGCCGGGCTCCTCACGAATCAGGATCTCGAGAAGCTGGTGGACACTTCGGACCAGTGGATCGTGGAGCGCACCGGCATCAAGACGCGGCGCATCGCCGACGCGGACACCACCACCGGTACGCTCGCGACCGCGGCCTCGCGCAAGGCACTGGCCGACGCGGGCCTCGAGGGCGCCGACATCGACCTGATCATCGTGGGGACGGCGACGCCGGACATGCTGTTCCCCTCGACCGCCTGCCTCGTGCAGCGCGACATCGGCGCGGACCACGCGGCGGCGTTCGACTTGGCGGCGGCGTGCAGCGGATTCATCTACGGACTGAACGTGGCCGCCGGCATGATCCGCAACGGGAACCACGAGAAGGCGCTGGTGATCGGTGCGGAGACGCTTTCGAAGATCGTCGACTACGAGGACAGGACCACCTGCGTGCTCTTCGGCGACGGAGCGGGAGCGGCCGTCGTGCAAGAGGTGCCGGCCGGCAAGGGAATCCTCTCCACGCGCATCCAGTCGGACGGGAACCTGGGCGATGCGCT
The DNA here is from genome assembly GCA_052390515.1 of Candidatus Eiseniibacteriota bacterium. Taxonomy (GTDB): domain Bacteria; phylum ARS69; class ARS69; order ARS69; family ARS69; genus JBQTGV01. The sequence goes on along the minus strand of JBQTGV010000039.1, from coordinate 1,322 downwards.
CAAGCTGCCGGGCGGCGGGTCCCTCCACCCCGCGACGGCCGAGACGGTGGCGCAGCGCATGCACTTCATCAAGATGAACGGGAACAACGTGTTCAAGGCGGCGGTCAAGTCGATGGCCGACATCGTGGAGAAGGGCCTCCAGGACGCCGGGATGACCGCGGACGACGTCGACCTGTTCATTCCGCATCAGGCGAACCTGAGAATCATCGAGGCCACCGCGAGGAAGCTCTCGATCCCCATGGAGAAGGTGTTCGTGAACGTCGAGCAGTACGGCAACACGTCGGCGGCCTCCATCCCCATCGGGATCGACGAGGCGCGGGCGTCCGGCCGGCTGCGCGAGGGCGACCTCGTCGCGGTGGTGGCGTTCGGGGCGGGATTCACCTGGGGGTCCGCGGTGATGCGGTTCTAGGAGCGAACGTGGCCAGGACGGTCTTCCTCTTCCCCGGACAGGGGAGCCAGTACGTCGGCATGGGGCGCGAGATCGCGGAGCGCTTCCCGGCGGCTCGGCGCGCCTTCGATCGGGCCTCGGAGATTCTCGGGTTCGATCTCGCCGCGCTGTGCTTCGACGGACCGGAAGAGGACCTTCGCCTCACCAGGAACACGCAGCCGGCGCTCTTCGTGAAGAGCTGGGCCGCGTGGAGCCTGCTGAAGGACTCGCTGTCCGCGGACTGGATGGCCGGGCACAGCCTGGGCGAATACTCCGCGCTCGCCGCGGCGGGAGCAATCTCGTTCGACGACGGGGTGCGCGCGGTCCGGAAGCGCGGCGAGCTCATGTACGAGTCCGGCGTGCGCCGCCCCGGAGCCATGGCCGCCGTCCTCGGGCTGGCCATGGACCAAGTGGAAGCGCTGTGCCGGGAAGCGTCGGAGGCGGGCGTCTGCGAGCCGGCCAACCTGAACTGCGACGGCCAGGTCGTCGTCTCCGGCGAGGTCGCCGGTGTCGAGCGCGCGGTGGAGCTCGCGCCGGCGCGCGGGGCGAAGAGGGCGCTGCGCCTGAACGTGTCCGGCGCGTTCCACTGCTCCCTGATGAGCGACGCGCGCGCCTCCCTGGCAGATTTCCTGGAGGGGATCGAGATCCGGGACGCTCGCGTCCCGGTGGTGGCCAACGTGACCGGCCGTCCCGTGCAGCGCGCCGCGGACGTTCGCAGGAACCTCGTGGAGCAGATGACGTCCCCGGTTCGGTGGGCCGACTCGATGCGCTTTCTGCTGGACTCGGGTGCGCGCGAGTTCTACGAGATCGGCGCGGGCCGCGTCCTCTGCGGCATCCTGCGTTCCGTCGAGCGGAGCGTGGAGTGCAGGACGCTGGGCAAGGCGGCGGAGATCGA
>JBQTGV010000038.1:0-11036 GCA_052390515.1 Candidatus Eiseniibacteriota bacterium | reverse complement strand
GACCGCATCGTCTGGGACGTGGGCCATCAAGCGTACGGCCACAAGCTGCTCACCGGTCGGCGTTCCCGGTTCCCGACCATCCGCCAGTACGGCGGGCTCTCCGGATTTCCGGTGCGCGCCGAGAGCGAGCACGACGCGTTCGGCGTCGCCCACGCCGGGACCTCCATTTCCGCCGGCCTGGGCATGGCGGTCGGGCTCGAGGCGAAGGGCTCCGACGCGAAGGTCGTGTGCGTGATCGGGGACGGGGGCATGACCTGCGGCATGGCCTTCGAAGCGCTGAACCAGGCGGGCCACCTGCAGAAGAACCTCATCGTCGTCCTGAACGACAACGAGTGGTCCATCTCCAAGAACGTCGGCGCGTTGTCCACCTACCTGACGCGGCTGACCTCGGCGCCCCTGTACCGGCGCCTGGAGGCGGACATCTACGAGCTGCTCGGCCGCATCCCCAAGGCGGGGGGTGCCGCCCAGGAGATGGCGCACAAGATCAAGGAGAGCCTCAAGAACCTGATCGTCCCCGGAGTCATGTTCGAAGAGCTCGGCTTCAAGTACTACGGCCCCATCGACGGGCACAACCTGCACGAGGTGCTGACCACGCTGGAGCACCTCAAGCACCAGAGGGGCCCGGTGTTTCTGCACACCGTCACGGAAAAGGGCAAGGGCTATCCGTCCGCGCCGAAGGACAAGACGCGCGCGCACGGCGTCGCGCCGCCGAACGAGCCGAGCAAGGGCCCCGCGGCCCCCGCGTACACCAAGGTGTTCGGGCAGACGCTCATCGAGCTGGGCGAGCGGGACCCGAAGGTCGTCGCCATCACCGCGGCGATGCCGGACGGAACCGGCACGACCGGGTTCGGCGAGCGCTTCCCGGAGCGGTTCTTCGACGTGGGCATCGCCGAGCAGCACGCCGTGACCTTCGCCGCCGGTCTGGCCTGCGAGGGCATGAAGCCGGTGTGCGCCATCTATTCGACGTTCCTGCAGCGCGCCTACGATCAGGTCGTGCACGACGTCGCCCTGCAGTCGCTGCCGGTGCGCTTCGTCATGGATCGGGGCGGGCTCGTGGGGGACGACGGGCCCACGCACCATGGCGTGTTCGACGTCGGCTACCTGCGGCTGCTCCCGAACTTCGTCATCATGGCGCCGAAGGACGAGAACGAGATGCGCCACATGCTCTTCACGCAGTTGGAGCACGGCGCGGGCCCCACGGCGATGCGCTTCCCGCGCGGCGGAGGTATCGGGGTGGAGCTCGACCGCGAGCTGCGCGCCCTACCCATCGGCCAGGGCGAGATACTGCGCGAGGGCGACGACCTGCTGCTGCTGGCGTACGGCTCCATGGTGCACCCGGCGCTGGACGCCGCCGAGCTGCTCGCCGCGAAGGGGATCGCCGCCGGCGTGATCAACGCGCGCTTCGTCAAGCCGCTCGATGAGGAGCTGATCCTGGAGTACGCCACTCAGTCGGGGCGGGTGGTCACGCTGGAGGAGTCCCAGAGGTCCGGCGGTTTCGGCAGCGCGGTGTCGGAGATGCTGCAGGACCGGGGAGCGCACGACGTGCGGCTCACCGCGATGGGCATCGCGGACGTGTTCGTGGAGCACGGAAAGCCGGACATCCTCCGGAACCAGGTGGGTCTCACCGTCGATTCGATCGTGCGGCGCTCGCTCCTGGCGCTGGACGTCCCGGTGGCGGTCGAGGAGGTCGCCCGCCGCCCCGCCTGATTCCTCCGGGAGAGCAGGAAGAGCGTGCTCGCCGAGCTGTCCATTCGGGACATCGCGCTCATACCCGAGCTGCGCCTTCGCTTCGGTCCCGGACTGACGGTACTCTCCGGCGAGACGGGTGCGGGGAAATCACTCGTCGTCGGGGGTCTTCGCCTCCTCTGCGGCGAGCGGTCCGGCGGCGAGGTGGTGCGAACCGGGAGCGAACTCGGAGTCGTCGAGGGCGTCTTCGAGATCCCCGCGGGCGGCTGGATCGCCGGGGAGCTCTCCGCGCTGGGCATCGCGCTCGAGGACGGCGAGCTCATCATCCGCCGGGAGATCGCCGCCAGCGGCCGCGGTCGCGTCCGCATCAACGGCGAGACCGTGCCGCTGGGCACGCTCACGCGCGCGGCGGAATGCCTCATCGACCTGCACGGGCAGCACGAGCATCAGAGCCTCTTCCGCACCGCCTTCCAGCTCGAGGCGCTCGACGACTACGCCGGAAGCGCCGAGCTTCGTGCGGAGTTCGCGGAGCGTTTCGCCGCGTGGCGCGTCCTGGGCGAGGAAGTGGGACGGCTGCGGGCCGGCGCGCGCGAGGAGGGAGCGCGGCGGGAGCTCGCGCGGTTCCAGCTCGCCGAGCTGGAGGCGGCGAAGCCGCGACGCGGCGAACTGGACGAGCTGCGCGCCGAGCTTCGCCGGCTGGAGAACGCCGCGCGGATCCGCGACACGGCCGACCGCGTCGTCGAGCGGCTGGCCGACGGCGACGGTGCGGTGGGCGACGTGGCCTCGGAAGCGGCGGAGGCCGCAGCCCGCGCGGCGGAGTCCGATCCGGCGTGGACCGAGACGGCCCGAGCGCTGGAGTCCCTGGCGATCTCCGCTCGGGAGCTGGCGCGCGATGTCCGTGCGCTCGGCGAGAGAGCCGTCGCCGATCCCGAGAGGCTCGAGCACGTGCGGGAACGGACGCGGGTGCTGCAGGGGCTGCTGCGGCGCTGGGGGCCGGACGAGGACGCGCTCTTCGCCGCGTGGGAGCGGCTCCGCGTCGAAGGGGGAGATCCCGAGGCTTACGAACGGCTCCTCGCCGAGAAGGAGCGCGAGCTCGCCGCGCGGGGCGCGGACACCGCGGAGCTCGGCGCGCGGCTGAGCCGTGACCGCCGGCGCGGCGCCGGACGGCTCCGCAAGGCGATGGAGGCCGCGCTCGCCGACCTCGGCATGGACGGCACGAAGTTCGAGGCTCGGGTGGCCCCGCGCGACCAGGGTGTGGCGCTCACGGAAGGCGGCGCGGAGCGCGCGGCCGCCACCGGGCTCGACGCCGTCGAGTATCTGCTGGCCGCGAACCGCGGGGAGACGATGCGCGCGCTCCGCGAAGTGGCCTCCGGCGGCGAGGTGTCCCGCGTCATGCTCGCCCTGCAGTCCGTGCTGGGCGAACGGCGCGGTACGTCCACCATGGTCTTCGACGAGATCGACGCAGGCGTCGGGGGCCGCGTCGCCGCGCGGGTCGCCGAGCGTCTGGCCTCCCTCGGGGAGCGGCGGCAGGTGCTGTGCATCACGCACCTCGCGCAGGTGGCGTCGCGGGCGCACGCGCACCTGGCCGTGCGCAAGGAGGAGTCCGGCGGGAGAACGGTGAGCCTCGTCGAGCCGGTGGAGGGCGAGGCCCGCGTGCGCGAGATCGCCCGGATGCTCGGCGGGAGCGAAGCGGGAGCTGCCGTCGAGCACGCGCGCGAGCTGCTCCGCGAGGCCGGGATCCGCGCCCCGGCGGATGCGGGGGCTGCGGTGGGCGATCGGCAGCGATCCTGATACACTCGCACCCTCGGAATCACCGCGTCCCGGCAGGGCGCGCCGGAGGAACCGAGTGAACGGGCCGAACGCACTCTCGCTCTCGCGCATCTTCCTGTCCCTGCCCATCGCCTGGGCGGTGCTCGAGGGACGATCGACCCTCGCTGGCGCACTCGTCGTCGTCGCTCTCGGGACGGACTTCCTGGACGGGGCCCTGGCGCGCCGGGCGGGAAGCGCCACCGACCTCGGCCGCATCCTGGATCCCCTCGCCGACAAGGTGCTGGTCGCCGCGATGCTGATCGCGCTCGCCGCGGCGGGCCGGGTCCCGCCGGAGCTCGCTCTCGCGGTCGTGGCGCGGGACGTCGCCCTGCTGTTCCTGGGCTGGGTGCGCTTCAAGGAGATGGGCGAGGTGCCCCGCGCCGAGGCTCCCGGGAAGCTCGCCTTCGGAGTCCTCGGCGTCTACCTCGCCGGAGAGATCGCCTCGGTTCCGTGGCCGCGCTGGGCGCCGCTCTTCGTCGGCGCGACCTACGTCCTGGGCGCGGCGCCGTACCTCCGCCGGCTCCCGCGGATCCCGGTGCGAAGCATCGCCAAGGGCGAACGATGATCCGTCCGGGTCTCGCGGAGTTCCGCAAGCTGGCGAAGCCGGGGCGGCGCGTCCCGGTGATCCGGGAGATACTCGCCGACACGGACACACCGGTGTCCGCGTTCCTCAAGCTGTGCCGCGGCGAGCACGCGTTCCTGCTGGAGAGCGTCGAGAGCGGCGAGAAGTGGTCCCGGTACTCGATCCTGGGCACCGACCCGACCGCGGTCTACACCGCCCGCGACGGCACGGCGGTGGTGGAGCGCGGCGGCGTGCGCCGCCGGAACGCGGGCGGGAAGGATCCGCTCGCCGCGCTCGAGAGCTGGCACGCCCGGCAGAAGCCCGTACCCATCGAGGGGCTGCCGCCGTTCTGGGGGGGCGCGGTCGGGTTCCTGGCCTACGACGCCGTGCGCCACCTGGAGAAACTGCCCGACATCGCCGCGGACGACCGCGAGGTTCCCGACGCGGTGTTCCTCCTGGCCGACACCGTCGTGGTCTTCGACAACCTGACGCTCACCCTCAAGATCATCACCAGCCGCCCCGCGGGGAACGATCCGGACCGGACCTGGGCGGAGTGCGTGAAGACCGTCGACGCGCTGGCGGCGAAGCTGGAGAGCCCATTGCCGCACGAGGAGAAGCGGCGGGGGTCGGCTCGCGGGGGACGCTCGTTCCGGAGCTCGTTCACGCGCCCGGCGTTCGAGTCCGCGGTGTCGCGCGCCAAGGAGCGGATCCGGGCGGGAGACTGCGTGCAGATCGTGCTCTCGCAGCGGTTCGAGAAGCGGCTCGCCTGCGACCCGTTCGACCTGTACCGCGCGCTGCGGGTGATCAACCCGTCGTCGTACATGTACTATCTCCGGCTCGGAGCCCGGCACCTGGTCGGCTCGTCGCCGGAAGTGCTGGTGCGCACGACCGGATCACGCGTGGAGCTGCGGCCCATCGCCGGCACGCGGCGGCGGGGCGAGTCACGGGTGGAGGACGCCGCGCTCGAGCAGGAGCTGCGCGAGGACGAGAAGGAGCGCGCCGAGCACGTGATGCTCGTGGATCTCGGTCGCAACGACGTGGGCCGCGTCTCCGAGTTCGGAAGCGTCTCCGTCAGCGAGTTCATGAGCGTCGAGCGCTACTCCCACGTGATGCACCTGGTCTCCAACGTGGTCGGCACCGTCCGCCCCGGGATCTCCAGCCTGGACGTACTGCGCGCCTGCTTCCCGGCCGGAACCGTCTCCGGCGCGCCCAAGGTGCGCGCCATGGAGTTGATCGAGGAGCTCGAGCCCGTGCGCCGCGCTACATACGCGGGAGCGGTCGGCTATCTCTGCTTCGACGGCAACCTGGACACCTGCATCGCCATCCGTGCGGCGTTCGTGGAAGGCGGCAAGGTCTCGATCGGCAGCGGTGCGGGGATCGTGGCCGACTCGGATCCGGCCACCGAGTGGAGGGAGACGATGAACAAGGCGAAAGCGCTCTTCGCCGCGGTGGAGTCGGCGGAGTCTCGCGCGCGCCGGAACGGGGCGGCGCGTTGATCGCGGTCATCGACAACTACGACTCGTTCACCTACAACCTCGTGCAGTACCTGGGCGAGCTCGGCGCCGACCCGGTGGTCTGGCGCAACGACGAGATCAGCGTGGCGAAGCTCAAGCGGCTGCGCCCGGAACGCGTGGTGATCTCGCCCGGGCCGGGCCGGCCGGAGGACGCGGGCATCTCCCCGAGCGTCCTGAAGGAGCTCGGCGGACGCGTTCCCATCCTGGGCGTGTGTCTCGGCCACCAGTGCCTCGGGCTCGTGCACGGGGCGAAGATCACGCGGGCCGAGCGGCTGCTGCACGGCAAGACGTCGCGGGTGATCCATAACGGCAAGGACCTCTTCCGCAACGTGGAGAATCCCTTCGAGGCGACGCGCTACCATTCGCTGATCGTGGACGCGCGTACCATCGGCCGGGACCTCGTGGTGACGGCGTGGACCGCGGACCAGGAAGTGATGGGGCTCCGTCACCGCCAGCATCCGACGTTCGGCGTTCAGTTCCACCCCGAGTCCATCCTGACGACCGAAGGGAAGAAGATCCTGGCGAATTTCCTGGAGTCGTGAGTGGGCGAGGACGCCGCTCCGCGGCTGCTCGAGGCGCTGCACCGGGCGCTCGCCGGATTCGATCTGAGTGCGGACGAGGCAGAGGCCGCCATGGCCGAGATCATGGAGGGCCGGGCGCCCGAAGGGCGGATCGCGGGGTTCCTCGTGGCCATGCGCATGAAGGGCGAGACCGCCGAGGAGCTGCTGGGTGCGGCCCGCGCGCTGCGCGCTGCGGGGACCCGCATCACGCCGGCCAGGCGGCCGCTGGTGGACACCTGCGGGACCGGCGGCGACGGCTCGCACACGTTCAACATCTCCACCGGCGCGGCCATCGTCGCGGCCGCGGCCGGGGTGGCGGTGGCCAAGCACGGCAACCGCTCGGTGTCGTCCCGCTCGGGATCGGCCGACGTGCTCGAAGCGCTCGGAGTTCCCGCGCAGCAGGAGCCGGAGAGCGTCCTCGAGTCGGTCGAGCGGCACGGCTTCGGCTTCCTCTTCGCGCCCCGCTTCCATCCGGCGGTGCGCCACGCCATGCCCGCGCGGTCCGCGCTCGCCACGCGCACGCTCTTCAACCTGCTCGGACCGCTGGCCAACCCGGCGGGGGCGGGCCGTCAGGTGCTGGGCGTCTTCTCCGCGTCGGTGGTGGAGGTCGTGGCCGGCGCGCTCCGCGGCCTGGGAACCGAGCGCGCGTTCGTCGTGCACTCCGAGGACGGACTGGACGAGGTGTCCCTTGCCGCGCCGACCCGGGTCGTGGAGGTCACGTCGTCGTCGGTCCGCGAGTTCCGCGTCAGCGCGGCCGACTTCGGCGTCCCCGAGGCACCGCGCGAGGCGATCGCTGGCGGGGACGCGCGGCGGAACGCGACGATCCTCTCGGCGGTGTTCGCGGGCGAGCGCGGCCCGCACCGCGACGTGGTGCTGGCCAACGCGGCGATGGCTCTCGTCGTGGGCGGAGCGTGCGAGGACTTCGCCTCCGGCGCGCGCCTGGCCGGGGAGGCGGTGGATCGGGGCGCGGCCGCCGAGCTCGTGCGGCGTCTGGGGGGACGGTCGTGAGCACGCTGCTGCGCATCGTCGGGCGCGTGCGCGAGCGGCTCGAGGAGCGCCGCAGGGAGCTTCCCGCGGAGCGGGTTCGCGCCGAGGCGGAGCGAGCCGCGGCTCCGCCCGGGTTCCGCGCCGCGCTGGTGCCGCCCGGCACGTCGCTGATCGCGGAGGTGAAGCGGCGCTCGCCGACGCGGCCCGACGGGTTCCTGCCCGGCGCGCTCGATCCGGCGAAGGTCGCGCGGCAGTACGAGTCCGCCGGGGCACGCGCCGTGTCGGTGCTCACCGAGGCGGACTTCTTCGGCGGCTCACCGGAGGACCTTCGCGCCGTGCGCCGATCCGTCGCGCTGCCGATCCTGCGCAAGGACTTCGTCGTCGACCCGTACCAGTGCTGGGAGGCGAAAGCCTGGGGCGCGTCCGCGGTCCTGCTGATCGTCGCCGCGCTGGATGACCAGCGGTTGCGGGATCTGCACGATCTGCTGGGGGAGCTCTCGCTCGGGGCGCTCGTCGAGGTGCACACCGAGGCGGAGGCCGAGCGGGCTCTGCGGCTTCGCCCGGCGCTGCTCGGCGTCAACAACCGCGACCTGACCACCTTCGCCACCGATCGAGGGACGACGCGTCGCGTCGCCGCGCTGCTTCCGCCGGGCACGACGCTGGTCGCGGAGAGCGGCATTTCGATGCGTGCGCACGTGCTCGAGGCGGAGGCCGCCGGCGCGAAGGCCGTGCTGGTGGGCGAGGCGCTGCTGGCCTCGGCCGACCCCGCCCGGAAGGTACGCGAGCTGATCGGGGCCGAGGAGGCGGTGGCGTGAGCGGAGCCGTCCCCGACGCGCGAGGCTATTTCGGCGAATTCGGCGGGCGGTTCGTTCCGGAGACGCTCATGACCGCGCTCGAGCAGCTGGAGCGCGAGGCCGATAGGGCGCTCGCCGACCCGGAGTTTGGCGCGGACCTCGACGCGCTGCTCCACGACTACGCCGGTCGGCCGACTCCGCTCTTCGAGGCGCGGCGACTCTCGGAGGCCGCGGGAGTGCGCGTCTGGCTCAAGCGCGAGGACCTGCTGCACACCGGCGCGCACAAGATCAACAACACGCTGGGGCAGGCGTTGCTCGCGCGGCGCATGGGGAAGCCGCGGGTCATCGCCGAGACGGGCGCGGGCCAGCACGGCGTGGCCACCGCCACCGCGGCCGCGCTGCTCGGACTCACGTGCACGGTGTACATGGGCGAGGAAGACATGCGCCGGCAGGAGCCGAACGTGTTCCGCGTGCGTCTCCTGGGGGCGGACGTCGTCGGCGTGGCCTCGGGAAGCCGCACCCTCAAGGACGCCATCAACGAGGCGCTGCGGGACTGGGTCGCGCGCGTGGGCGACACGCACTACATCCTGGGGTCGGTGCTCGGCCCGCACCCGTTCCCGAGGATCGTGCGCGACTTCCAGAAGATCATCGGCCGGGAGGCGCGCGGTCAGTTCCTGGAGCGGACCGGCCGGCTCCCGGATCTGCTCGTCGCGTGCGTGGGCGGCGGGTCCAACGCGATCGGTCTCTTCCACGCGTTCTTGGGGGACGCCGACGTACGGCTAGTGGGCGTCGAGGCCGGCGGGACGGGCACGGCGCTTGGCCGGCACGCGGCGCGCTTCGCCGGCGGTGGCCCGGGCGTCCTGCACGGCACGCGCAGCTGGGTGCTGCAGGACGACGCCGGGCAGATCGCCGCGACGCACAGCGTGTCCGCCGGGCTGGACTATCCCTCGATCGGTCCGGAGCACGCCTGGCTGCACGCCACCGGTCGGGCCGAGTACGCCCGCGCGTCGGACGACGAGGCGCTCTCGGCGTTCGAGTTCCTGTCACGCAGCGAGGGCATCATCCCGGCCCTCGAGTCGGCGCACGCCGTCGCCTGGCTGCTGCGCGAGGGCCCGAGCCTGCCTCGCGGCACGCTCGCCGTGCTGAACCTGTCCGGTCGCGGCGACAAGGACGCGGCGCACGCGGCAGCGGAGATTGCGCGACGGGGAACTCAGCTGCGTCCGGAAAACGAAGCGTAGCTCTGCCTCGCTTCGTTTCCGGACGTTGCGCCGACACCGACGCTAGGCCGACTGCCGCGCGGGATCGCGGGTCTCGTCCGCCGCGGCGGGATCGAGCTGGACGCCGAGCTCGGCGGCGGCGCGCGCGGCGGCCCCGCGGGCGATCTTCCCGTCCCGCGCCAGGCGCGAGAGCGCCGCGACCACGATGCTCGCCGCGTCGATCCGGAAGTGGCGGCGCAGCGCCTCTCGCGTATCGCTCCTGCCGAAGCCGTCGGTGCCCAGGGACTCTAGCCCGCCCGGCACCCAGCGCGTGATCTGATCGGGCACGGCCTTGACCCAGTCCGAAGCGGCGATGACCGGACCGTCGGCGCCTTCCAGCAGGCCCGTGACGAGGGGGACGCGGGGCTCGCGGTCGGGATGCTCGCGGTTGAACTGTTCGCAGTCGAGTGCCTCGCGACGCAGCAGCGTGTAGCTGGTCGCGCTCCACACGTCCGCGGCGACGCCGTAGCGATCGCCCAGGATCTCCTGGGCTTCGAGGACGCAGCGCAGGATCGGACCGCTGCCGAGGAGCTGCACGCGCGGTCCGGACGGCGACGTCGACGCGCGGTAGCGGTAGAGCCCGCGCAGCACGCCTTCGCGCGCGCCGTCGGGCATCGGCGGCATCGTGTAGTTCTCGTTGTACACCGTGACGTAGTAGAAGACGTCCTCGCCGTCGGAGTACATCCGGCGAAGTCCATCCTGGATGATGACGGCCAGCTCGTACGCGAAGGCCGGATCGTAGGGCTGGACCGTGGGGACGGCGGAGGCGAGCAGCAGGGAGTGTCCGTCGTCGTGCTGCAGGCCTTCGCCGGTGAGGGTCGTGCGGCCGGCGGTGGCGCCGAGCAGGAAGCCCCGGCCGCGCATGTCGGCGAAAGCCCAGATCTGGTCCATGGTGCGCTGGAAGCCGAACATCGAATAGAAGATGTAGAAGGGGACGGTGTACTCGCCGAACGTGGCGTACGAGGTGCCCGCTGCGGACAGCGACGCCATCGAACCCGCCTCGGTGATTCCTTCCTCCAGGATCTGTCCCTGCGCGCCCTCCGCGTAGGTGAGCAGCAGCTCGGCGTCGACCGGCACGTAGCGCTGACCGAAGGCCGAATAGATCTCGAACTCCTTGAAGAGGCCCTCCATGCCGAACGTCCGAGCCTCATCGGGCACGATGGGCACGATGCGCGGACCGAATCCCGGAGTGCGAAGCAGGCCGCGGAGCAGGCGCACGAACGCCATGGTGGTGGAGACCTCCTGGCCGTCGCGCGTGCCTGCGGAGAACTCCGCGAACACCTCGTCCCGCGGAACGGCGAGCGGCCTGGCGCGCACGATGCGCTTGGGCAGCTCGCCACCGAGTGTCCGTCGTCGCTCCTTCAGGTACAGCACCTCGTCGCTCCGCGGCCCCGGATGGAAGTACGGCGGCGTCTCCGCGAGCCGGGCGTCGGGAATGGGCAGCTCCAGGCGGTCGCGGAACGTCATCAGCTCCTTCTTCCCGAGCTTCTTCATCTGGTGGGTCATGTTGCGCGCCTCGAAGCCTTCGCCGAGCGTCCAGCCCTTCACCGTCTTGGCCAGGATCACCGTGGGCGCGCCCTCGTGCTCCACCGCGCGACGATAGGCGGCGTGGACCTTGCGGTAGTCGTGGCCGCCGCGCCGCAGGTGGGCGAGATCGTCGTCGGACAGGTGGGCGATGAGCGCGGCGAGACGCGGGTCGGTGCCGAAGAAGTGTTCCCGGACGTAGGCGCCGGAGCTGACCGAGAGCTTCTGGTATTCGCCGTCGAGCGTGTCCATCATCTTGCGCGCGAGGACGCCATCGGTGTCGCGGGCGAGGAGGTCGTCCCACTCGCGGCCCCAGATCACCTTGATGACGTTCCAGGCTGCGC
>JBQTGV010000037.1:0-27976 GCA_052390515.1 Candidatus Eiseniibacteriota bacterium | reverse complement strand
TGTTCCGCGCGCTGCTCGCGCGGATCGAGCGCATCGTCGGGCGCCGGTACGCGGCGGACGGCTCCGAGGAGTCGGTCTCGATGCGGGTCATCGCCGATCATGCGCGCGCGACCGCGTTCCTGCTGGCCGACGACGTGAATCCGGACAAGACCGGTCGCGGCTACGTGCTGCGCAAGATCATGCGCCGGGCGGTGAGCCACGGCGTGCTGCTCGGGATGGACCGGCCGTTCCTCGCCGAGGTGGTCGCGGCCGTCAGCCAGACGATGGGCGACGCGCACCCGCTGCTGCTCGAGCGGGCCACGGCCGTGCACCGCGCCGCGGAGGCCGAGGAGACGCTCTTCCTTCGCACCGTGGAGGAGGGAATGCGGCGGATCGACGACCTCCTTCGCCAGATCGAGGACCCACGCGTTTGGAGCGGGAGTGGGGCCGTTCGCACGTTGAGGGGCGACGTGGCGTTCCGGCTCTATGACACGTACGGGTGTCCCCTGGAGCTGACCGCGTCGGTCGGCGTGCGCCGCGGCTTCTCGGTGGACGAGGCCGGGTACTTCGCGGCGATGGAAGCGCAGCGCGCGCGCAGCCGTGCGAGCTGGAAGGGCGGCGGGGAGAAGGGCGCGGCGGATGCGTTTCTCGCCCCGCGGCGCGCCGAGCTCGGCGCCACGCGCTTCACCGGCTACGATACGCTGGAGGGCGAATCCGAGGTGATTGCGGTTGCCGTGGCGGGAGAGAACGGGCTCGCCGCGGCGGAGCGGGCCGCAGAGGGCGCGGCCGTGGCGGTGGTGATGCGCGCCTCGCCCTTCTACGGCGAAGCCGGCGGACAGGTCGGAGACACCGGCGAGATCGAGACCCCCGGCGGCCGCGTCCGCGTCGAGGACACGCAGAAGGCTGCGGGCGGGGAGATCCTCGTGCACTTCGGGGTCGTCGAGCAGGGCGAGCTCGGGAGCGGACAGTCCGTCCGGCAGCGCGTCGACGCCACGCGCCGCGGGGAGATCGCCGCGCACCACTCCGCGACGCACCTGGTGCACCACGCGTTGCGCGAGGTGCTCGGCAAGCACGTGGGGCAGAAGGGCTCGCTCGTAGCACCCGAGCACCTGCGGTTCGACTTCAGCCACGGCGAGGCGCTGCGGCCCGACGAGATGGCCGCCGTCGAGGACCGCGTGGCCGAGCTCGCGCTGGCCGATCACCGCGTCACGGCGGAGGAGCTGCCCTACCGCCAGGCCGTCGAGAAGGGCGCGCTCGCGTTCTTCGGCGACAAGTACGGCGACGTCGTCCGCATGGTGACGATGGGACCCTCCCGCGAGCTCTGCGGAGGGACCCACGTACGCGCCACGGGAGAGCTCGGGCTGGTGACGCTCGTGTCCGAGAGCTCGGTAGCCGCGGGGGTCCGGCGGGTCACCGCGCTGGCCGGGACTGCATCCCTCCGGAGCGTGCGGGCGCTCCGTGCGGAGCTCGCGGCGGTGGCTCGGGTGCTCAGGGCAACCCCCGAGGATTCCTCGAGAAAGATCGAGGAGCTCCAGAATGACTTGAAGCGGCTTCGCCGCCGTGTGGAGGAGCTCGAGGGCGTGCTCGCGGGCGGAGCGGCGGACTCGCTGGCCGCCTCGGCGAAGCAGGTCGCGGGGCATCGGGTCATCGCCGGTCGGGCTCCGGTCGAGACGCGGGACGCTCTCCGGGACCTCGGCGACAAGCTGCGCGGCTCGGGGCCGGCCACGGTCGTCGTGCTCGGCGCCGAGATGGAGGGCAAGGTCGCGCTGGTGGCGGCGGTCTCGGACGACGTGGTCAAGGCCGGCCGGCTCAAGGCGGGGGACCTCGTGGGCAAGGTGGCCGCGCTCGCCGGCGGAGGTGGCGGGGGCAAGCCGCACCTCGCCACGGCCGGAGCGAAGGACCCGGCGAAACTGGCCGACGCGCTGGAGGCCGTGCCCCGCATGGTCGCGGAGCTGCTCTCCTGATGCTCGACCTCCACTGTCACATCCTCCCCGGAGTGGACGACGGTGCCGTGGATCTCGCCGATGCCTTCGCCATGGCGCGGGCGGCCCTGGCGACCGGCTGCCGGGCCGTCTGCGCCACGTCGCACCTCGGCGAAGGCCTGTTCGACACGTCCACGGCGCTCCTGGCCACCGAGCATCCCAAGCTCGTGGCCGCGCTCCGGCAGGAGAAGATCGGGCTCGAGGTCTTTCCCGGCGCGGAGAACTTCCTCGCCGAGGAGATGGGCGCGGAGCGGTTCGCGGAGAACGCGGTTCCGCTGGGGAGCCCCGGCCGCTATGTTCTGTTCGATTTCTCGATGCGCGAGGCGCCCGGAAACGTCCTCGAGGCCGTCGAGGCGCTCTCGCGGAGAGGGAGGGTGGCGGTGATCGCTCATCCGGAGCGGAACCGGGACGTGCAGGTGGATCCGGCGCCGCTCGCCGACTGGATCGCCGCCGGCGCCCTGCTGCAGGTGAACGCCGGCAGCGTCCTCGGCACGCTCGGCGACGCCGCGCAGTCCTGCGCGGTGGAGCTGCTGGAAGCCGGCGCGGCGCACGTTCTCGCTTCGGACGCGCACGGCGTGGAGCGCCGGCGGCCGTTCTGTCTGGACCGGGGGAGGCGCGCCGCCGCGGAGATCGTCGGCGAGGAGGAGGCCGAGCGGCTCACCAGCGGAAGGCCCTGGAGCATCGCGCGCGGCGAGGACATCCGCGTCGAGCCGGTGACCCTCCCGCGACGTGGCGGGCCTCGTACGCTGTGGAGGAGGTTGTTCGATGGGTGAGGGGCGAGCGCTTCGGGAGAAGGTCGGAGAAGGCCGAGCGTCGTCGCCGCCGCGCTGTAGCCACAGACGGCGAAAGAAGGCTTCGCCGGTCCGAGCGAGGCATGGACGCCGAGCGAGGTTGAGCGAGGCCTTCTCCGGCATTCGATCCGAAGCGCGGCGCAGGGGAGGTCGGACTCGTTGAAAGGCCTGATCCTCGCCGGCGGGAAGGGCAGTCGGCTTCGCCCCATCACCTACACGCAGGCGAAGCAGCTCGTGCCGGTGGCGAACAAGCCCATCCTCTTCTTCGGGATCGAGGCCATCCGAGACGCCGGCATCGAGGAGATCGGGATCGTCGTCGGCGACACCGAGCCGGAGATCCGGGCCGCCGTGGGCGACGGGTCGGCGCTGGGCGTTCGCGTCACGTACATCCGCCAGGCTTCGCCCGACGGCCTCGCGCACGCGGTCAAGATCTCCGAGGGATTCCTCGGCAAGGATCCTTTCGTGATGTACCTGGGCGACAACCTGATCGCCGACGGCGTCCGCCAGTTCGTGCAGGAGTTCCGCGACGAGCGGCCGAACGCGCAGATCCTGCTGGCCAAGGTGGCGAACCCGTCCGCGTTCGGCGTGGCGGAGATCCGGGACGGCAAGGTCGTGCGCCTGGAGGAGAAGCCGGCGAAACCGAAGTCGGACTTCGCGCTCGTCGGCGTCTACCTCTTCGACGCGAACGTCTTCCGAGCGGTGAACACCATTCGCCCGTCGAAGCGCGGAGAGCTGGAGATCACCGACGCGATCCAGTGGCTGATCGACCAGGGTCTGGACGTGCGCAGCCACGTGATCAAGGGCTGGTGGAAGGACACCGGGAAGCTCGACGACATGCTGGAGGCGAACCGCGTCGCGCTGTCCGGGATCGCGCTGGACGTGCGCGGCCGGGTGGATCCGGCGTCGGTCATTCACGGCGACGTCATCGTCGAGGAGGGCGCGGTCGTCGAACGCTCCGAGCTGCGCGGACCGCTGATCATCGGCGCGGGTACGGTGGTCCGGGACGCGTACGTCGGGCCGTTCACCTCGATCTCGCGCGGCTGCCGCATCGAGCACGCCGAGATCGAGTTCTCCATCGTGCTGGAGAACTCGACGATCGAACGCCTGGGGCACCGCATGGAAGGCAGCCTCGTGGGCAAGGACGCGCGCATCACCGGAGGCCCGGCCCGGCCGCGCGCCTACCGCTTCATGATCGGGGACAACTGCGAGATCCAGGTCCCGGAGTAGGCGGCGGGCGGCTACGGCGCTCGGCCATCTGATCACTTCTTTCGAGACAGAGCTCTAGGAGGCTGCTGAAAACCCGTTCCGCTCCCGCCCGGCAGGGCGAGAGGGGAAGGAAGAAGGGTTTTCAGCGGCCTCCATCTTCCAAAGTCCTAGGAGGGTGCTGTCTTTCAGCACGCTCCTAGTCCGTGAGCGACCGGAGGAGCCCACCCGCGTCCTTCAACTTGTCCTTGGCCAGGCGCTCCAGCTCACCGCCGGCGGACTCCTCGATGGCACGGCGCACGAGGGTGCGAAGGATCTCCCGCCCGAGGCGGTCGGCCGGCACGCCGCTCGATCCGCCGAGATCGGTCAGCGTGAACGAGCCGAGTTCCCGCTCGGACTTCGTGCCGCCGACAGCGGTGGCGTCGACCCGGATCGTTCCGGCGTCGAACTCGAGCCTCTTCACGACCAGGCGCGGCATGGGTCCATCCGGGCTCTTCAGGCTGCCGTCGATGCCGCCGGCCTGAGGAGGCGCGTACTGCTCCGCCGCGTCGCGAAGGTGGCCGAGGTTCGTCCCGCCGCCCTTCGCCACCTCGAGCAGGAGCTCCGGTCCGGCGACGCGCAGCTGCTCGATGACGATCGGCTCCTTGCCGAGCGAGCTGACGTCCAGGTCCAGCGTGATCTCTCCGAGGGAGAGCGCGTCCGCCTTGGAGAAGCCCGCCGGGTTGGCGACGCGCAGCCCTTTCAGCGTGCCGCGTCCGCCGCGGATGTCGAGCTTCACCGACGCCAGCGCTACCTCGGTGCGCGTGATCCGTGGTCCGTACTTCTCGACGCCCGCCTTCACCAGCGAATCGAGCGACCCGCCGATCCAGACCACGACGGCGATGCCGGCGGCGGCCAGGATCCCGAGACCGACGAAGAGCTTCCGAGCGTTCACCAGGGCACGATATCCCGCCGTGGGCCTTTCCGGCTATGCTGACTTCATGGATCCGGGAACCCCGCTGCGCGTGGCTCTGACGGGTGCCGGCGGGATGCTCGGCCGGGAGGTGCGTCGTGCTGCCGCCGGCCGTGGGCTCGACCTGGTGCCCTGGGACCGGGTGGCGCTGGACGTCACCGACGCGAATGCGACACGTCGCGTCGTGGCCGCGGCGCGCGCCGACGTCGTGATCCACGGCGCCGCCTGGACGGATGTCGACGGCTGCGAAGGCGATCCCGATCGGGCGATGCACGTGAACGGGGAGGGCACGGCGAACGTCGCGCGGGCATGCGCGGAGTGCGGCGCGAAGCTCGTCATGGTCTCGACGGACTACGTGTTCGCCGGGAATCGGACGGAGCCCTGGACCGAGGGCGATGCTCCGGCGCCGATCTCCGCCTACGGGCGCTCGAAGCTCGCCGGGGAGGAGGCGGTCCAGGAGATCCTCGGCAGCCGCGGAACGATCGCGCGGACCGCGTGGGTCTACGCCGATCACGGCAAGAACTTCGTGCTCACCATGCTTCGCCTCGGTCGGGAGAAGGGCGAAGTCCGCGTCGTCGACGACCAGGAGGGCAGCCCCACGTTCGCCGCCGATCTCGCCGAGGCGCTGCTGGACGTCGCCGCGAAGGGCCGCGGCGGCATCTACCATGTCACCAACCGCGGGCGCGTGACGTGGTGCGGGTTCGCGCGGGCGATCTTCGAGTGCGCCGGGCTGCCCGTGAAGGTGACCGCGGTCACGACGGCGGAATTCCCGCGGCCCGCCCCCCGACCGGCGAACTCGGTGCTGGTCGACACGCGCTTCGCCGGCGAAGGAATCCCGGCCATGCCGTCCTGGGAGGACGCGCTGGCGCGCTGCCTCTCGCGGCTCGCGCCGAGGCGCCCATGAGCGAGGCCACGCATTCCGCCGTCTGCGTCATCGGGATGCACCGAAGCGGTACGTCCATGGTGGCGGGAGTGCTGCAAGCCGCGGGCCTTCATCTCGGCGCCGAGGCCGACGTGCTCGGCGCGGAGCCCTCCAACCCCGAAGGACACTTCGAGAACCTGCGCTTCCTCGGGGTCAACGAGGCGCTGCTCGCTTCCCTCGGCGGCACCTGGAGCGAGCCGCCGGTGCGGTTCGCCGGCTGGGAAACGTCGGAGCACCTCGCCGCTCACCGCGAGGTGGCGGCGCAGGCCGTAGCCTCGGTCGGGAGCAGCTCGCCGTGGGGTTGGAAGGACCCGCGGACGACGCTGCTGCTCCCGTTCTGGCGCGCTCTCCTGCCGGACCTTCGCTTCGTCGTGTGTCTGCGCAGTCCGCTGGAGGTCGCCTTGTCGCTGCAGCGCCGGGACGCGCTCCCGCTGCGCCGGGGATCGGAGCTCTGGGTGGAGTACACGCGCGAAGCGGTGCTGGGCACGGCCGGTGCGGCCCGCTTCTTCCTGTTCTACGAGGACTTCTTGGCGCATCCCGGCGAGACCCTCGCGGAGCTGGCCGAGTTCTGCGGGCTGGACCCGGACTGCGCGCGGGCGGAGGCGATGAGTCGTATCCACGGTTCCCTTCGCCATCACGTCGGAGCGCCGGAGCAGGCCATCGTCGAACCGGAGATCTCGTTCCGCGCGAACCTGCTCCACCTGGGGCTGCGCGCGCTGCTCGACACCGGCTCCGGGCCGATCGCGGGGGGGGTCGTCGGGGCCGAGCGCGAGGCGGCGCTCGAGCAGATGGCCCGGGTCGTCGGCGAGCTGCGCGATCCGGCGGAGAGCGTCGCCGCGCAGCGGTCGATCGAGGAACAGGCGAAGCGGATCCGCGAGCTCGTGTGGGGGATCGAGGCCGCGGAAGCCGAGACGGAGCGGGCCCGGCGGGACCACGAGGCGTCGGAGGCGAGGTTCTCGGCGCTGGCTCGCGAGCATCGCGAGTACGTCGATTCGGTGGAGTCGAGCCTGACGGTTCGCTTCGCCCGGTCGCTCGGCCGGGCGAAGGACGTGCTCTTCCCGGCGGGCAGCGCCCGGCGCCGCGCGTACGACCGATGGCTCGCGCGCGTGAAGTCAGGCCCGCCTGCGGCTCCGGCGGCGCAGCACCCGCCGATCCCTTCCGAGAATGCGTCGGTCCCGCGAGAGCCGGCGCCCTTCGACGAGCCCGAACGACGTGCTCCGTCCGGGACGTCCGCTCCCGCCGCTCCCCTCGCGAGCCTCATCGTGCGCACCTGCGAGGGACGGCGTGGCTGCCTGGAAGAGGCGGTCGGATCCATCCTGCAGCAGGACCACCCGAATCTCGAGGTCGTCGTCGTCGAGGACGGCGGATGCGCGGCGCGGGACTGGCTCGCCACGCTGCGGCTGCCCCCGCACGTCCGCCTCACGTACCAGCCGCTGCCGAAGGTGGGGCGCTGCGTGGCCGGGAATCGGGGTCTGGCCATCGCATCGGGGAAGTACGCCGGCTTCCTGGACGACGACGACCGCCTGCTGCCCGACCACGTCTCCACGCTCGTCGCCGAGCTGGAGCGAAGGCCGGAGCTCGCCGGGGCCTACGCCGTCGCCGAGCGGGCCTTCACGCGCGTGCACTCGTACACGCCGTTCCGCTACGAGGAGGTGAAGCGTGACATCCCGCTGCGGGAGCCCTTCGACCGCCAGGACCTTTGGGTGCGGAACCTCTTCCCGATCCAGGCCGTCCTTTTTCGCCGCGAGCTGTTCGACGAGTTCGGGGGCTTCCACCCGGAGCTGGCCTTGCTCGAGGACTGGGATCTGTGGCTGCGGTACGCATCGCGGCGGAACTTCGGGCTGGTCGACCGCGTCACGTCCCTGTACCGCGTGCCGGCGGATCCGGAGGAGGAGGCCCGCCGCGCCGCCGAGATCGATGCGTCCTTTCCCCCGTTCCGCCGGGAGCAGGCGCGCATCGACGTGCGTGTGTCCCTGGAAGAGATGCGCTCGCTCGTCGGCAAGGTCCTGGACGAGCGCAAGTACTACCGTCTGGCGCAGAAGCTCGGCCTCGCCGACGTGCGGCGGGTGACGTCGCGGAGCCGCGCACTGCGGGAGTTCTTCGCCGACCGGGCGGACGCCGACGGAACCGTGGCGACGACGACCGCAGAGGCGCTGCAGGTGGCGCATCGCGTGCTCGACGAGGACCTCCGGCTGCGCTGGATCGTCCGGCTGTCCCGCGAGGTGCGGCGGCGGCCGGCGCTCAAGAGGCTGGCCGACCGCGGCTACCTGGCCGTGGAGCGACATCTGTGAGCACCTCCGAGGCGTTCACCAGCACCAACCTGAACTACCTCGCCAAGGCGCGCGTGCTGGGTCACTCGCTCCGCCGGCACCACCCCGAGATTCGCCTGCACCTGATGCTCGCGGACGCCGTGCCGGAGTGGCTCGATCTCTCCCGCGAGCCCTTCGACTCCGTCCTCCGGATCGAGGATCTGGGCATCGACCGGTGGAAGTCCTGGGCATTCGGCCACTCCGTGGTGGAGTTGTGCACCGCGGTGAAGCCGTTCGCCTTCCGCCGCCTGTTCGAGACGCGGGACGCGCAGCGCTTCTTCTACTTCGATCCGGACGTGGTCTTCTTCTCCCGCTGCGATCGACTCTTCGATCGGCTCGACGGGGCCAGCATCGTGATGACCCCGCACGTGTCCGAGCCGGATCGGAACCCCAGCGGGGTCGTCGACAACGAGATCTCCTCGATGGCGCACGGCATCTACAACCTCGGCTTCCTGGGACTGCGTCGCGACGAGGCCGGACGCCGCCTGGTGGAGTGGTGGTGCGATCGGCTGATGCTCTTCTGCCACGACGACATTCCCCGCGGTCTCTTCACCGATCAGCGCTGGATGGACTTCGTCCCGGCGTTCTTCGAGGACTGCCGGATCGTCCGCGATCCGGAGTTCAACGTGGCCACCTGGAACTACTCGACCCGCGCGATCAGCGGCAGCCGCGCGGAGGGCTTCCGCGTGGACGGCCGTCCGCTCGGCTTCCACCACTACTCCGGCGTGGACAACGGAGCGAGCCGCATGATGCTGGAGAAGTACGCTCAGGACGTGCCGGCCGCGTGGGACCTGGACGCGTGGTACCGCGAAGAGTCCGCGAAGCACGGGCAGGACGAGATGGCCGCCATCCCGTGGCGCTTCGGGTACTTCGAGAACGGCGAGAAGATCGAGCAGAAGCAACGGATCCTCTACCGGCGCCGCCGCGATCTGCAAGAGGCGTTCCCGGATCCCTTCGCCGTGGCTCCCGGGGAGAACGGCGTGGGCTGCTACCGCGACTGGCTCCGCCGTCCGGAGAACGCGGAGCAGGTGCTGCTGCTGGACGAGAAGCGCCCTCCCTTCGCCGAGTTCCTGCGCGACAACTTCCGCCTGATGAAGGTGTACGTGCGCGGCACGCCGCGGCTCGGCGCCCGGGGGAAGCGCGTGCTCGCGTGGGCGATGGATGCGGCGGCGGCTCTCTGCCGGTGGGCCGGGAAGCTCACCGGGATCGGCTGAGGCTCGCGCGCACGCGCCTCACCCGCGCCGTTCGTCGAGCAGCGCACCCACCGCGTCGGTCACCTGCTCGAGCCGGATGGTCCTCATGCAGTCACGGTCCTCCGGCCGGTACTCGAAGCCGAGAACCAGCGAAGGACCGGCGGGCAGGTCCGCCTGCAGCACGCGTGCGCGCGGGTTCCTCGGCCCCCAGAGCAGCGGGTTGGTCGGACCGTGCAACGCGACCTGCGGCTTCGCCAGCGCCGCGGCCACGTGCATGATGCCGGTGTTGCCGGAGACCACGAGGTCGACGCGACGCACCAGCGAGATCGTCCCCGGCCACGACAGCCCGCCGCCCAGGTCCAGCGCCCGCCCGTGCAGCGCCCGGGCGAGACGGTCGGTCTTCTCCACCTCGTCCGGGCCTCCCGTCAGGAAGAGCCGCGCACCGCGCGTGCGCTCGAGCCAGCTGCCGAGCTCCGCGTATCGATCGAGCGGCCATTCGCGGGGCGCTCCGTCCGTGCCGCAACCGGGGTGGAGCACGATGCGCGGCCCGCGCTCCGCCTCCCAGTCGTGGCCGTCCGTGGCGCGCTGCAGCTCGGCGCGCCCGGCTTCGGTCTCCCACAGCTCGAGGGTGGTGTCCAAGTCCACTTCGGCGAGGAGCGACGCCACCGAGAGGAACTCGAGCAGCTCGTGCCGGCCCGACGACTTGGGGCAGGCGCGCGTGAAGAGGCCCGCCCGGGACTGCCCCGGCGTGTCGAACCCCAGCCGGACCGGGGCGCCGGAGAGAAACGCCAGCAGGGCGCTGCCGCGCGCCCACTGCTCGAAGTCCAGCGCGACGTCGAAGCGCAGGTCCCGCAACTGCGCGACCAGCTTCGCGAGGCTGCCGAACCGTCCATCCCACGCCGTCCAGCCGTCGACGTACGGAACCGTCCGCGCGAGCTCCTCGTTGACGGGGGAGACCAGCCAGTGGATGTGCGCGGCGGGAAACCTGCGCCGGAGGGCGCGGAGCGTGGGAACGAGCAGCACCGTGTCTCCCGCCGCGGCGAGCTTGATGACTAGGATCCGCGCGGGGGCGGACGGGATGCCGCGGTGGCGCGCGGCGAAGACCGAGAGCGCGGCGACGAGCGGCACTCCGACGAGGCGATCGAGACGGCGGTTCACGCGGGCGAGCCCGGCGTGCGCGGCACACCGGCCTGCGCTACGGGGACGGTCGCGGGACGACGCGCCGTGACGTGCAGGTTGTCCAGGTTGAGGCGACCGCCGGTCACGCCGTCGAGGACGCGGGCCCCCGCGAAGCCCGCGTTCTTCGCCGCGCGCAGCAGGGCGCTGCGCGACCCGCTCACCGACTGGATCGGGCGCTGGTGGAACACGGACACGTCGGCGAAGCCGCATCGCTCGAGGAGCATGCGGACCGTCCTCGGCGAGTAGAGATGCAGGTGATCGCGCGCCTCCAGATAGTGCACGCCCGCCTTCATGCCGCGGAGCAGCCGCTTGATCTTCGCCTTGGGGACTTGCACGTCCACGTTCGGAGTGTGCAGGTACAGGCGGCCGTCCGGTTTCAACGCGGCGCGCAGGGCGCGCAGGAGCGGATCTGGTTCCCGCAGATGCTCCAGAACGTCCCACAGGGTCACGACGTCGAAGCGGCCCTCCGGGAGCGTCCCCGGCTCGATCCGCCCCTGGTGCACGTTCCGCACGGCCAGCACCTCTCGGGCATGGCGGACCGCGGCAGGGGAGATCTCCCAGCCCTCGGTCTCCCACTCCGGAAAGGAGCGCTGCATCGCACGGACGAAGTAGCCGAGCCCGCATCCCACGTCGAGGAGGCGCCCGGGAGGCCGTCCGGCGACGAAGCGCGCGAAGAAGTCCTGCCAGATGGCGCCGTGCGCCCGGTCCCAATAGAACTCGCCGGCGTCCACCACCCGGTCGCCCCAGTAACCCTCGTAGTCCGAGGCCCCGTCGTGCGCGGAGAACACGTGCGCGCACCGGCGACAGCGCAGCACGTCCACGCCGAACTCGCGGAAGACCACGTCGTGCGCTTCGCCTCCGCAGAGGAGGCACGCTCGTCCGGCCTGTGCTTCGACCATGGAGTGTTCCATCCGACGGATCGACGTGTCGTGGCCAGGGCTAGGTGGCGACAGCGTACGCTTCCGCCACGGCCCGGGCCAGCGCGTCCGCGGACCGCCCCTGGACGGCACGCCGGCCGGTCTCGCCGATCGCGCTGCGGGACTCCGGCGCACCGGCCAGCTCCGCGAGCACCCGCGCCAGCTCGTCGGGTTCGCCCACCGGCACGATCAGGCCGCCGCCCCCGCTCTCCAAGATTTCCCGGGCCGCGGTGTTGGCCGCGGACACCCACGGGATCGCCGTGGCCATCGCCTCCAGGAGCACGAGCGGTTCCCCCTCCCACCGCGAGCACAGCACGAACACGTCGAAGGCGCGCAGCAGCTCGGCGACATCGTCACGGTGGCCCAGGAAGAGGATCCGCTCGCCGAGCGGACGCGCCGCCTGCTCCAGGAGCGGTCGCTCCGGTCCGTCGCCCACGATGACCACGAAGGCGGCGGGCAGCCGGACCGCGGCGTGGATCAAGTCGATCACGGACTTCTGCGGCACCAGACGCGACACGGTGCCCACGATGAAGGCATCGCGCGGCAGGCCGAGACGTACGCGCGCCGCGCCGCGATCTCCCGGCGAGAATCGCTCTCCGTCCACGGCGTTGGGGATGTGCCGTCCGGGCGTCCTCCCCAGCAGGCCGCGCTGCGCGAGGTCCTGCAGATCCACCTGCGAGACCGAGATCACCAGGTCCGCGCCGCGGCAGGCGAGCAGCTCGGCGAAGAGGAAGACCGCCCGCGAGATGCGGTTCGATTCCTTGCGATAGGAGAGACCGTGCACGGTGTAGAGCGTGGCCGGGCGGTGCCGGAGGAGGAGGCGCGCGCAGGCACCGAAGAAGGCCGCGCGGGTACCGTGGTAGTGGATCACGTCGGGGTTCGACCGGCGCACGATGCTCGCGAGGCGAAACGGTGCCGTCGCGTCGAACCGCGAGCGGAAGAGATCCAGCGGATGGACGGTGAACCCGAGCGAGCGCAGCCGGCCGGCCAGCGGGCCGCGCTCCTCGACGGCGGCCTCGGAGGTGATCCCCAGCCGCCGGAGCGCCGGCAGCAGCATCGTCAGGTGGACGGCGCCGCCTCCTTCGCCGGACGCGGTCACGTGCAGGACTCGGCTCACGAGCAGCGCCCTTCGCCCAGTGTCTGCGCGGCGGCGGGCTCCTCGTCGACCTCGCACCCACGGACCTTCTGATAGAGGCGGACGGCGCGGCGCGTCGCGCGGCCGGAGTGCTTCTCCCAGAAGCGCAACTGGCTCCTCCGGTACTCGCGGGCGGCACGCTCCGAGTTGGTGCGTGCGGATTCGCCGCGGTGATGCAGCACCGTCACGCTCGGATCGTAGAGGATGACGCGACCGCTCCGGCCTACGCGAAGGCAGAAGTCGATGTCCTCGAAATAGAGGAAGAACCCTTCGTCGAAACCGCCCACCGCATCGAACGCGTCCCGGCGAACGAGGAGCGTCGCGCCGGAGACCCAGGCGATCGGTCGGGCGGTGGAGAGCCGGCGATCGATGCGCGCGGCCAGCTTGCGGTCGCCGGAGTCGAGCCGCCTCTGCACGATGCAGCGGAGCAGTTCGGTGGCGAAGCCGGGCTGCAGGCCGACGCTCAGCTGGAACGTCCCGTCCTCATCCACCTGACGGAACCCGACGGCGGCGGCCTCCGGATGATCCCGGAGGGAGCGCAGCGCTCCCGCGCGCGTACCCACGGGCACGACGGTGTCCGGATTCAGCACGAACAGCGCATCCCCCGTGGCGGCGGCGGCGGCCAAGTTCACCGCAGCGGAGAATCCGCGGTTCTCGGTGAGCGCGATGAGGCGCACCCAGGGGAACCGGGCGCGGACCATCTCCGCGCTGCCGTCCGGGGAGGCGTTGTCCACCACCACGACGTCGGTCCAGCCGTCCTCGCGCAGCGAAGCGAGGCACCGCTCCAGCAGGCCCTTCACGCCGTAGCTGACCACGAGGACGGGGATGTTCATCGCGACGCGCACCAGACGGGGTCGGGAAAACGGAGCGCCGGCCGCGGGAAACTCGGGTGGGCGCGAGATCTCCGGCGCGCGCGGCCAAGGTGACGCCGGCGGCACGGCCTGTCAAGCGCCGCACCACGAGCGGTCGCGGCGGTCCGGTGCGGGGCCGGCAGCGGCATCGCCTTCCGCAGGCGGAGGGTGTGGAGTATGATGCGCCGCCTTTCGGCGGGAGGGTGGCGTGCTGCGCTCGCTGCAGGACCTGTGGAGCTTCCGCGAGCTGTGCTGGGTGCTCGTGACCAAAGAGCTCAAGCTCCGCTACCGCCGCAGCGTGCTCGGCCTGATGTGGACGATCATGAACCCGCTGATGACCATGATGATCCTCACCGCGGTCTTCTCCCACGCCATGCGCCTGCCCATCGATCGCTTCCCCGTGTTCGTGCTGAGTGCGCTGCTGCCGTGGAACTTCTTCGCCCAGTCCCTCAGCAGCGGGTGCCTGTCCGTCCTGCACAACGAGAGGCTCATCCGCAACATCCGCGTGCCCAACGCGATCTTCCCGATCGCCATGGTGTCGAGCCAGCTCATGAACCTGCTGCTGGCCATGATCCCGCTGCTGCTGGTCATGCTCTGGCAGCAGGTCCCGCCGCGCGCCGCGATCCTGGTGGTGCCCTGGTTCGCGCTGACCTTGTGGGCCTTCACCAGCGGCGTGACGCTCGCGCTCGCGGCGGGCAGCGTCTTCTTCCGCGACCTGACGCACATCATCCAGGTCGTGCTCACCGGACTGTTCTATCTCACGCCGATCATCTACCCGATCGCGATCATTCCCGCGTCCTATCGATCATGGTTCGAGCTGAACCCCCTCGTGTATCTGGCCGTACCCTTCCGCACGATCTTCCTGGAAGGCGCCTTTCCCGGTCCGGAGGTCTTCGCCATCTCCGGAGTTCTGGCCGTTCTCACGTTCCTCGCCGGGCTGGCCGTCTTCCGCAAGGGGGAGCACCTCTTCCTGCAGTACCTGTCGTGACGACCCGGCCCGCCGTGCAGCTCCGCCAGGTCACGGTCGAGTACCGCCTGGTCCACGAGCGCAACGTCACGCTGAAGGAAGCGACGATCCGCCTCCTCAAGGGGCGAAGGATGGAAGTGGAGCACTTCCGGGCGATCGATTCGCTCGACCTGGAAGTTCCGCAGGGGCAGACGCTCGGTCTGATCGGCGCCAACGGCAGCGGGAAGACCACCACGCTCCGCCTGCTGGCCGGGGTGCTGCGACCGACATCGGGTTCGCTGCACGTCGAAGGGCGTGTGTCCACGCTGATCGAGCTCGGCGCGGGGTTCGATCCGGAGCTCTCCGGAGCCGAGAACGTGTACCTGGCCGGAGCCTTCTTCGGGCACACGCGCGCGCAGGTCAGCGAGAAGTTCGACCGCATCGTGCGGTTCGCGGAGCTGGAGCGCTTCATCGACGTCCCGGTGAAGAACTACTCCGCCGGAATGAGCGCGCGTCTGGGGTTCTCCATCGCGACGGACGTGGATCCGCACGTGCTGCTCATCGACGAGGTGCTGGCCGTCGGCGACGCGGCGTTCCACGAGCGATGTCTGCTCCGCATGAACGAGTTCCGCGATGCGGGGAAGACCATCATCTTCGCGTCCCACGATCTGCACACCGTCGAGAAGTTCTGCGACCGCGTCGTGCTGCTGGAGAGAGGTAGGCTGATCGCCGACGGCGACCCCGCCACGGTGGTGGCGCGCTACCGCAGCGGCGCCCCCGCCTGAAGCGGCGTCCTCGCCGGGCCCTCGGCCTCGTTCAGGGAGCGCTCCCCCGGGGGTCTCCTTGACATCCTCGGGGACTGGACGGATCCTCGCGCCTGCGAGCCCCTCGGCGTTCGGCGCGGTCGGCGGGGACCCGGAGGAGGGCCAACGCCTTGGACCAGGCGAAGATCCGAGCTTCGATCGGCGAGACCGTCGCGGTGCTGCAGCAGCTCTCCGCGGAGGTCGCGCCCACGCTCGAGGTGGTTGCCCGGGTGGTGTCCGGGCGGATCGCCGCGGGCGGGAAGATCCTGGTGTGCGGGAACGGAGGGAGCGCCGCGGACTCCCAGCACGTCGCGACGGAGCTCACCGTCCGCTACCTTGCCGACCGGAGGCCGATTCCCGCGCTCGCGCTCACCGTGGACAGCTCGGTGCTCACCGCGGCCGGGAACGATCTGGGCTTCGAGCAGATCTTTGCCCGCCAGGTGGAGGCGCTCGGACGGCCCGGCGACGTCCTGCTGGCCATTTCCACCAGCGGCAACTCGGCGAACGTCGTGCGTGCCGCGGAACGCGCGCGAGCGCTCGGGCTTGTCACCGTCGGCCTGACCGGGGCATCCGGCGGGAAGCTCGCGCGGGTGGTGGACCACTGCCTGCGCGCGCCGTCCGCCGCGACGCCGCGCATCCAGGAGGCTCACCTCGTGATGGAGCACCTGCTGTGCGAGGCGCTGGAGCAGGCCGTGGTCGGAGGAGTGGCGTGAGCCCCACCCGGACGGCGCCACGGCCTCTCCGCACCCCGCCGGCTCCCGCGCCGGCGAAAGGCCGGCTGCGCGTCCCGTCGACGCCGCCCAGCCGCCCGACGCCGCCGGCCACGAGGGAGCTCGCGCCGGTGGTCTTCACCGCCACGCTCGTCCTGGCGGACGCACTCGCGCTCTCCGCGGCGATGCTCGCCACGTACTGGATCCGCTTCCTGTCCGGTGCCTTCCCGGTGCCGCTCGGCGTTCCGGCGCCCGGGTTCTACGCGGGATCGCTCGCCGTGGTGGTTCCGGTCGGGCTCTTCGTGGCGAACGCCGCCGGGCTCTACCGCCCGCACCGTACCGCCGGTCTGCTCCGCGACGCCATGCGCGCGGCCCGTGCGCTGGTGCTGCTCGGCGTCCTGCTCGCGTCCATCGCCTTCTTCTACCGCGACTTCTCCTACTCGCGGACGTTTCTGGTCGGCTATCTCGCGGTCTCCTGGATGGCCGTCGTCGCGCTGCGTGGAGCAGCCCTGAGCGTGCACCGCGGACTCCGCAGCCGGGGCTTCGGCGTGCAGCGCGTCGGCATCGTGGGCGGCGGCCGCTTGGCCGACCGCCTCGCCGAGAACATCCGCACAAGACCGGGGAGCGGGCTCGAAGTCGTCGCCCGGCTGGACGGCGAGGACTGGAGACCCGGCGATGGCGCCGGCGCACAGGCCGCCGGCAGCGCCGAGCGCGTCTGCACCTTCGCCCGCGAGCACGGCATCGAGCGGATCATCGTCACCGATCCCGAGCTCACCCACGACGAGCGGCTCGACGTGGTGGAGGCCTGCCACGACGCCGGGCTGCGCTGCGAGTTCGTTCCGGACCTTTTCGAGGTGATGCTCGGACGGGTCCGCGTCGAGGAGCTCGACGGAATCCCGCTGGTGGGCTCGCGGCTGCACCCGCTGGACCGCATCGACCGGGTGAAGAAACGCACGCTCGACCTCGTCGTCTCGGCGTGTGCCCTCACCGTGTTCCTGCCGCTCCTCGCCCTGCTCGCCTTGGCCGTGAAGCTGGACTCGCCGGGGCCGGTGTTCTTCCGCCAACGCCGGGTGGGCCGGGACGGCCGGGAGTTCCACATCCTCAAGTTCCGGTCGATGCCGCCCGACGCGGAGAAGACGACCGGGCCCGTCCGGGCGAATCGCGAGGACGACCGCCCGACCCGGCTGGGCCGGGTGCTGCGCCGCTCGAGCCTGGACGAACTGCCGCAGCTGTGGAACGTCCTGAGGGGTCAGATGTCGCTGGTCGGCCCCCGGCCGGAGCGCGGGCACTTCGTGGAGGAGTTTCGCCGGAGCATCCCACGCTATCTCGAGCGGCACGGGGTGAAGTCCGGACTGACCGGCTGGGCCCAGGTGAACGGTCTCCGCGGAGACACCTCCATCGAGGAGCGAACCCGCTACGACATCTGGTACGTCGAGAACTGGTCGCTGGCTCTCGACGTGAAGATCCTGGTGCTCACGCTGTTCCGGTTCCTGTCCCAGGAGGAGGCGTACTGATGGCGCGGATGCGGGGCTCGCGGTGAAGAACTTCCTCCTGATCCTCACTTGCGTCTGCCTCGGCGTGATCGGGCAGTTCCTGCTCAAGCACGGAATGTCGTCCGGCGACGTCGTGGACGAGGTGGCCGAGGTGATGCCGCGCCTGCTGCGCGCGGCGACGAATCCCGTCGTCATCTTGGGGTTCGCCTGCTACGGGATCTCCGCTGCGCTGTGGCTGATCGTGCTCACCCGGGCGGACCTCTCGTACGCGTATCCCATGCTGGCCATGGGCTACATCCTGGTCGTGCTGCTCTCTCGCTTCATCCTGCACGAGTCGGTCACGCCCGCCAGGTTCCTGGGCACGCTGGTCGTCGCGTTCGGCGTCTGGCTCATCTCGCGAACGTAGAATCATGAGCCGGAAGCAACGCGAGGTTCTGCGTCGCGTCGTCGCCGCCGAGACGGAGCCACGGAGAGCGGTGGCCTCAGGCCACGATGCGAGCGAGGCAGGACGCCGAGCGAGATCGAGCGGGGTGGAACTGCTGTTCGCGTTCGAGACATGAACGCTGAGATCGCGCCGATCATGAGGCCCGTGGTGATCGGCATCGCCGGAGGGAGCGGCTCCGGGAAGACGACGGTCGCGCTCCGCCTGGCGGACCGCTTCGCCGGGAAGAGCGTCGTCATCGTGCACCACGATTCGTACTACCGGAACCGCCCCGACCTCTCCCTCGAGGAGCGGGCGAGGCTCAACTACGATCATCCGGACGCGTTCGAGAACGACCTGCTCGCCCGGCACCTGGTCGAGCTGCGTGCCGGACGCGCCGTGCCCGTGCCGGTCTACGACTACGAGACCCACACTCGCAGGGACGCGGAACGGCCGACGGGGCCGGCCAGCCTCATCCTGGTCGAGGGAATCCAGGTGCTCACCGTGGAGGAGTTGCGTGCCTTGATGGACATCAAGCTCTTCGTGGACGCTGAGGCCGACGAGCGGCTGATGCGCCGCCTCCTGCGCGACATCCACGAGCGTGGCCGCTCCGTGCACTCCGTCCTGCAGCAGTACCAGGACACGGTGCGGCCGATGCACCAGCAGTTCGTCGAGCCCTCCAAGCGCCATGCCGATTTCATCATCCCGCGGGGCGGATTCAACGACGTGGCCATCGACCTGATCGTCTCCAAGATGCGAGAAGTCCTGGACCGGGCCGAAGCGGCGGTGGAGGAGCGATGACCGCGCTGGTCACGCTGATCCGCCCTTACCAGTGGATCAAGAACGTCGTCGTGCTGGCCGGCGTGGTCTTCGCCGAGAGGCTGGGTGAGCCGGAGCTCGTGCTGCGCGCGCTGGCCGCGTTCGCCACGTTCTGCATCGTGTCCAGCGGTACCTATGTGTTCAACGACCTGGTGGACGCGGAGCGCGACCGACTGCATCCGGAGAAGCGGATGCGCCCGATCGCGTCGGGCACGGTGGGGAAGCGCGCGGCGACGCTCCTGTTCCTGGCGCTGTGGGGCGGAGGCGTCGCGATCGCCTTCCAGCTGGGCACCCGCTTCGGCATCGCCTGCGCGTCGTACGTGGCCTTGAACCTCCTGTACACGCTCTGGCTCAAGCACCACGTCATCATCGACGTCATGGGCATCTCCGTCGGCTTCATGATGCGGGCCATCGGCGGAGTGGAGGTCCTGCGCGACGTGGATTCCAGCGTCACGCTCTCGCACTGGCTGCTGCTGTGCACGTTCTTCCTGGCGCTGGTGATGGGCTTCGGCAAGCGGCGCTCGGAGCTTCGCCTGCTGGACGAGGCGGCGGCCCGCCACCGCGCCACCCTCGGCGACTACAGCACCGAGCTGCTGGACAGCATCATCCCCATGGTCTCCACGGCGGCGATCCTCACGTACTCCATCTACACGATCTGGCCGCAGACCGTGGCGAGGATCGGTACGGACAAACTCGTTTACACCGTCCCCTTCGTCGTGTATGGGTTCTTCCGGTACCAGTTCCTGATCCGGGAGAGAGGGCTCGGCGGGAATCCTTCCGAAATCCTCTTCCGCGACTCGGCCCTCGCCCTGAGCGTCGTGGCCTGGATGGCGGCGATCGTCGCGATCCTCTATCTCGGATAGGCGCCGCGGGAGGTCCGGATTGACCGCCACGAAGGAAAAGCTCCTCCTCGAGTCTCCGGCGAAGATCAACCTCTCGCTGGAGGTACTGGGCCGGCGGTCCGACGGCTACCACTCCATCCGCACGATCCTCGCGCCGGTCACTCTGCACGACACCGTCACGCTCACGCCGGGCGGCCGGAAGTTCTCGTTCCACGGCGGCCAGGGCGCACCCAAGGAAGGCGGGAATCTCGCGTGGCGCGCGGCGCAGCTGCTCGCCGAGAGGACCGGCGTCCGCCACGGCATCGACGTGCGCATCGTGAAGCGCATCCCCATCGCCGCGGGGCTGGGCGGCGGCAGCTCCAATGCGGCGACGGTGCTGCGTGCCCTGAACGACGTGTGGGGAGCGGGCCTCTCCGAAGCGAAGCTCGCAGCGCTCGGCCTCGAGCTCGGTTCGGACGTGCCCTTCTTCCTGCGGGGCGGGACCTGCCTGGCCACCGGGCGGGGCGAAGTGCTCGAGCCCCTGCAGAGCGCCGCCCCGGTGGAGCTGGTGCTCGTGCATCCGGCGCTGCGGGTTTCCTCGCAGTGGGCCTACGATCACGTGCCGGAGGAGTTGACCCGCGCCGGTGGGGCCACCAGCATGGTGAAGGTCGCGCTGGCGTCCGCCCGCCTGGATCTGCTCGCCGCGAACCTGGTGAACGAGCTGGAGCCGGGAGTGGCCAAGGCCCATCCGGTGGTGGCCGAGGCGAAGCGCCGGCTCAAGTCCGCGGGGGCCCTCGGGGCCGTCATGTCCGGCAGCGGCCCGACGGTCTTCGGCATCGCAGCGGACGCCGAAGCCGCCGAGAGGATCGCGAAGAAGGTGGCCAGCCCCAAGTGGAAGGTGACGCGGGCGCAAACCCTGGTCTGAGGGTGCCGGCCGCCAGGCCGGCCGGTCGCCGGTGGCCGGCCGCGGCCTTCGTCGAACCGAGCGAGCGCGTGGCCGACAGCCGGCGCGGCTGCCGCATCCGGGCCGCCCACGCCCCGCTGGGGTGTCGTCTAATGGCAGGACATCGGCCTTTGGAGCCGAGAATGGAGGTTCGACTCCTCCCGCCCCAAGCCCCCCGGGAACCTGCGTTTCCGCGCCCGCCGGCCCTCCCGGCGACTTCGAGGTTGCCCGACCGACCGGCCTCCCCTAGAATGACCGGCCGTTCTGCGCACAGAGCCTGCGCGAGGAGTGCTCGGTGTCCGACGGCATGGTGGTTTTCTCGGGCACCGCGAACGAGCGGCTGTCGCAGCGGATCGCCGGGGCACTGGGCGTATCCCTCGGGAACGTCGAGATTTCCCGGTTCTCCGACGGCGAGATCTTCGTTCGGCTGAACGAGAACGTGCGCGGGGTGGACGTGTTCATCGTCCAGCCCACGGTGCCGGGGCAGGATCACCTCATCCAGCTGTTCCTGCTGCTGGACGCGGCGACGAGAGCCTCGGCATCGCGGGTCACGGCGGTCATTCCGTACTACGGCTATGCCCGCCAGGACCGCAAGGATCAGCCGCGCGTGTCGCTCGCGGCCAAGCTGGTGGCGAACCTGATCACCACCGCCGGGGCCGACCGCGTGCTGACCATGGACCTGCACGCGTCGCAGATCCAGGGGTTCTTCGACATCCCCGTGGATCACCTGTACGCGATGCCGGTGTTCATGGAGTTCTTCGAGGGGTTCGACCTCCGGGAGTTCACGGTGGTCGCGCCGGACCTCGGGAGCGTCAAGATGGCGCGCGCCTACGCCAACCGGCTGGGCGTGCCGTTGGCCATCGTGGAGAAGCGCCGGCCGCAGGCCAACGCCGCGGAGGTGCTGAACGTCATCGGGATGAACGAGGTTCGCGGGCGGAACCTCCTCGTCATCGACGACATGATCGACACCGGCAGTACGCTCATCCGTGCCGCCGAGAAGCTGAAGGAAGCCGGAGCGAGGGAGATCTACGCCTGCGCGACCCACGGGGTGCTGTCCGGCGACGCGCTGGATCACCTGGAGCGGTCGGCGATCTCCAAGGTGGTCGTGACCGACACCTTCCCGTCGCGCCGGGAGTCGGAGAAGGTGCAGATCCTGCCGACCGCGGACCTCTTCGCCGAGGCCATCCGGCGGATCCACCGCAGCGAATCGATTTCGAGCCTGTTCGACTGGTGAGTCGGGCGAGCCATTCCACGCGAGGACGGAAAAGATGAAGACGATAGCGATCGAAGTCGAGCTGCGGGAGCGCACCGGCAAGGGTGGCGCCCGCGAAGCGCGTCGCTCGGGGCGGATCCCGGGCGTGCTCTACGGGCAGGGCAAGATGGTGCTCGTGTCCGTGGACCGGCACGAGTTCGTGCACGCCCTGTACGAGGCGCACGGCGAGAACATCCTGTTCGACGTGAAGGTGCCCGGCGAGAAGACGCCGCTCAAGTCCATCGCGCGCGAGGTGCAGCACGACCCGGTCTCCCGCGCCGCGGTGCACGTCGACTTCCAGCACATCGACATGAACCAGCCGATCCACGTGAAGGTGGCCGTGCATCTGACGGGCCAGCCGGAGGGAGCGAAGAACTTCGGCGGGATCCTCGAGCACCAGACCCGCGAGGTCGAGGTGCTGTGCCTTCCCGCCCAGGTGCCCTCGCACATCGTCGTGGACGTTTCGCAACTGCTGGTCGGCCAGTCCATCCACGTCCGCGACCTCCCCGAAGCCGCCTACCAGATCCTGGACGACCCATCCCGCGTGATCGCGCAGGTGGCGGCTCCGACGGTCGAGAAGGTGGTCACCGCGGCGGAGGAGGCGGCCGTGGCGGTGCCGGCGGAGGGCGAAGCCGCCGAGGGTGTGAAGGAGGAGGCCGGCACGGCGAAGGCCGCCCCGGTCAAGGCGGGCTCGGCGAAGGGTGGCGCGGCGAAGGGAGATGCCTCCTAGCGGCGAGGGCCCGACTCCGACGTTCGCCGTGGTGGGCCTGGGCAACCCGGGGAGCCGCTACGAGGGCACCCGCCACAACCTGGGCTACCGCGTGGTGGACGCGCTCGCCGGTTCGGCCGGAGTCGCGCTGCCGATGGGGCCGGGCGCCTACGGGCTCGCCAGAGCGAGCCTCGGAGGGGCCGCGGGTCTGCTGGTGAAGCCGGTGACGTTCATGAACCGCTCCGGCGTCGCGGTGAAGGAGCTGCGGGAGCGCTTCCCCGACCTGGCGCCGGACCGGCTGCTCGTGGTCTGCGACGACCTCGACCTGCCGCTCGGGCGCATGCGCTTCCGCGCGGGCGGCGGGGACGGTGGCCACAAGGGCCTGCGCTCGCTGATCTCGGAGCTGGGGACGAGGGACTTCCCGCGTCTCCGGCTGGGGATCGGCCGGCCCGAGACCGCCGGGGAGAGTACCGACGTGGTGGACCACGTCCTGGATACGTTCCGGGACGACGAGCGCGAGACGGTCGAGGAGGTCGTCGCCCGGGGGGCCGAGGGGGTACGGATCTTCCTGACCGAGGGAGTGCTGGCGGCGATGAACCGCTTCAACCCTGCTTCGCTTGACCACCCGGGGGCCGGCCAGTAAACTCCCCCGTTCCCCGGATGAAAAGAAACGCATGACCGGCTCGAGGGGAGAGCCGTTCCGAGGAGGAAACCGAGCATGCGGTCCTACGAAACGACGTTCATCCTGGCGCCCACGCTGGACGCCGAAGGCGTGACCGCCGCGGTCAACGCCGTCAAGAACGTCATCACGTCCAAGGGCGGCGAGATCACCGCGGAGAAGGACTGGGGCAGGCGGAGGCTCGCCTACCCCATTCGCGACTTCTCCGAGGGTGCGTATTGGATCCTGCGCTTCACGCTGGCCGACCGGACCGGCCTCGATGAGCTCGCCCGCCACTTTCGCCTGAGCGAGATCGTGCTGCGGAACCTGGTGATCCGGGACGAGGGCACGCCGCTCGAGTACGCCAGTCTGCCGAGCGAGTTCGAGGATCAACCTGAAGGCCGCGACCGACCGGGATACCGTCGCGGCGGACCACCGCGCGAATCCGGCCGAGGACGGCGGTTCGAGCAGGAGTCCGACGACGACGAACCGGCGGGAGCGAGGGAGAGATCCCGTGGATAGAGAACTGAGGCTCCCCACCCTGAACAAGATCCTGATCACCGGCTACTGCACGCAGGATGCGGAAGTTCGCTACATCCAGAGCGGGGCGGCGGTCGCGAACATCCGCATCGGCTCGACGCGGAGGTTCAAGGACAACGCCGGCGAATGGCGCGACGAGACGTGTTTCGTGAACGTCGTCGCCTGGCGCGAGCTCGCCGAGCGGTGCGGGAATAATTTGAAGAAGGGCAGCGCGGTGTTCGTCGAGGGCCGGCTGCAGAGCCGGTCGTGGGAAACGGACGACGGACAGAAGCGTTCGGTCATCGAGATCCTCGCCGACCGCATCCAGTTCCTCGATCGCGGTGCCCGCGACGGGGCGCCGGCGTTCGCCGGCGGAGGTGCGGAACCGGATCGGGAGTCGATGGCCGGGGACGACGTTCCGTTCTAGCGTGGGCCGAGGACGAGGGTCCGCTCCGGGAAGACCCCGGGGCGGGCTCCGTCGCAGGAGGAGTCGATGAGGGACAGAAGGCGAAAGGTCTGCCGGTTCACGCAGGACAAGATCGAGGTCGTGGACTACAAGGACGTCGAGCGGCTCCGGCGGTACATCACCGACCGGGGCAAGCTCGTTCCGCGGCGGATCACCGGAACCAGCGCGTATCACCAGAGGAGCCTGACCACCGCGATCAAGCGCGCGCGGTACCTGGCTCTGTTGCCGTACACGAGCGACCACTACCTGTAGGAGCAGCCGGGCGCCCGATGAGCCCGCGACTCCTGGCGCTCGCGCTCGCCGTGCCGCTCGTGGTGGTGGCCGCGGTTCGGGTGCCGCCGCTCTCGCCGTTCGCCGCCCTGCTGATTCCAGCGGCGTCGATCGGCTGGGCGCTGCGCGGGAGCCTGGGCGGCTGGCTGCTGGCCATGGCGCCCGGCGTCGCCGCGGTGTGGATCGTGGGCGGGTCGGGCATCGCGGCCTTCGCGGCGGCGATCCTGGCCGGTCCGATCGCGGCCCGCGCCGTGCGAGCGGGTGCCTCGCCGGGGCTGGCCCTGGTTCTCGGCGTGTTGCCGGCGGCGGCGTGGACGCTCGCGGTTGCGTTCTCCGGGTTCGACCCGGTGCCGGAGGACGCGGTGAAGTCGTTCGCCGGGATGTGGGGCGAAGCTCGGGTCGCGCCCGAGCGGCTCCAGGAGCTGGAACGGAGCGCGGCGACGGCCGTCGAGGTGCTCCGGCGCACCTGGGTGGCTTCGGAGATCGTCGGGTCGTGGGTGATGGTCGTGGCGGCTTGGTGGTTGCTCGGCCGGCTGGGAGAACGCGGCGGCGGCGCGGGGCTCGGCCGCTGGCCTTTGTTCGACGTACCGGACGGGTGGGTCGGCGTGTTGATCGCGGGGCTCGCGCTGGTCCTGTGGGGAAAGCTGGGCCCGGCGGACGTCGCGACGACGGTCGGCGGGAACCTCGTGCTCGGCTCGGGTTTCGTCTTCGCCCTGCGCGGCGCGGCGATCCAGAGCTTCTGGATGGAGCGCGCGGGCTGGAGCCGCGGGCTGAAAGTCGCCGTGTTCGGGGCCGGCGTGATCCTGGCGCTGCCCGTGGTGGCGTCGGTCGGAGCCGGGCTCGGCCTGTTCGACGCATGGTTCGATTTCCGGCGGATTCGGACCGGAGAGCAAACGTGAGGGAGACGCGATGAAGGTGATTCTCACGATGGACGTCGCGGAAGTGGGGGCGCGGGGGGATCGCCTCGACGTCTCCGCCGGCTACGCGCGGAACTATCTGCTGCCCCGCCAGCTCGCGATGCTGGACACGCCCGGGAATGCCCGGCGCATGGCCGAGGACAAGAAGCTCGGCGTGGTGCGCAACCGCAAGGAGCGCGCCGAGGCGGAGCGGGTCGGCTCGTGGCTCGCGGAGCACGAGATCTTCATGACCCTCAAGATCGGCAGCGAAGGAAGGGCATTCGGAGCGGTGACGGCGAAGGACATCGCCGTGCTGCTCGGCAAGGCCGGTCTCGAGGTGGACCGCCGCCGCATCCGACTCGATGCCCCCCTCAAGCGGCTGGGCGTCTTCGCCGTTCCCATCGCGATCCACCCCGACGTGGACACGCACATCCGGCTCTTCGTCGACCGCGAGAGCGGATCGAAGGAGGGCGCGGCCAACGAGCAGGCCGCACATGACGCGGAGGCGAAGGCCGCGCAGGAAGTCGCGCGGATCGAGGCCGAGGCGCGCGCCGCGCGCGAGAAGGAAGCGGAAGAGGCTACCCGTGTCGCCATCGAGCGGGCGGCCGCGCGACGGGCGCGCGAGGAAGAGGAAGCCAAGGCGCGCGAGGAAGCTCGGCGTGGGAAGCCGCTGGGCGCGGCCGGGGCGGACGAGCCGGCGGCGGCCGCCGGCCGAGAGGGCGGCGAGGAAGCCTGAAGGCAGCGATGAGTCGCTTCCCGCTTCCGGCGGTCTTCGCCGTCGCGTGCTGGGCGTCCGCGTGCTCTCCCCCCGGCGAAGAGGGTCAGATCCTCGCCGAGGTCGGGGGGCGGAAGATCACCGCCCAGGAGGTCGACGCCCGCATCGCCGGCGTGCCGCGGATGTCCCGGCCCGAGTTCTCGGGCCCGATCGGACGCACCCGCATGCTCCGCCAGATGGTCGAGGAGGAGGTGCTGTACCGCGCCGCGGTCGAGGACGGCATCGATCGCGACGACGCGGTGCGCGCCCGCCTCCGCGAGATCGAGCGCGAGACGGTGGTCCAGACATACCTCGACCGGATGCAGCAGCAGGCGTCGCAGGTCGACGAGGACGAGGCACGCCGCTTCTACGACGAGCACCTCGATGACTACCGCACCGAGAAGATGGTGAGGGCGCGCATGCTCCTCACGCCTCGGGAGAACGTGGCCCGACGGATCGGAGAGATGGTCGCCGACGGAGCCCTCTTCGAGGACCTGTGCGGCCGCTTCTCGGAGAACACGTTCGTGGTTTCCGCGCGCGGGCTCATTCCCACGTGGATACGCCAGGGGCGGGCGGTCCCGTGGATCGGGAATCACCCGGAGTTCCACGAGGCCGCATTCTCCCTGCCCGTCAACCAGCTCAGCGAGCCGTTCGAGATCAGCGCGGGGTGGATCGTGCTCCGCGTGGAAGAGATCCGCGAAGAGCGGCTGCGTCCCTTCGAGGAGGTGAAGGACGACGTGGTCGGCCGCATCTCCCGTGAGCGGACGTCGCGCGGCCTGCCGCAGCTCCTCTCCGAGTTGAACGAGCGCTACGACGTGAAGATCCACGACGAGCCCGGGGCGAAGTCCGCCGACGAGCTCTTCGCCGAAGCCCAGTCGGAGGGCAATCCTCGCCGGCGCATCGAGCTGTACGAGGAGATCATCGCCCGGTTTCCCGACTTCGACCGGCTGATCGATGCTCAGTTCATGATCGGCTTCATCCTCGCCGAGGAGCTCCGGGACCCGCTCGGCGCGGCCGCCGCCTTCGAGAAGGTGATCGAGATCGATCCGGACTCCGACCTTGCGCAGTCGGCTCGATGGATGCTTAGTTCGGGGAGCGAGGAGCCCGACTTCGAGGACGACGGCTGGACGCCGGACTCCCTGGAGGCTTCCCGATGATCGAGATGACCGTGTCCGGCCTGGCCATCGACGAGCGCACGCACACGCCGGTCGTTCTCCTCAAGGAGAAGACGGGTTCGCGCATGCTGCCGATCTGGATCGGGCCGTCGGAAGCGAGCGCCATCGCGATCGAGCTCACCGGCCGGAAGTTCCAGCGCCCGCTCACCCACGACCTGCTCAAGACCGTGATCGACGGGCTGGAGGCGAAGGTCCCCAAGATCGCCATCGTCGAGCTGCGCGACAAGACGTACTTCGCCAAGGTCTACCTGGAGCGGGGCGACGAGGTGCTGGCCATCGACGCGCGCCCCTCCGACTGCATCGCGCTGGCGCTGCGTACGCGTTCGCCCATCTTCGTGAACGAGGATCTGCTCCGCGAAGAGGACGCGACCGAAGAGATCGGCGGGGAGAAGTCCATGGAGGAACTCCAGCGCTCGCTGGAGGACATGGACCCCGACGAATTCGGCAAGCTCTGGACGTAGACCGTTGCGCATGAGAGGCGAAGGCCCGCACCGTTCCAGCTCGCGCGCCGTCGGCGGCGCCGTTCTCCGTCTCGCCGCCGTGGTGCTGGTGCTCGTCGCGGCGGGATGCGCGACGTCGC
Source organism: Candidatus Eiseniibacteriota bacterium (assembly GCA_052390515.1). GTDB lineage: Bacteria > ARS69 > ARS69 > ARS69 > ARS69 > JBQTGV01. The sequence continues at coordinate 328 of JBQTGV010000037.1, read as the reverse complement.
GGACCGCGTCGCGCGCACCCGAGCCGGAGTCGGACGCGGAGCCGTCGGTGCGCGTGGCCGATCGGGGTGCAGCCGCGGAGGCGCGCCGCCTCGCCGGCATGGACCGGCTTCCCGAAGCCGAATCACTGCTGCGCGGCGCCGTGGCCGCGGCACGGACACCCAAGGACCGCGCCGCCTCGCGGCTCGCCCTGGCCGAGCTCCTGGAAGGCGCGGCGCGCGGCGACGAGGCCCTTGCCCTGCACCTCGAGTCGATCGCCGAGGGTGAAGGGGCCGCGGCCGGATGGGCGGGAGTCGCGCGCGTCCGGCGCGCCGCAGGCGACGAGGTCGG
>JBQTGV010000036.1:0-84778 GCA_052390515.1 Candidatus Eiseniibacteriota bacterium | reverse complement strand
TCGAGTGCGCCGCGAACCGACCGCTTCAGCTGCGGAGGAGTGCGCGCGTGGATGCTCTGATAGATGCCCCGCAAGGAGGGTCTCACGCGCCTCACGCCGGGTTCGCCTCCGGCGCGCGGCCAGTGAGAATCCCGCGTGCCACGCCCGCGAGGAACGCCAGATTCCCGAGCGCCACGAGCCCCACGGCGGCGAAACCGAAGCGCGGCGACTGCCGGAACGCACGCACGATGACCCCGAACGACAGGGCGATCGAGCCCGCCAGCGCGGCAAGCGCCACCCAACCGAACATCGGATGAATCAAGGCACCGGGTGCCGTCACCACCGCCGCCGCCAGGAGCACGAGCCGCGCACGGCGCTCTTGCGGCGTGCTGGAATCCACGATGGCCTTGACCGGGTAGCGCCGGTAGAGCGGCATGGCGTAGCGCGCGTAGTTGAACTTGCGGCGAAGCAGGCCGGCGACCGTCCTGGGGTGCCGGTGACAGACGCTCGCCGTCGGCACGAAGATCATCGCGTGCCCGTCCTGCGCGAGCCGGAAGGACAGCTCCACGTCCTCCAGCCGGTGGAAGCTCTCGTCGAAGGGGTAGTTCAGCAGCGTCTGCCGGCGGAACGCGCAGTTCCCCGAGTTGAGGAAGTCGATGCGGTCGCGCGCCTGCATCCTCTCGTAGCGCGCTTCGATCTCGAGCTGCACGAAGCGCGCGACGAGCGCGGACTGCGTGGTGTCGTACTTCCCGACTGCGCCCTCGACTCCGCTCTTTTCCCGCAAGGGGTGGCTGATCTCCTCGATCCAGCGCGGGTCCGCCTCGCAGTCCGCGTCCAGGAACAGGACGATCTCGCCGCGCGCCTCGCGCACGCCGCGGTTGCGCGCCGCCGCCGCCCCGAGCCGCTGCTGTCGGATGACTCGCGCGCCGAGCCGCTGTCCCACGTCCGGCGTGGCGTCGTCGGAGCCGTCATCGAGCACCAGCACCTCGAACGCCGCGGGGTCCACCGACTGCCGCGCGAGTGTCTCGAGACAGCGGGCGAGGTCGTCCGGCGCGTTCCGTACGGGGATCACGACCGAGATCGCCGGTGCTTCGCCGTTCGTCGACGAGCTCACGTGCGCATCCTTCCTCCCAGGCATACCGCCGGGAGAGTACTGCGGTTCGACAGTTTACGGGAATCGAGCCCTGGGCACGACCGGGACTCCAATCAGCGTTGTCCCGCCGGGCAGGTGGACCTAGAGTCCCGGCCGGATATGAACTGGACGGCAAAGGCTCGGATCCAGAGGCTCGTCGGTGCGCTGCCCCGTTTCGTGCGGGAGCCAGTCTACTATCACATCCAGAGGCGCTTCGGCGCCTTTCGCTCCCTCGAACCATGGAGTCACCTCGCCGAAGTCGCAGAGATGGCCAACGCCGTGGAACGTCACGGAGCCGCGGTGTCCGGCGCCTCCGTTCTGGACGTGGGTACGGGGCATCGGCTGATGGTCCCGACCGCTTGGTGGCTGCTCGGCGCCGCTCGCATCACAACGGTGGATGTCCACCGATACTTGCGACCCGAGCTGGTGCGCGAAGACCTTCGGTCCTTGATCGACGACCGAGAGCGCGTCCTTCGCACTTGCGCCGCTACCCCCGCCCGGAGCGACAGGCTGGAGCGCTTGGCTGCTGTCGTCGACCACCCACTCGGCTCGATCCTCGAGACCATCGGCACGGAGTACATTGCTCCGAGCGACGCCGGCGCACTACCGGTTCCGGACGGCTCCTTCGACATCCACACCTCGCGATCGGTGCTCGAGCACGTGGCGCCGGACGACATTCGCCGAATCCTTCGCGAGGCCAGGCGGGTCCTCGCCGGCGGCGGGATCCTGGTGGATCTCGTCGATTTCTCCGACCACTTCTCCGCCGTCGACCCCTCGATCACCACCGTCAACTTCCTCCAGTTCTCCGACGACGAGTGGACGCTCCTCGCGGGCAACCAGTTCGCCTACCACAATCGCCTGAGATCCGACGACTTCGAGGCGACCTTCGCCGAGGAGGCCATGGAGGTCGTCGAGTCCAAGTACCTCACGAATGCAGCGGCCTTGGCGCAGCTTCGATCCGGCTTCCGGCTGGACCGCCGCTTCGAGGGCCGCTCTCTCGAACGGCTCGCTCACCAGCGCGGGCTGTACGTCCTGACCGTGGCCGGACCCGGCGGCTCCCCACGACCCTGAAGCCGGTCCCAAGGCGCGTTCCGGTCCACCTCCCCCCGTGCTACGATCCGCCGCGGTCTCGGGAGGAATCCGTTGTCCGACGCAGGGATAGGGCTCTCCGACTTCGTCCTTCCGCTGGTGCGGAGACGCCGGCTCATCACCTGGATCGTCGGAGCCGCCATCGTCGGCTCTGTCGCGGCCGCGCTGCTCTGGCCGAAGAGCTGGCGCGCCACGACCACGCTGCTTCCCCCCGAGCGGCGCATGGACAACCCGCTCTTCGTGCCGGGCGGGCTCGAGGGGATCGGCGCCGGCCTTCGCAGCTTCTCCCTTCGCCCGCTGGCCACGCCGACCGACATCTTCGTCGCCATCCTGGAGAGCCGGAACGTCGCCGAGAGTCTCGTGGGACGCTTCGGCCTGCAGGAGGAGTACGGGGCGAAGACGCTCGCGCGGGCGATCGGCCGGCTGCAACGCAGCACTCAGGTCACCACGACCGCCGACGGGACGATCCAGATCGCGGCGGTGGGCAGCAGTCCGGATCTCGCCGCACGGCTGGCGAACGCGTACGTCGAGGAGCTGGACCGCGTGAACCGCACGCTGGCGAACCGCGAAGCCACCGCCGTCCGCGAGTTCGTGGAGACCGAGCTGGCCGGCGCGAAGGGGCGACTCGCCGGAGCGGAGGACTCCTTGCGAGCGTTCCAGGAGGACTACGGAGCGATCGAGGTGACCGAGCAGGCCAAGGCGGTGATCGCCGCGGCGGCGCGCATCCGCGGGGAGATCGTCGCCGCGGAGGTGGAGCTCGGCGTGCTGCTCCGATCCCGGGGCGCGTCGCACCCCGAGGTGCAGCGCGCGCGGGATTACCTGAGTGAGCTGCGCCTACGCCTCTCGGAGATGGAAGGCGAGCCCGAAGCCGCGCTGGCGCAGGTCGAGCCCGGCGACGTGCCGCCCGGCCAGGGCACCAACGGCGATCACGGCGACGTCGTCGACCGCGACGCGTTCCCGCCGCTCTCCAAGGTGCCGGCGCTGGGTCTCCGCTTCGGCCGGTTCCTCCGCGAAGTCAAGACCGAGGAAGCCGTCGTCTCCTTGTTGACCGAGCAGTACCACCGCGCGCGCATCGAGGAGCGAAGGTCCCTGCCGACGGTGCGGGTGCTGGACGCGGCGGTTCCGCCGGAGCGGCGCTTCCGCCCGCGCCGTACGATCCTCGTGCTCACCGTCACGGCCGCGGCCGCCCTCTTCTCCGTGGCGCTCGCCTACGGGCTCGAAGTCTTCGACCGCATCCGCCGGGATCCGGAGAGGTACGCCGCGCTCCACCGCGTGGCCGCGGATCTCCGCAAGGGTCTGAGGACCTGACACCGCGAGGCACGCATCCGCAGCCGGCGTCGCTCTCCGCGCTGCTCTTCTGGGAGACCCTCTCCGGTTACGCGTGGTACGCGGCCTCCGCGTTCGCCACGGGGCGTCACGCGGCGAATTGGCCGAAGGGAACGCTCCGCCGCATCCTGGTGATCAAGACCGATCACATCGGGGACTTCCTGCTCTGCCTGCCCGCCGTTCGCGACTTCGCCACGAGCGAACCGAACGCAGAGATCGGATTCGTCGTCGGCTCGGGCCTGGTCTCGCTCGCCGAGCGCGTGCCGTGGGTCCGTGAGGTGCACGCGTTCGACAGCCCGCGGTACGCGCGGCGGCGGCCGACGTCGCCGCCGGCCCGACTCCGCGAGGCGCTGGCCCGGAATTGGGATCTCGTCATCGATCTGACGAACGATCCCGCCGCGACGATCGAGGCGCTGCGCCGCCCTTCGCGGCACCGCCGGGACGTGGGCTCGTTCCGCCTCCGCGAGAAGGTGCGGGCCATGCTCCGCGGGAACACTGGCCTGCTGGACACGCACGCCACCGACGTGTTCTACGGCGCGCTCGGCATGGCGCCGCCGCGTCCGATCGTCCCGCAGGGTGTCGTCGCCAGCGACGCGGAGCGCGCCGAGGCCTCCCGGCTCCTCGCCAGGGGCTGGCCCGGGGAGCGTCCCGTCGTGGCGGTCCACGCCGGCGCGACGTGGGAGTTCCGCAGGTGGCCGGCGGCGCGCTTCGCCGACGTCGTCCGCGAGCTGGAGCGAAGAGGCTTCGCCGCGTACCTGATCGGAGGACCGGACGACCGGCGCGTCTCGGCGGAGATCGCCGAGGCGGCGGGGCTTCGCCCGGAGCGAAACCTCGCCGGAGAGTGCACGCTGCCGGTGACCGCGGCCGTGCTTTCCCGAGCGGCGGGCGCCGTGGCGAACGACGGAGGGCTCATGCATCTTGCCGTGGCGCAGGGAGCGGTCACCGTCGGCATCTTCGGGCCGACGAGCCCGGAGCGCTTCGGACCGCTCGGCGCGAAGAGCGCAGCCCTCTGGCGACGCCGGGACTGTTCACCCTGCGCGCAGCGCCACTGCATCTGGGGAAGCGCCCGCTGTCTCGATCCCATCGAGTCGTCCCAGGTGGTCGACGCACTGGTGAGGCTGATCCCCGAGCCGGCCCGATGAGGATCGTCTACACCTCGCCCTTCCTTCCGTATCCACCGATCGACGGCGCGCGCTCCGTCAACTGGAACCAGGTGAAGGGGCTCGCCGAGCGCGGGCACGGGCTGGAGCTCGTGGTGCCGATCCGCCGGCCCGAGGATCCGGCGAACGTCCCGCACCTCGAGCAGGTCGCCGCCGTGCGCGCCGTGCCCGTGCCGGTGCGCGGCCTCTGGAGGGAGGCGGTCGGGGCGCTCGCGCGGGGGCAGAGCTTGCGCGTGCGACGGCACGGCTTCGCCGAGGTCTCGGCGGCGATGGCGAGAGCGCTCGAGACGCACGCAGATCTCGTCTTCCTCGACACCGTGTTCACGGCCTACCTGCTGCCGGTGGTGCGCCGCGTGGCTCCGGCCGTTCCGGTCGTGCTCCACGAGCTCAACGTCGAGTCGCAGGTCTTCCGACGGTTCGCGGCGAACGACGGCCGTCCGCTCCTTCGCCTCGGTGCACGGTGGGAGGGACCGCGCGTCGAGGAAGCCGAGCAGCGCGCATGGAAGAACGCCGACCGCGTGCTGACGTTGTCGGAGGACGACGCGAAGGAGATCGCGAGGCGCTGTCCCGGGGCGCACGTCTCGGCCTGCGCACCGGGCATCGTCACGTATCCGGGCGAAGCCATTCCGCCGCCCGCGGACGACGCCTCCGTCCTCTTCCTCGCCACCTACCGCTATCCGCCGAACGTGGACGCGGCGCGCTGGCTGGCCCGCTCCATCTGGCCGCGCGTGCGTGCGCTCCGGCCGGACGCCGTGCTGACGATCGCCGGTCAGGACCCGGCCGGACACACCCGGTCACTGGCCGATGGGCGCCTCGGGATCCGCGTGCTCGGGTTCGTCGAGGACGCGGCGGCCACGGTGCGCGCCGCGGCCGTCGTCGTGGCGCCGCTGCGGGTGGGCGGCGGCGTGCGCCTCAAGATCCTCGAGGCGCTGGCGAACGAGCGCCCGCTGGTGTCCACGGCGCTCGGCGCCGAGGGGCTGCCCATCGAGAGCGGCGTCCACGCTTCGATCGCCGACGGCGAAGAGGCGTTCACCGGCGAGGTCGCGAGGCTGCTCGGCGATCGGGCCGCCGCCCGTTGTCTCGCCGCCGCGGGACGCGCGCTCGTCGAGCAGAGTTTCTCGTGGACCGCCGCGATCGATCGGCTGGAGGGAATCCTGGAGCACGTCGCGGCGCAGCGCCGGTCGCCTTGACACCCCCTCGGCTCCGGGCAAGAATCGTTCGCCGCGCTTCCTCCACCCCAACCCGAACCTGATCCCATGCTGCCGGACCGCCTCCTGTTCCGATGGGTCTTCGCGCTCGGCATCGCCGCGGTCTTCGCCTTCCACTCCTCCGGCGCGCTCGGACCGGCGGATGCGCGCGCCGCGGCCGCGCTCGGCGACGGCCCCGTCTGGGCCCGCATCCTCCGCCTAGGCGTAGACCTGCTCCGGCTCGTTTACGCGCCGCTCAGCCTCTTCTGGGGCGCGCACCTCGCCGCCGGCGTCCTTCTCGCCACGGCAGCGGCTCTCTCCGCAGTCGTCGCGGGCCGCTCGCTCGCGCATCGACCCGGCGCCGATCTCGCCGCGGGCTTCTTCGTCGGGCTCGCGGTTCTCCTGGGCGGAGACTTGGGCCGTGCCGGGCTCGAGGCCGGGCCGACCGCAGTCGTGCTCGCGCTGCTGGCCGGCGCCGCCGCGGCGTGGACGGCAACGCCTTCGCGCCCGCTCGCGGGGGGCCTCTGTCTCGGCGCGGCGGCCGCCGCGCATCCGCTGGCCCTCGCCGTCGTCCCCGGCCTCGCCCTGCTGGCCCCGCGCAACGCGCGCACTCTGATCGGTCTCGCGCTCGGCCTCGCGCTCCTCGCGCTGCCGGGAGCGGCGGCGGCATGGTCGGTTGCCGCCGAGACCAGCGCGGACTTCGGCGCATTCGCCCGCGTTCTCTGGCGCAATGTCGGACCCGTCGGACTCGCCGCGCTTGCCGCCGTGCTCGCGCTCCGGCCCGCCGGTTCCACGTCGCTCCGCGCGTTCCTCGTCGCCTTCGCCGGCGCGGCCGCCGCCTGGTTTCTCGGGGAAGCCGACGCGGGACTCGAGGCGGCGCTAGTCGCGTGGCCGCTCCTGCTGTGCGCCGCGGCGGGCTTCGCCGCGGCCGGCCGCTGGACCCCGCCGGCGCGCCTACCCGCTCTCGGACTCCTCGGCGCCGCCGTGCTGCTCGCCATGAACTTCCGTGCGGTGAACCGTTCGGCGGAGCGCGGAACCGCGTGGGCCGAGGATTCGCTCCTCTCCCTGCCCGAGGGAGCGCTGCTTCTCACGACGAACCCCGTGCACCTCGCGCTGGTGCGCGACGACTTCCCCACCCCCGGAGAGGTCGTCTTCCGCGAAGACCCGGACGCGCGCGCGTTCCGGCAGCGGATTCAGGAGGCCGGCGATCAGCACGTCTACATCGACGCGTCGGTGTTCTTCGATGCCCCGCGCCGCGACGCCGTCCTCGGTGCCGACCGCAAGGCCATCCCGCACGGCCTGCTCTTCCGGCTGCTGCCGGTCCGCGAGACCGCGCCGCAGAAGGCGCCGCTGGCCTGGGAGCACTCCGAGCCGGGCGTGCCGTCGCCGCCGTCCGCCCTCCGCGACGGATTGACCGTTCCCGAGTTCTACGGGCGAAGCCTCGTGCAGTCCGGATACCGCAATCTCGAGGAGCGGCTCGACGACCTGGCCGAGCGCGACTTCGTCCTCGCCGTCTCTCTCGGAGAGCCGAATCCCTCGCTGGCCGCCATGGGGCTCGCGCGCGTGTTCCTGGATCGGCGCAACCCGACGAGCGCGATCGACACGCTGGAGCGCTGGGCTCGGCCGGAGGATGAGGGTGCGTGGAACGCGTTCCAGCTGCTCGGCTCGGCGTACGCTCGCGCCGGTCGGGAGCGGGATGCGGTCACCGCGCTCGCGCGCGCACTGCCGCTCGTCCCGGCGACCATGCCGGCGGAGCGGGACCGGATCCGTCAGACGATGGAGTCGCTGGAGCGGAGGCTCGCGGAGCGGGGCCCGCGCGGGTAGCAAGGGACCGGCGGGGGCGGCTTCCCACTCGTCGTCGGGAACGAACGCCGGGAGAGACCTTCGAGCGAGAGAGCGGTCGGAGCGCGCCCCGCCGGTCGAAACGTCGGACCACCTCCGGAGGAAGACGAAGGCGGGAGCGTGCGCTCCGGAGCGCAGACCACGAGCGCCCCCAAACACCCGCAGTCCTCGGCCGCTCCCGCACGCCCCGCCCCGTCTTCGTCCGGAGGGAAGTCCTTCGCCGGGGGGACTGCACGATCCGGGCCACGGCGAGCGCTGTGGGAGAAACCGACCGATACCGGTAAAGTCCGGCAGCCGTTCGGAACGGCGGGCGCGGCAGAGGGGCCGGAACGGACCGACCCTGTCGGCTCCGCGCACACCGGCCGGCCCTTCCTGGTCAGGGACTGATCACGTGGACGTTCGCTTCGCGGAAGCCCTGCGCCGTCTGATGCTGGTCGCGCGGGCGCTCGGTTTCGTCTTCCTCGTGTACTTCATTCCGGTCGTGCTACGCGACGCACCCGGCCTGCTGGGTGCGGCCTCCTGGATGGAGCTTTTCGGCAGCGACCCGCCGTCACCGCTCGGGCCGATGGCGGTCGTGTGCCTCACCTTCGCGCTCTCGCTGGCCGCGGCGCGGGCGTACGGACGCGCCGACGGGGCGAACCTCCCGCGCCCGCTGCTCCGCCTGGACCGGAGCTGGGTGCAGGAGTGGGCCGGCGGTGTGCTGATCGGCGCGGTCGCGGCCTCGGCCGCGGTGGTGCCGGCGGTCCTCGCCGGCGCGATCCGCGTGGAGGGACTGGGATCCGGCCGCGCCGACGTGTTCGCCGCGCTCCTCGTGGTGCTCGGCCTGGAATCCGCGCGCGAGGAGCTGGGCTTCCGCGGTCCTTCGCAGCGCGACCTCGCGAACGCGGTCCCGTTCCCGCTGGCCGCGGTGTTCCTCGCCGGCTCGTTCACGCTGCTGCACGCCGGCAATCCGGATGTGGGACGTCACGGACTGCTCGGCATCTTCTTCGCGGGCCTGGCGCTGGCGGGTCTGGTGCGGGCGCGTGGTGACGTCGCCATGGCCTGCGGCGCTCACGCCGGATGGAACTGGTCTCTCGCCTTGCTCTGGTCCGTGCCCGTCAGCGGGCTCGCCACGCCGTCGGCGCTGCTGGACGTCACCGTCGGCGATGCGCCGCTCTGGACCGGCGGCTCCTTCGGCGCGGAGGCGAGCGTGCCCGGCCTGCTCGTGCTCGCCGTCGCCGGCTTCCTCACCTGGCGGCTGCCGGCGCGCTCGGGACCGAAGGGCGCGGACGGCGGGGCGCCGGAGCCGGGACCGGATCCGCGGAAACTCTGAACGAGCGCGGCGCGCGCCGCGGCGGCCGTTCCGTGCGCAGACTCGCCGGCGCACCACCCGGCGAAGATCAGCACGATCCCGAGCGCGTATCCGGCGATCAGGATCGACGCCCCCGTGGCGATGATGCCGATCGCGAACCAGCGTCCGTTCCGCGATGCGAGCCACGTGGCGCGACGGTGATCGCCGCCGGCCGCCCAGAGCGCGGAGCGCAGCATCCGCCCGCCGTCGAGCGGCAGCACCGGAAGCACGTGCAGCACGAGCAGGCACGCGTTGGCGATGGCCACCAGCGCGGCGCCGGTCGTGATCGACGAGTGCGCACCGCCGCGCGCCGCCAGCTCCCATGCCAGCGCGGCGAGCGCGGCCATCACTCCGCTGGCGAGCAAGCCGGCCGCGGCGGCCTTCGCCTCGGCCCGGGGAGACTGCGGTTCGGCTCCCTGGGCCTGCGCCCCGAGGAGGTACAGCGTCAGCCGTGCCTCGCGCCCGCCGGCGGCCGCGGCCCGCGCCTGCTCGTGCGCGCCGAGCGAAAGGAAGGCGAAGGCGACGAGCGCGGCCGCGAACGCTCCCGCGGCGAGCGGCAGATCCGGCAGCACGACCGAGCCCACGGCACGGGAGAGGGCCTCGGCGGCGATGACGAAGGTGTAGACCGCGCTCGCGTGCAGGCGGACGCGCACGCCCCAGAACGACCCGAGCACGAGCGCCGGCTCGGCCAGGAGCCGGGCGATCTCCCGCGAGAGGAACTGGAAGTGAAACATGAGCGCACTCCCGGGGGCCCTCCCGCACCATCGGGCGTCCGGCAGCGCTTCTCAAGCGACCCGACGGTGTCGGCCGCCCTCCATTCTACGCCCGCGGGAAGGCTCAGACCCTCCCGGCGACGCCGGGCCGGCTCCCGGGCTTCGAGAGAGGTGTTCCCGCCCGGCAGAGCGGGCATTCCGCCGCCGGCCAGGCCTCCACCGGCAGGCTCACCAGCGACCGGAACGGCAGCCCGAAGTCCACGCGGCCGCCGGAGCGGTCCACGACGGCGCCCACGCCGGCGACCCGGCCGCCGGCATTCTCGAGCGCCGCGATCGTCTCCCGGCTGGACAGCCCCGTCGTGACGACGTCCTCCACCACGACGACGCGTTCCCCGGGTTCGAGGCGAAAGCCGCGGCGCAGGACCATCGCGCCGTCCTTGCGTTCGGTGAAGAGCCCGCGCACGCCGAGCGCGCGCGCCACCTCCCACGCGATGATCACGCCGCCGAGCGCCGGGCCGACGACCGCGCGCGGCGAGAGCGGGGCAAGCGCCGCGGCCAGCGCGGCGCCGACCTGGCCCGCGCGGTCCGGATGCTGCAGCACGAGCGCGGACTGGAAGTACACGTCGGAGTGCAGCCCAGACGACAGCTGGAAGTGGCCGCGCTGGAGCGCTCCGGTCTCGCGGAAGACGGCGACCAGCGCTTCGCCGGTCATGCGCGCACCCCGGCGAGCGCCTGCTGGATGGCGAGCAGCGTCTCCCGCGGCCTCGCCGCGCGCACCACCCCGCGCCCGACGACGAGCACGTCGGCGCCGCTCGCCGCCGCTTCCTCCGCGGTCACGGTGCGCGCCTGGTCGCTGGCTTCGCTGCCGGGCACGGAGATGCCGGGCGTCACGATCCAGGCGCGCGGGCCGCCGGTCTCGCGGAGGATCCGGGTCTCGCGGGCCGAACCGACCAGACCGTGCGCGCCCGCACCCACCGCGAGCGCCGCCAGCCGCTGGACCGCACCCTCGATGTTCTCCTCGCCGGGGGACGCGCCCGCTCGCCACGCAGCGAGATCGAGGCTGGTCAGCACGGTCACGGCGAGCACCTTCGTTCCGGTGCCGGCCGTCTCCGCGGCGCGACAGGCCGCCTCGATCATCGCGGCACCGCCGGCGGCGTGCACCGTCAGGAAGTCGACGCCCTTCGCCGCGGCTTTCTCCACCGCCTTGCCGACGACGCTCGGAATGTCGTGGAACTTGAGGTCCAGGAAGATGCCGGCGCCGGCTTCCCGGAGCTGCTCGACGAGCGGCATTCCCTCGCGCACGAAGAGCGCGCTGCCCAGCTTGGCGAGCCCGAGCGAGTCGCCGAGCGCGTCCCGGAGGCGAAGAGCCTCGGCGGCCGTCTCCACGTCGAACGCCACCGCGACGCGGCGTCTCGCGTCCACCGCGGCCCCCGGTCCGGACATCGCGGCTCTCACGATCTGAGTCCCTCCACGATCAGGTCCCCGCTCTCCAGCGCACCGGCCAGCTCGACGATCGAGCTTCGCCCCTGCCGCGCGCACCACTCCGTGAGTCCGTCGATGATCTCGTTCATCGCCTTGGGATTGGCGAAGAGGGCCGTCCCCACCTGAACGGCGCGCGCGCCCGCCAGCACGAACTCGGCCGCGTCCCTCCATCCGGCGATTCCGCCCAGCCCGATGACGGGGAGCCGCGTCGCGCGGCAGACGCGGTAGACCATCGCCAGCGCGATCGGCCGGACCGCCGGCCCGGAGAGCCCGGCCATACCCATGGCGACGAGCGGACGCCGCCGCTCCGGATCGAGAGCCATGCCCAGCAGCGTGTTGATCAGGGAGAGCCCGTCCGCCCCGCCGTCCTCTGCCCCCTCGGCGATGGCCACGACGTCCGCGTTCGGCGTCAGCTTGGCGATGAGGAACGCGTCCGTCTCCTCGCGGCAACCACGGAGGATCTCCCGCACCGCATCCGGGTCGGCGCCGAACGTACGGCCACCCTCCTTCACGTTGGGACAGGACAGGTTGATCTCGACGGCGCGCACGCCGCCGGCACGCTCGGCCTTCGCGCACATCTCCACGTACTCCTCGGGAGCGCCCGCGGCGATGGACAGCACCGCGAGGCACGGCTCCTCGCGCACGACCGGCCACTCGTGCTCCAGGAAGTGATCGATGCCCGAGTTTTCGAGGCCGATCGAGTTGAGCATGCCCGAGGGAGTCTCGGCCACGCGCGGGTGCGGATTCCCCCGGCGCGGCAGCGGCGTCACGCTCTTCGTCACGAAGCCGCCGATCGTCGCGTTGTCCACGAAGTCCCGGTAATCCGCGCCGTAGCCGTAGCAGCCGCTGGCGGCGAGCACCGGATTGCGCAGGACGATTCCCCGGCCGAGCGGCACCTCCAGGACGACGTCCTCCGGGCGGATCATGCGCCGACCTCCTCCCACTGGATCTCGCGCGCGTCGAAGACCGGGCCTTCCCGGCACACGCGGCCGTTGATGCGGGAGGGGTCCCGCCAAGTCACGATGCCGCACGCGCGGCACGCACCGACGCCGCAGCCCATGTGCGCCTCCATGGACACTTGCAGGTCGAGCCCCCGCGCGAGGCAGAGGTGGGCCGTGGCCTCCAGCATGCGCTCCGGACCGGCGGCGTACACGGCGAGGTCGGAGTTGGCGTCGCCGCCGGGGGCGGTCAGGTCGTCCAGACGCCGCGCGAGGAGCTGCACGACGTTCCCGGCGAAGCCGGCCGAGCCGTCGTCGGTGGCGAAGCTCCACGTGAGCGAAAGGCGCTCGAGACCCTCGGTGAGCGTCGGGCCGAAGACGTCGCCCTCGGTGCGGACACCCAGCAGAGCCTCGATGGAGCCGCCCCGTCCCGCGGCGGCGAGCGCCTCCGCCAGCCCGAGCAGCGGCGCGATCCCCAGCCCGCCGCCCACGAGCAGCGTGCGCTTCGCCCGGCGAAGCTCGAACGCACGACCGAGCGGCCCCATGGCGTCGACCGGATCCCCGAAGCGGCGCGCGCGCATCCACTGCGTGCCCGAGCCGATGATGCGGTAGAGCAGCACGACCTCGTCGCCACGCACCCGCGCGATGCTGAACGGCCGGCGCAGAACCGTCTCTCCCGATCCGGTCAGCAGGTGCACGAAGGTGCCCGGCCGGTATCCGGCTGCGATCTGCGGCAGCACGATCGAGAGCAGTCCCACGCCCGGAGCGGCGTCCTCGCTGCGGCGGACCGCGCCGATCTCAAGAGTCGCCGTCATCGCCGTCCCGCCGCAGCCGCTCGCGCATCAGCCGGTCCCGGAAGGCCGCCGAGCCGGGAGGCAGGATCGAGTCGGGTGGAGCCGCGGAGCTGTCCACCGGAGCGACGAGGGTGTCCACCGGCGTGGCGTCGCGAGCATCGAGCATCGCGTCGCGCTCCGCGGCCGATGGCTCGCCGGCGGGAGGCTCGGAGCGCGGCGGGAACTCGTACTCCATCACCGTGTACTCCGGGCCTCCCGCGGACGGAGCGAGGAAGCGCGATGCCCGCGCCGCCTCGACGGCCGCCTCGTCGAACTCCGCGCCGCCCGACTTCGCCACCTTCGCGTCCACGGGTGTCCCCTCCTCGCCCACGCGCACGCGCACCCAGACCTTCACCTGATCGACGCCGGCGGGCAGCGCGACGGCGCGCGGCTCCACGCGCGACAGCACCGTCTCGACCTGCCGATCATCGGACTCCTCGCGGACGAACTGCACGGGGGGCGGCTCGACCTCTTCCACGCGCCAGACCGGGTACCCGAGACGCCGCCGCGCGAACGCGTCGACCTCCGTGCCCGCGTGGTAGTTGGCGAGCGTGAAGAGCACCGAGTCGGCTGCCTCCGGCCGGCCGAGCCGGTGTTCCAGGATCCAGGCCCTGGCGAAGAGCGCTCGAGCCCCCCACTCCGAGTTCGGTGACTCCTTGGAGAGCGCATCGTACTCGGCCAGCGCGCCGTCCACGTCACCGATGCGCTCCAGCAGCTGCTCCGCCAGGAGGAAGCGGTTCTTGTCCCGATCCACCTCGGTCGACTCCGCGACGGCCGCGCGCAGATCGAGCACGCGCTGGATCTCGGAGCGCCGTGCCGTGGCCTTCTGCCACGCGGGGTGCCCAGTCCCCTGCTCCTTCACCAGCTCGTACTCGGCCAGCGCCTCGGTCAGGTCTCCCACTTCGTCGCGCATCTCCGCCATGGCGAGCTGCGCGTCGGCCGCCGCCTCGCGGTGCTCGTAGTCGACGAGGATCGAGCGGAAGATCCGGCGTGCCTCGTCCGCGTCGCCGGCGGCCGCTGCCGCACGTCCCTCCATCAGCAGCGCGTGCCCGCGGTCGTCCACGTCGATGACCCGGTCGGCGGCGTCCCGGAACGTCGTGCGCGCGCGGGCGTACTCCTTGAGCGAGAGCAGCGCTTCTCCCTTGCGCATGCCGCCGTGATAGCGGCTCTCCAGCGTGCTGCCGTGACGGCGGACCTGCTCGAAGAAGCCCACCGCCGCTTCCGCGTTCCCCCGCTTCATCTCGATGTCCCCCGCGGCGAGCCCGGCTTCCGCGAACCACTCGCTCTTGCGGTAGTGGGAGACGACGTCGGCGTACGCCGCCAGTGCCTCGTCCAGGTTGCCCCGCTCGTGGTGGACGGCGCCCAGGAAGTACGCGACGTCGTCGCGGAACTCATCGTCGTTCGCCTCCACCGCGCGGGAGAGCGCCTGTATCCCGGCGTCGTAGTCCTTGGCCTGGATCAGCGTGCGGCCCTTCATCAGGAGCGCTTCCCCGGTCAGCTCGGACTCCGGGTAGAAGGTGAGCACCTCGTCGAACTTGCGCAACGCCGTCGAGTAGTCGCCCTTCTCGAAGGACGTCTTCCCCATCAGCAGCAGCGCGTCGTCCACCCATTTGCTCTCCGGGTGGAACTTCACCACCCTCGCCGCTTTCTCGAACGCCTCGGTGTAGAGGCGTTCCTCCTGCGGGGAGATCTTCTCCCGCTCCGGATCGGCCTTGCGGGCGAGGTCCTGAGCCTCGGCGAACTTCAAGCGCGCGTTGTACAGCGTGTTGAAGTAGGCGCACGAGGACAGGCAGATCCCGCCCACCGCGGCCAGCCCCAGGAGTCTCCCCGCCCTGCTCAAGACGCCGCGGCCTCCAGCCTTCGGGGTTGTCCACCGAGGGCCAGACGCCCTCGCATCTCGGCCCGCTCGTGCACCGCGTTGCCGGCCAGCAGCGTGAGCAGCACGCGCCCGCGGAAGCGGCGGCCCAGGAACGGCGTGTTCTTCGATCGGGAGAACACGTCCTCGGGTCCGAAGGTCCAGGCGAGATCCGGATCGATCACGGTCACGTCGGCCGGCTGTCCCGGGCGCAACGTGCCGGCGTCCAGACCCAGGATCCGCGCGGGCGCGATGGTCATGCGCTCGATCAGGTCGGCGAGCGCCAGGTGTCCGCCGTCCACCAGCACCGCGGACGCCAGCGCGAACGCCGTCTCCAATCCGATGATCCCGAACGGCGCCCGATCGTACTCCACGAGCTTCTCCACTTCGGCGTGCGGCGCGTGATCCGTCGCCACCGCGTCGAGAGTGCCGTCGGCCACCCCGCGGATGATCGCCAGGCGGTCCGCCTCGGCCCGCAGCGGCGGATTCATCTTCGTGTTGGGATCGAAGCCCTCCACCGCCTCGTCGGTCAGCGCGAGGTGATGCGGCGTCACCTCCGCGGTGACGCGCACGCCGCGCTCCTTCGCCTGGCGGACGTGCTCGACGGAGCGCGCGGTGGAGACGTGGCACACGTGCAGTCGGCCGCCGGTGATCTCCGCCAGACGGATCTCGCGCGCCACGGCCACGTCCTCGGACGCGCCGGGAATCCCCTCGATGCCGAGCCGCGTGCTGACGGCGCCCTCGTGCATGTGTCCACCGGCGGAGAGGGCCGTGTCCTCGCAGTGCGAGATGATCGGCGCGCCGGTCAGCCGCGCGTACTCCAGCGCGCGACGCAGCACCCGCGAGCTCTCCACCGGGCGGCCGTCGTCGGAGAAGCCCACGGCTCCCGCGTCGCGGAGCACCATCATCTCGGTCAGCTCCTCGCCGCCGAGGCCCTTGGTGATCGCCGCGATCGGGTGTACGCGGCAGAGCCCCGCCTCCGCCGCCCGGCGAACGATGCGCGAGACGATCGCCTCGTTGTCGACGGGCGGGCTCGTGTTCGGCATGCACGCCACTGTCGTGAAGCCGCCCGCCACCGCCGCCCGAGAGCCCGAGGCGATGTCTTCCTTGTACTCCTGACCCGGCTCGCGGAAATGCACGTGCATGTCCACGAAGCCCGGCGTCACGACCAGCCCCGCGGCGTTCACGGTCCTGGCTCCCTCGGTCTCGATCCCGCGCTCCACCGCGACGATGACCCCGTTCTCGATGAGCACGTCCGCAGGTCCGTCGAGTCCCGCCGCCGGATCGATCACCCGCCCGCCGCGAATGAGGATCTTCAATTGCGCGCCTCCCCTCCTGACATGAGGTACAGCACCGCCATGCGCACGGCCACGCCGTTCGAGACCTGGCGCAGGATCGTCTGCGAGTGGGCCTCCGCCGCGCCGTGGGAGATCTCCGTGCCCCGGTTCATCGGGCCAGGATGCAGGACGACGAGCCCGTCCGGCAGCTCGGCGAGCTTCGCCTCGTCGATCCCGAAGTACGTCGCGTACTCGCGGATGCTCGGGATCAGCGATTCCTTGGTCCGCTCGAACTGGATGCGCAGGACGTTGACCGCGTCGGCGTCGCGCAGGGCTCGGCGGACGTCGGTGGACTCCTCGACGCCCAGCTCGCCGATGCCGGGCGGCAGCATGGTGGGCGGGCCGCACACCGTGACGCGGGCGCCGAGCTTCGCGAGAAGGAAGATGTTGGAGCGGGCCACGCGGCTGTGGGACACGTCGCCCAGGATGACCACGCGAAGACCCTCGAGCCTGCCGAAGGCGTCGCGCAGGGTCAGCGCGTCGAGCAGCGCCTGCGTGGGATGCTCGTGCTGACCGTCGCCGGCGTTGATGACGCGCGCATCGACGTGGCGGTCCAGGAAGTGGCACGCGCCGGAGCTTCCATGACGCATCACCAGCATGTCGACGTTCATGGCCTCGATGTTCCTGGCCGTGTCTCGCAGCGACTCGCCCTTGGACACCGAGGATCCGCTCGCCGAGAAGTTGAGCACGTCGGCAGAGAGCCGCTTCTCGGCCAGCTCGAAGCTCGACCGCGTCCGCGTGGACGCCTCGAAGAAGAGGTTGACCACCGTGGCGCCGCGCAGCGTCGGCACCTTCTTGATGGAGCGCTGCTGCACTTCCTGGAAGGAGGCGGCGGTGTCCAGCACCTCGAGGATCTCGGACGGCTCCAGCTCGCGGATGCCGAGCAGCGACTTGCGCTCGGAGATCACGCCTCACCTCCCAGCTCGCAGACGAGCACGGAGTCCTCGCCGTCGACCTCCTGGAAGTGGACCTTGACGACCTCGAGCAGCGACGTGGGTACGTTCTTGCCGACGTAGTCCGCGCGGATCGGCAGCTCGCGGTGGCCGCGATCGATCAGCACGGCGAGCTGGATGGTCCGCGGCCTGCCGAAGTCGATCAGCTCGTCCATGGCCGCGCGAACCGTGCGCCCGGTGTAGAGAACGTCGTCGACGAGCACCACGTGCCGGTCCACGATGGATACGGGCAGCTCGGTGGCGCGGACCACCGGCTGCTTGGCGACGGTCTGCAGGTCGTCGCGGTAGAGAGTGATGTCCAGGACTCCCAGCGGCACGCGCACGTTTTCGATCTCGAGCACCTTCTTCACGATCCGCTCCGCGAGGAACTGCCCGCGCGTGCGGATGCCGCCGATGACGAGATGGTCGGGCCCGCCGTTCCGTTCGAGGATCTCGTGCGCGAGCCGCGAGATGGCCCGGCGCATGTCGTCCTCGGACATGATGCGGGCCTTCTCGATCATCGGGCGAAGGGCGCGCTGTTCGCTCGCCGGTGCGTTCGGGGGAAGGTCCGTCATGAAAAATCCGCCTCGGCCCTTGGAGAGGGGGGACCGGGCGGACAGCTCCGTGAAGGACTCAGAGCGCTGACCGACCCTTCCCGGCCTCACGGGACCGGATTAAAGGTGGCGCGGCTTCGTCGAGCCGCAAAACAGTACGTTCCCCGCGGCGCGAAGTCAAGCCGCGGGCCGGTGGCCCGGCCGGCTACGCTATAATCGGCCCGAGTAGCCACTATGAACGAACACTCGGCCGGCGCACACGGCTCCCTCATCGTCGAAGACTTCCTCGAGATCCGGAACGCGTTTCCGCGGCTCGGATCCGACGGGTTCCTGGTCCGCCCGGACGGTGCCCGCTCGGCCCGGGAGACCTGTCTGGACACGGCGGACGGGCGGTTCCACCGTGCGGGTTACACACTCGCGGTGCGGGAGGACGGCGCACGAACGGACATCGTTCTCGAGCCGAGCGCGCCTCGCCCCGGGACACCGGCCCTGCGCATCAGCGCACCGCTGTCGGCGGGGCACGGCGGACTCGATGTCGATGCCCTGCCCACCGCCCTCCACGACGCGGTGCGCGCGGTGACGGGCCGGGCCCGTCTGGGAGCGGTGCAGCGCCGCGAGGTGCGGAAGCAGCGGTTCGATGTCGAGCGGCGGGACCGACCGGCCGGGGCCATCACGCTGGTGGAGACAGTGGCCGAACAGCCCGACGGGCGGACGTCGGCGGATCGACGCGTCGAGCTGGACATGGCCACGGGCGAAGATCTCGGCGCGCTCCTGGCGGCCCTGCGGGCGCGACTACCGCAGCTCGACCTCGAGTCGGCCGCCCCGCAGGCGTCGGCTCGGCCCGCCCCGCGGCGACGCCATCGCACCATCTACGGCGCGGCGCTCGACGTGATGCGCCGCGAGGTCGCCCGCTGCCTCGATCGCGAGCCCGGCTCCCGCCTGGGCGTCGATCCCGAGGAGCTGCACGACATGCGCGTCGCGACCCGCCGTCTTCGCGCCGCGCTGCGCGTGCACCGGCGATACCTTCCGCGCGGGTCGCGGAAGATCGCCCGCGAGCTCCGCTGGCTCGGCTCCGTGCTCGGACCCGTGCGGGACCTCGACGTGATGATCGGCTGGCTCGAAGAGAGGGCGAAGGAACTTCCGGCGGCGGATCGACCGTCGCTCCGAGGGATCGAGGGCCGCCTGCGCGGCCGCCGTGTCGAAGCGCGCCGGGAGATGCTCGCGGCCCTGGACTCGGAGCGGTACGCCCGCTTCGTCGAGACGACGACCGCCTGGCTGGAGCGTGACCCCGACTGCGCCCCGCGCCGCGGCCGGCGCAGCGCGAAGCGAGTCGCTGCGCGCCTCATCGAGCGGCGAACGCGCAAGCTGATCCGTGCGCGAGCCGCGCTCCCGCCGGACGCCACCCCCGCCGATTATCATCGCCTGCGCATCCTCGGGAAGAGCGCGCGCTATGCGCTCGACTTCCACGCCGGACACTTCGGCAAGCCGGCCCGTCGCGTGCTGCGGCGGCTCGTCGGACTTCAAGACCGACTCGGAGAGCACCACGACATCGTGGTTTTCCTGGACCGGATTCCGGCGTTGCTCGACGATGCCCCCGGCGAGACGGCCGGCGCGGCGCGACTCGTGCTCGAGCATCTTCGCCACACGCAGCGGGCCCGGGCCGAAACGCTGCTCGTCGGCTTCCCGGAGGCGTTCGCCGCGTTCGAGGACCCGGCCTGGAGAAAGCTCCGGCGCGCGCTGCGGCGCGCGAGGACACGAGGGAAGAGATGAGGCTCTGGCTGATGCGCCACGGGATCGCCATCGACCGCGAGGACCCGTCCTGCCCGGCGGAGCCGGACCGCTTCCTCACGCCGCTCGGCATCAAGCGGACGCGCGCCGCGGCCCGCGGACTCTTCGCCGCGGGAGTCCGCCCCGATCTGGTCGTGACCAGCCCTTATCGCCGGGCGGTGGAGACCGCCGCTCTCGCCGCAGCGGAGCTCGGCTACGAGGGCGAGGTGGTCCACTCCGAGGCCCTGCTCCCGTCCGCCGATCCCGCGGCTCTTCTCGCCTGGCTCGCCTCTCGTGACGAGGCCGCGGTGCTTTGCGCGGGCCATGCGCCCCACCTCGACCTGCTGATCGCACGCACCGTCGGCCACCCGAGGGTCTTCACCGAGCTCAAGAAGGCCGGCTGCGCCTGCCTCGAGTGGAGCGCCGGAGGAGGTCACCTCGTCTGGTTGCTCGGATCGCGCATGCTCCGGCGACTATGACGGACGCCGCGCCGGGACCGCTCACCGTGGCGGCGGTCGATCTCGGATCGAACAGCTTCCACATGGTGATCGCTCGATACGTCGAGCACGACCTGCACATCCTCGACCGCCTGCGCGAGCCGGTGCGGCTGGCCGACGCGCTGCAGCAGGGCGACACCATCCGCGGCGAGGTGGCCGAGCGCGCCGTGGCCTGCCTGGAGCGCTTCGGACAGCGGCTGCGCGGGATTCCCCCCGCTCAGGTGCGGGCCGTGGGTACGAACACGCTTCGCCGCGCGAAGAACCGCCGGGCCTTCGCCCGCGAGGTGCAGCGGGCTCTCGGGCATTCCGTCGCGGTCATCTCCGGTCAGGAAGAGGCTCGTCTCATCTACCTGGGCATCTCGCACACGAATCCGATGGAGGGCGTCCGACGGCTGGCCGTCGACATCGGCGGCGGAAGCACCGAGGTGATCGTCGGCGAAGGATTCGACGTGCTCCGCTCGCACAGCCTCTTCATGGGCTGCGTGAAGTTCAGCCGCGACTTCTTTCCCGGCGGCGTCATCACCCGCGAGGGGTTCCGCGTCGCCGAGACGGCCGCCGCCCTCGAGCTACGCGCCGTCCGAGAGCGGATCCGCGCGCTCGGCTGGGACTCGGCGGTGGGATCATCCGGCACCATCCTAGCGGTGTCCGACTTGCTCAAGGCGAACGATTGGGGCGGGCCCGAGATCACGCTCGCGGGTCTCAAGAAGCTGCGGCGCGCCGTCGTCGACGCGGGGCACGCCGACCGGCTGGAGGCGCTCCCGGGAATGAAGTCGGACCGTGCCGCCGTTCTTCCCGGGGGTCTCGCCATCCTCATCGCCTTGTTCCGCAGCCTTGCGGTCGAGTCCATGAGCCCGTCCATCGGCGCCCTGCGCGAAGGCGTGCTCTACGATCTCGTCGGACGGATCGAGCACCGAGACGTTCGCGACCGCACCATCCGCCGCATCATCGATCAGTACCACATCGACCTCGCGCAGGCCGGGCGAGTGGAGAACACCGCGCTGGGCTTGCTGGCGCAGGTCGGCCCGGCCTGGAGCTCGGAGAAGGCGTGGGAGACGAGCACCTCCCGCGATCTGCTCACCTGGGCGTCGCTGCTGCACGAGATCGGACTCACCGTGTCCTACACCGGGTACCACAAGCACGGCGAGTACCTGGTCGGTCACATGGATCTTCCCGGATTCTCCGAGGACGACCAGCGCACGCTCGCGGCGCTGATCCGCGGCCACCGCCGACGGCTGTCGCCCCTGATCTTCGAGACGGTGCCGCCGGAGCAGAACGAGCTGGCGAAGAGGTTATGCGCGCTGCTGCGGCTGGCGGTGCTGCTGAACCGCAGCCGGGTGCCGGAGTCCGCGCTCGTCCCGGAGATCCAGTGGCGGAACGGCGCGCTGCGCCTGACGTTCCCGAATCAGTGGCTGGAGAGCCACCCGCTCACGCGCGCCGATCTGGAGCAGGAAGCGGCCTACCTCGCCGACCTCGACACGAAGCTCGAGGTGCGCGAGATGGTGGCGAGCTGACGAGACTCGAAGCGGCGAACAGCCTCTCGCGTCGAGGCGCGGCCGTCCAGCGAGCCGCCGCCTCAGGCGGGCGGCCGCGTCAGCTGCTCCAGCAGCATCTCCTGCGCCGACCGGCGGCCCTCGTCGCCCGGGCTCAGCCGCTCGTAGCTGCCGTCGGAGGCCATCACCCACGCATCGCAGTTGTCGCCGAGGTACGTTTCCAGTCCCTCCTCGAAGACACGGTCGCGGTTCTTCTTGCCCGAGACCGGGAAGGCCACTTCGACGCGGCGGAAGAAGTTTCGCGGCATCCAGTCGGCGCTGCTCAGCAGGGAGACGCGCTCGCCGCCCGCGTGGAACCAGAACACGCGATGGTGCTCGAGGAACCGCCCCACGATGGAGCGGACGCGGATGGTTTCCGAGACGCCGGGAACGCCGGGCCTCAGGCAGCACGGCCCGCGGACGATGAGATCGATGGGCACGCCCGCCTGCGAGGCACGGTAGAGCGCCTGGATGATCTCGGGCTCGATGAGCGAGTTCATCTTGGCGATGATCCGCGCCTCCCGGCCCTCGCGCGCGGCCGCGGTCTCCGCCCCGATCAGCTCCAGGAGCTTGCGGTGCAGGTCGAAGGGCGTCTGCACGAGCTTGCGCAGGTTGCCGTTGCGGCCGAGGCTGGTCAGCTGCTGGAAGAGGTCGTGTACGTCCTTGCCGAAGTCCTCGTCGCTGGTCATGACGCCGAAGTCCGTGTACTCGCGGGCCGTCTTGGAATTGTAGTTGCCCGTGCCGACGTGCACGTAGCGGCGAAGCGCGCCGTCCTCGCGGCGCACGATCAGCAGCATCTTGGCGTGAGATTTGAATCCGACGATCCCGTACACGACCTTCGCGCCCGCTTCCTGGAGCTGGGAGGCCAGCTCGATGTTCGCCGCCTCGTCGAAGCGCGCACGCAGCTCGATGACCGCGGTCACTTCCTTGCCGGCGCTGGCCGCGGCGCGCAGAGCCTCTCCCACCTTGGAGGCGAGCCCCGTGCGATACACGATCAGCTTCACCGCCAGCACGTCGGGATCCTCGGCGGCTTGGCGTAGCAGGTGCAGCACCGGCGAGAAGCTCTGGTAGGGATGGTGCAGCAGGACGTCGCGCTCGCGGAGGATGCGGAAGAGGTCGGTGCCCTTGCCGAGCGGCTTGGGCAACCCGGGCACGAACGGCGGGTACTTGAGCCGCGGGCGGTCGACCATCTCGTACAGCGCTTCGAGGCGGTGAAGGTTCACCGGTCCGGAGACGGGGTAGAGATCGTCGGCGTCCAGCTCGAACTGTTCGAGCAGGAACGACACCATCTCCTCGGGACAGGTGTCGGAAATCTCCAGGCGGACGGCCTTCCCGTAATGGCGCCGCGGAAGCTCGCCCTTCACCGCGAGCAGCAGGTCCTGGATCTCCTCCTCGTCGATCCACAGGTCGCTGTTGCGGGTCACTCGGAACTGATGACAACCCCGCACCTGGCGATGCGGGAAGATCTCCTCCACGCACTCCTGCATGACCGCGGTCAGCAGGACGAACGCCTGGTCGGCACGCGCGAGCTTCTTCGGCAGCGCGATCAAACGCGGCAGGATCCTCGGAGCCTGGATCACCGCGGCGCGACTGCGTCGTCCGAACGCATCCTTGCCGTCGAGCTGGACGATGAAGTTCAGGCTCTTGTTCAGGATCCGCGGGAACGGGTGCGAAGGATCGAGGCCGATGGGCGTGAGAACCGGAAGCACTTCCTGCCGGAAGTACTCGCGGATCCAGGCGCGCTGGTCCGCGTCGAGATCCGCGTTCCCGTAGATCACGATCCCTTCGGCCTCGAGCCCGGGGAGGATGCCCTGGCTGAGCACGCGGTACTGGTCGGCGACGAACTGCAGCACGGATGTGCGGATCCGCCGCAACGTCTCCACCGGTCCGAGACCGTCGGGTCCGCCCTTGGGGAGTCCGAAAGCGACCTGCTCCTTGAGACCGCCGACGCGGATCTCGAAGAACTCGTCGAGAATGGCGCTCGAGATCGTCAGGAAGCGCAGTCGCTCGAGCAGCGGCACGTCCGGGTCCGTCGCCTGGTGCAGCACGCGACGATGGAACTCGAGCATGCTGAGCTCGCGATTGACGTAGAGCGCAGGATCGGCGAGCGGATCGAGAGCCGGTGCGGGCG
This sequence comes from Candidatus Eiseniibacteriota bacterium, assembly GCA_052390515.1. GTDB lineage: Bacteria > ARS69 > ARS69 > ARS69 > ARS69 > JBQTGV01. The sequence goes on along the minus strand of JBQTGV010000036.1, from coordinate 61,165 downwards.
GGGCAGCGGGTTCGGAGTGGAGCACGACGCGCGCGGCCGTCCTCGGCTGCGTCTCCGGCGGCGGCGTCTCCAGCGGTGAATCCGTGGGCTCGGGAATCCGGACTTCGCTCACGAAGGAGCTCCTGTCGGGTTCGTTCGGCGCCGCGGATCGTGCCCCGCGCCGGGGCCGGATCGTACTCTCGTCCCGTGAAAATCTCGTGAAGGGGAGCGAACGCGCGGCAACGCCATTTCGGATCGGTACTTCTGTGATTGGTTCTCTCGGGGCAGGACCCGCAGGCTCATTGTACCACGACGAGCCGGACCTCCTCGGTACGGGCCGGGAGGCGGCCCAGGATCTCGCGGTACCACTCACCCGCTGCGGCCGCGCGTCCCGCCAGCCGGCGGCAGCCCCAGATGACCGAGAGCGTGCGCAGCGTCATCTCGTGCGTCTTCGTGCGCTCCGAGTCCTTCACCGCGTTCGCGCACGGACCGAGCGAATCGTGCAGGCAGAGCAGTCCGTCGAGGCGAATCTCCTGACCCGAGGCGTTGAACACGTAGCTCGATCCCGCCGCGGCCGCACCGACTCGAAGCGGCGGAGCCGCGCGGTCCAGATCGACGACGCTGATCGGAAGTCCACTGTGCAGCGACACCACGTTGCACGCATCGACCGCCGCGTTGATGGAGCGCAGGGAGCTCTCCGCGGCGGCTCGCACCAGATACTCCGACGCAGGCTTGCCGCGGCCGGTCGGCTTGTAGCCCCCGTGGCGAAGCAGATCGCGGACGGCGGCGCGCACTTCGTCGGTCGCCGACAGCGGAGCTTCCCCGCCGGCCGAGAGCAAGGCCACGAGCCACGGAGGAGCGGGCATGTCTCCGAGAGGAACGGGGAGCTCGGTCGAGAACGCGTACGCCTCGAGCTCCGGGTGCGCTTCCGCCGAGACGATCACACGCTCCGTCTCTCCACCAGGAAGGCGATGCACGCGGTGACGAGCACCAGGGCGAGGGCCGCCAGCACGACCGTGCGGCCCACCGGATTGGCGAAGTTCACCGTGTATCCGCGGCGCCGCCCCCGCTTCGGGACGAACGGCCGGGTGTCCTCCGGCGCAGCGTAGAACGGCCCCTTCCAATTGGCCGGGTCGTTCCACTCGCGGTCGTTGCGTTGGAGATCGGCGTCCACGGATCACCTCGCTTTCCGGTTGTGATCCCCACTGGACTCTGCACTATCTTACCCGAACTCGGACGGCCGGCGGAGAGCCGTGAAAGGAGACAGCAGTGGGTGGAATCAAGGTGGAGCGCACCTGGGAGCTGAACGAGGACCACATCGACTGGCTGCAGAAGATGGCCGCGAAGTACGACCTCACCGACGAGCACAAGGCGCTGCGAATCGTCGTCGACCACGCCATGACCGAGTGCGACGCGGAGACGGTCTTCAACGAGGTGCGCTGCAACCACTGCTGATCCACTCGCGGACCGTGGCGGCGAGCCCGTCCAGCACGTCGTCGCCGCGCTCGGAAGCTTTCGGCACTTTGAAGGAGTGATCGGCACCCACCACGATCGCGAGCGTCGCGTTCGGGAGGCGCGCGCAGATCGGCCTCAGCAGATCCAGGTCGGCGAGGTCGTCGCGCGTGCCCTGCAGGAACAGCATGGGGATGCGCACGCCGGCGAGGTGATCCGCCCGCTCCGTGCCGGGCTTGCCGGCTGGATGCAGCGGGAAACCCAGGAACACGAGCCCGCGAACTTCCGGGAGCGGCTCCGCCGCCTGCGCCCGCGAGGTCATTCGCCCGCCCATGGATTTACCTCCGGCGAAGAGCGGCAGTCCCGCCGCCAATTCCGCTCCCTTCGCCACGGCCGCCCGCACCGTGGCCTCGAGGACGGCAGGCGGATCCGGGCGCCGGCTGCCGCGCTCGGTGTACGGGAACTGGTAGCGGAGCGTCGCCACTCGGTGCGCGGCCAACCGTTCCGCCATCCGCTCCAGGAATGCATGCCGCATCCCCGCGCCGGCCCCGTGCGCCAGGACGAGGAAGTGCTCGGCGGACTCCGGCCCCTCCAGCAGCGCGCTCACTTCGCCGATGCGCTCGCTGACGCGGATGCGAAGATCTCGGGTCATCGGCGGCTCCCCCTCGGGAGGGTCCCGGGATCCGACCTCCCCTCTGCCAGCTTACAGCGACAGCTCGAGCTGCGTCGGCCGCGCGGGGGCGCCGACAGGTCCCGCTCCGCGGACGGCGCCAGGCCCCGCCACCCCGGGCTCGCCGCCGGCCAGGCCCAGGCGCCGGGTCCACAGCTCCCAGACGCTCTCGATGGCGTCCCAGTAATCGCCCTGCCCGACCTGCCGCGCGCCGAACCGACTCTCGTTCAGCTTCCCGCCGCGCACGTCGAGCAGCCGGCTCTCGACCCGTGCGGCCCGGAGCGGCAGCTCCTCGCGGAGGCGGGTGAGGAAGACGTCCTTCACGGATCCGGGGAGCCGCAGCAACGTGCGGAAGGCACCGGTCGCGCCGTTCCGCTTCGCCTCCTGCAGGATCCCGGGGATGTCCGCGTCGTTCAGCCCGGGAATGATCGGCGCGACTGAGACGCTCACCGGGATGCCGGCGGCGGCGAGCTTCGCCATGGCCTGGAAGCGGCGCTTCACCGTCGGCGTGCCCGGCTCGATCCGCCGCGCCATCTCCTCGTCCAGGAAGGCGATGCTCACGCAGACGTGCGCACCGGCGGTCTGCGCCAGATGCGAGAGCACGTCCGCGTCGCGCGTCACCAGCAGGGACTTGGTGACGACGCCGGCCGGGTTGCGGAATTCCGCGCACACCTCCAAGCACCGCCGCGTCAGCTTCCACGCCGCCTCGAGCGGCTGATAGCAGTCCGTCGCGCCGGAGAACGCGACGTGTTCGCCCTTCCAGCTCGGGCGGGCGAAGGCCGTGGCGAGGAGCGAAGGGGCGTCCGGCTTCACGAAGATCTTGCGCTCGAAGTCGGTGCCGGCGCCGAGCCCGAGGTACTCGTGCGTGGTGCGCGCGTAGCAGTACGCGCAGGCGTGGAAGCAGCCGCGATAGGGATTCACGCTCCAGCGGAAGCCCAGGTCGGGGCTGTCGTTGCGCGAGAGGATGGTGCGCGAGCGGTCCTCCCAGACCTCCAGCTCCGCGACGGGGGGCTCGCCGAGCAGCTCGCGGTGCTCGGTCAGGTACGGGTTCGGCGGATTCCAGACACGGCGGGGCTGACGAGCTTCGTCCATGGCCCGAGATATACCAGACATGCGTCTGGTCCTTCAAGCCCCGGGTCCTGGACGAGTCCTAGACGACCTCCACGCAGTGCCTCCCCCGCTCCACGAACGTCCCGAAGGGCGAAAGGTCCAGACGGTACCCCCGCGCCAGGCTCCGGAAGTCCTCCTCGTGCTTCGGATCGACGGCGACGAGCAGCCCGCCGCTCGTCTGCGGATCGCAGAGCACGCTCCTCTGAAGATCCGTCAACGGGGCGATCTTGTGCCCGTAGCTGGCGAAGTTGCGCTTCGTGCCGCCCGGAACGCAGCCCGCGGCGATGTACTCGTCGACGGCGGTGGCCTCGATCCGCGGCACCCGCGCGAACTCGATCCGCGCGGTCCGTTCCGACGCCTCGCACATCTCGACGAGATGGCCCAGCAGCCCGAAGCCGGTGACGTCGGTCATCGCCATGACCCACGGTTTCGTCCCGAGATCGATGCCGATGCGGTTGAGCACCACCATCGAGTCGCGCGCCGTGCGGGAGTGCTCCGGGCGCAGCTTGCCCTGCTTCTGCGCGGTCGTGAGAACGCCGACACCGAGCGGCTTGGTCAGGAAGAGGCTGTCGCCGGTGCGCGCGCCGCCGTTCTTCTTCACGTTCGCCACGGCGACGCGGCCGGTCACCGCCAGCCCGAAGATCGGCTCGGGGCTGTCGATGCTGTGCCCGCCGGCCAGCGGGATTCCTGCCTCCGCGCACGCCTCGCGCGCGCCGTCCACAACCTGCTGCGCCACTTCCGGCGAGAGCTTGTCGATCGGCCAGCCCAGCACGGAGATGGCGACCATCGGAGTCCCGCCCATCGCGTAGATGTCGCTGATGGCGTTCACCGACGCGATGCGCCCGAAGTCCCGCGCGTCGTCCACGATGGGCATGAAGAAGTCGGTCGTGCTGACGACGGCCGTGCCGTCGCCCAGGTCGTAGACGGCGGCGTCGTCCCGCTCTTCGTGACCGACGAGGAGGCGCGGATCCGGCGGCCCCACCACGCCTCCGGCCAGGATGCGGTCCAGCACCGCCGGCGCTATCTTGCAGCCGCAGCCGGCGCCGTGGCTGTATTGCGTGAGGCGAACGTCGCCAGGGCTGGTCGTGGTGGTCATCGAGTCTCCCGTCGTCTAAAGAACAGCGCGGTCGAAGGGCGGAACCCGCTTCGGCTGCCATCGGTATCTGGCGAGCGAGACCCTCCCGCGCGCGTCGAACTTCACGCCCTCGCCTTCGAGCAGGACCCTCTGCCGCCGGTCCGAGCCGCCTTCGGACCTGAGGCTGATCTCTCCCTTCGCGTTGATCACGCGGTGCCACGGCAGGCGGCTGGAGTCGGGAAGGGCGTTCAGCGCGTAGCCGACGAGCCGCGGCTGCCTGGAGAGCCCGGCGAGCTGCGCCACCTGCCCGTACGTCGCCACGCGGCCCCTCGGGATTCTGCCCACGACGATCCAGATCTTCGTGTGCAGCGGCGAAGGGCGCGGGGACGAGCCGGGCGGGCGTCTCACGTCTCCGGCCGGCGGCGAAGACCCGGCGCGACGCTTCACGTCTCCAACCGGTCGAACAGCTTCCGTCCCGCCGAGGCGATCTCCTCCACGGCGTGGTCGAACGCATCCGTGTTGGTCCGGCTCGGCTTGCGGAAGCCGCTCACCTTGCGCACGAACTGCAGTGCGGCGTCGTGCAGCTCCTCGTCGGTCGGCGGCCCTTCCGGGCGGCGCAGCTTCTTGATGTTCCGGCACATGGTCGGATCCTAGCACGGCGCGGCGGCCTGCCCTATGCTGCCGGGCGCCGATGAAGCCTCTCGCCGTGGCCCTCGATCTCGGAAGCACGCGCGTGAAGGCCGCCCGCCTGGAAGCGTCGGGAAGGCTCTCCGCGCCGGTCTCCGAACCCGCGCCGCCGCTCTCCGGTTCCGGGCCGACCCGCGAGGGGGACGCCCGCGCCTACCGGGCGGCGGCCGAGCGGGCGCTGGAGGCGGCGCTCGGCGGGGCGGGCGCGGGTCGTGCGGCCGACGACGTTCGCGTCGGGATCGCCTCGCAGCGCTCCACGTTCCTGCTCTGGGACCGGACCACGGGCGAGCCGCGCACTCCGATGATCTCGTGGCAGGACCGCCGCGCGGCGGAGTGGTGTCGCGCGCATCGCCACGTCGAGGCCGACGTCACGCGTCGCACCGGGCTCGTGCTGTCGCCGCACTACCTCGGGCCGAAGCTCGCCATGCTGATGGAGGGCGACGCTGCACTCCGGCGAGGCTTGGCAGGCGGCGATCTCGTCGCCGGAACGCTGGAGACTTGGCTCGTCCGCTGCTGGAGCGAAGGCGGTGTGCTGCGCACGGATCCGACGATGGCGGCGCGCACGCTGCTCTTCGATCTGGAGGAGGAGACCTGGTCGGAGGAGCTGCTGCGGGTCTTCGCCGTTCCGCGCGGGGCGCTGGCGCGGGTCGCGCCGAGCGAAGGAGAGCTGCTCCCGCTGCCCGGCCGCGGCATCCTCGCCGCGACGATCTCGGACCAGGCCGCCGGAGTACTCGGGTGCATTGAGGGCGAAGACGGCGGCGAGGGCGACCGAGCCGACGACGGCCGGGCCGACGACCGCGCGACCGCGCTCGTGAACTTCGGCACCGGGACGTTCGTGCTTCGCCCGACGTATGACCGCGCGTTCCGTCCGACGGGCTACCTCCTCGGTCCGGTGCGGGCGCGCGCCGGCGCGGCGACGCTGTTCGCGCTGGAAGGTTCGATCAACGGCGGCGCGTCCGGCGTGGACCGCTTCGGCGAGGGTCCGACGGATCTGCCCGTCGAGGACCCCACGCCGGGCGCGTTCTGCATCCCGGACACGGCGGGACTCGGCGCTCCGTTCTGGCGCGAGGAGATCTCGCTGCCGTTCTCGGAGGGCGCGGCGGGGCTGTCCGACGCCGACCGGCGGCGGATCGTGCTCGAGGGGCTGCTGTTCCGCGTGAGAGGCATCCTCGCGGATCTCTTCCCGGACGCGCCGCCGCGGCGGATCGTCCTGGCGGGTGGGCTCTCGGCGGAGCCGTTTCTGGCGCAGGGCATGGCTGCGATGCACGACGCGCAGATCGTCGTGTCCGAGGAGCAGGAGGGGACGCTGCTCGGCGCGGCGAAGCTCGCGGCAGGGACGGCGGTCGGCGCGCCGTCGGTCGCGCGAGCCATGCCGCGAGGCCGCCGCGGCAGCTACCTCGCGGCGAAGGCGGAGCGCTGGCGGGCGTGGCTTAACGCCCCGCTCGGCTGAGACTTCCTCGAACCCCGACTCAATTGCCTTACGTCACGCTGAGGGATCGTCGACTCCCACGTCCCGAGTCACACATCATGCCGCTGGCGAACGATCCGCAGCAGATGGCAGGTAATGAGGCCGAGAGTGAGAGACAGCACCAAGAACGCCACCAGAAGACCTGCAGTGGTCTTTGATCCTTGCCACTTCAGCGCGCCAAGCAGGTTTGCCCCTACGGGAAGTGCGCATAGCTCAAATCGTGTCTTCCAACGTGACAGGCGCCCAGGAAACGCGGCTATCCAGCTCGTCTCGGAATCAAGAGGACACTCCCCGAGAACCGGAGCGCGCCGTCTGAGCTCGAGAACCAGAGCGATCAAGTGTGTCAGAAGCGCCATCTGAACACTCGGAAGAATCCAGTTCAAGTGAGTCGGACGGATGGAGAGCGGTTTCATACCGGGGATCTCGACCCCGCCTCCAAGCTGTCGCTCTCTCTCCTCCTCAATCCAGGCTCTGGCGCCACTGATCGTCTTGGACCTCACGTCCTGCCACGAAGTGCTAAGGGCGGGGTACTGCTCACGAAGGGGCGGTATCGGAATGGGCTCATAGACCGATCGCACTGGCAGATCTAGGACCAGTGGTGAGATCAACGCCCGCGGTTCGGCGGCGGCTTCCGACGCCGGTTCAAAGCGTACCTGCACGACGACATGCTGACTGTCATCTGCCCACCGGAGAGGGTCCAGACGCTCGACGCGCCAGTGCGACATCTCAACGGACACTTGCGCACTCAGCATATCGTCAGACACTTGAAGCCCCAGCGAATCTGAGACCGCTCTAAGCGATTGAGCGTGCGCAAGCACCGATCGACCCGTGCTGTCGAGCTGCGCCCATGCCTGGAGACGGCTTCTCAGCGCTTCGATCTCTGGTGCAACTCTCCACGCAGTCATCTCCCCGGAGAGCTCAGCCTGTTCGATGGAAGCGAAGATCCGTACAAACTCGCTCGGTCTACTATCAGGTGCGCTCAAGTACTGCACGTAAACGTCATCAAAGAGCTGATCTCCAGCTAAGAGCACCGCGATCGAATCCCGCGCCACGTCTACATCGTACGGCGGCGCATGACGGACGGCCCTAACAAAGACCGTATCGGGCATGCTACTTCCAATGAAGTCTTCGATGGACGCTCCGGCACTGTCCACCCACGTCGGCGAAAGCACAGGAAGGATGGAGTTCAAGCCAACCGCAATCTCGACTCGCTCGTGAAGAACGTCCAGCTCGCTTTCGATCGCGTCGACATCAAGCGGCACCGAGAGCTCGCGGACGGTGTTGTAGAGAATCGCGAACGTCAAAATGTTGATCGCCAAATGCGTCCTTTGAGCTGAGCGTAGGATCTCCTTCATGGTCTGGTTAGGCTCCCTGCAAAGCACGCGAGTGCGGACATCTCCCTACACTCGCGTGGCGAAGTCAACCGACACCTTCTGCCGCCACCACGCGGTACGCCTGCCGGATCCATCGCCGCAGCTCTGCGTCCACGTCGCCGGGGGCGAGCAGCCGAAAGTGATGCACGTGTCGCCCGCCGATCGACTCGATGCGGCGGACGCGCTTGTCCTCCATCCGCCGCGCGAGGATCAGGTGCACGTCGACCCAGCGCTCCTTGACGTACGCGGCGGCGAATGTCATCCGCGCGATGTAGCCGATCCGCGCCTTCGCCGGGTGCCGCTTCACCGGACCGCAGCTCCGCACCGCCGCGGTGAACCCGCGGTAGACCCGCGCCACCACCGCGCTTCTCCCCTCCCGGTGCGCGCGGGCCGTCCAGCGCGCGCAGGAGTGCCATTGATTCCGCTTCGCGAAGCGGCGCCCACACCGCGCGCACTCCCACATCGGCCGCCGGCCCGCGCGCCCGCCCCTCACCTCACCACTCGTACCCGTAACGTTCGATCAGCTCGCCGTGCCGCTCCCGGAAGACGCGCGTCACCTCCGGCGTGAACTTCTTCTTCCACTGCGCCGGCTCGGGATTCCGGATGTGCTCGGTCTTCCGGCTCTGGCGTTTCGCCGAGAACCGCCACGCGAGGAAGCGCCCGATGGTGCGCTCGTGAAACGGCACCTCGTAGAAATCGAAGATCCGCGAGAACGTCTCCACTTCCCGGCCGAGCGTGTCCTCGTACCGCAAGGTGAGAACGCCGGAATGCTCGATCGGCCACCGGGCCATCGACTCGAAGTGATGCTTGCGGAACTCGATCTCCGCGATCAGCCCCTCCTCCTCAGACAGGCTCTGTAGATAAGTCGTGTAGGAGTGCTCGTCGCCCATGGCCGCCGGCCGGTTCCCGTTCACGACCTTCCAACGCTCACGCGTCGGATTCACCGCGTCGCACCAGGGCTCGGCCCCGCGCTTGTGGTAGTGATAGCCGGAGACGACGAGATCCCGCGGGTCACGCACGAAGTGCGTGATGCGGAAGCTCCCGAGCCGATCCAGGTCGAGCGCGTGGTTGTTGACCGAGAGGACTCGCCACCGGCCGAGATTCTCGGTGAACTGGTCCAGGTGGCTGTTGAAGTGCTTGTACCCGCTGCTCCACGGAAGGAACTGGTTGTACAGCCTGCTCATGACGCGGCTGTAGTAGATCGTCAGGCACTTGTGGTACGAGCAGTGGATGCGGTGCATGCGCGGAGTCAGGCGCCGCCGTAGAGATCGCGGACGAACCCGGCGAACCAGCGCGGCCGCGCCGCCACGACCCAGATCAGCAGCACGCCGAGGATGGGAACGAACGGCGTGATCAGGTCGAGGATCGTGAGGGCGATGGCCCAGGCGAGCAGCTTGCCCTGCAACGTCGTCACCTCCTTCGCCCGCCGTCCGGGAGACGGCCGGTCATTATCCACGAACCCGCGGCGGCCGGCGAACCGTTTCGCGCGCAGGACGCTGCCGCCCGGCCCGCCGGCTCACTCCCGCACGATCGAGAAGCTCAGGACGTCCCGCGGACCGCGACCCGCGCCCGGATGGTACCCCCAGCGCCGCAGCGTTCCCTCGAGCGTCAGCCCCGCCTTCTCCAGCACGCGCCGCGACGCGCGGTTCTCCACGTCGCAGAGCGCCCCGAAGCGGTGGATGCAGGGCTGGGCCAGGGACCAGTCCCCGACCCGGCGAACGGCCTCGACCATGTACCCGCGCCCCCAGTGCGCGCGCGCCAGCACGTAGCCCACCTCGGCGCGCGGGCCGGAGAGGCGCAGCTCGATCATGCCGAGGAGGCGTGCGTCGTCCTTCCTTTGGATCACCCACGGGAACGCGGTCCCGTCCGCCCAGCAGCGCTCGCAGGCCTCCAGGAACGAGCGCGTCTGCTCGATGTCGGTGTGCGGTGCCCAGGTCAGGTAGCGCGTGACCTCCGCGTCCTGAGCGTAGTCGTCGAAGACGAAGCGCGCGTCGCCGGCCGCCGGGGGACGCAGGCGCAATCGTGGTGTCTCCATCTGCCGCGGAGGGCGAAGCACGGCCGAGGTCGCCATCGCCGCCTCGATCGCGGCGCGCACCTCGGGCGTGAACGCGGTGAGCACCACGCGCTCGATCGTGTCGTCCTCGGCGAGGAACGCGCGAACGGTGCGAACCGCCACCTCCGCGGCGTGCCCGAGGGGGTAGCCGTACACGCCGCAGCTGATCGCCGGAAAGGCGATGCTGCGCAGCGAGTGCTCGGCCGCCAAGCGCAGCGCTTCCCGGTAGCACGAGGCGAGCAGATCCGGCTCGCCCTCACCGCCGCCGCGCCACACCGGACCCACGGCGTGGATCACGAACCTCGCGGCCAGCGCGTGAGCGCCGGTGATGCGCGCTTCGCCCGTCGGGCAGCGCACCCCGGGACGAACCTCGGGGAGCTGCCGGCACTCCTCGAGCAGCGCGGGTCCCGCCGCACGATGGATGGCGCCGTCCACGCCGCCGCCGCCGAGCATCGCCTCGTTCGCCGCGTTGACGACGGCATCGACGCGGAGTCCGGTGATGTCGCCTTCGCTGATCTCGATCCGACTCATGCGTCCGATTCCCGCGCCGCGTCCCGGAGCGCGGCAAGCGCCTCTCCGAGATGCTCGAGCCACCAGAGATGTCCGGCGCCCCGCACCTTCACGAGCTTCGCGCGCGGGAGCCGGGCCGCCAGCGCCTCCGCGGCCCGCAGCGGAATCACCGTGTCCGCCAGGCCGTGCCAGAGGATGACCGGCATCGTCGCCTCCGCCGGCGCCGTGCTCCACCTTCTCGCGAAGAGGGTCATCTCGCGCGCCGACGCTGCGCCGCCCTGACGATACGCTTCGGCGAAGTCGGCGGCGAGATGCGCCGCGACCTCCGGGCGGCGGAGAAGCGCCCGATCCACCTCGGGATACCCGGCGAAGGTCCGCCGGACGAGGGCGTGCGGGTCCCGGGCGGCGAGCCGTGCGAGCACCTCCGCGCGCACCCGGATCAGCGCCGGCACGTGACGGGCCGCGAGCAGGAAGGGGCCGGCGGTGCGCTCCGGCGACGGCCCGGTGGCGATCAGCCCGAGCGCTTCAACCCTCGCGGCGAGCTTTGCCGCGGCGGCCAGCGCCCAGGGACCTCCGCCCGAGACTCCGACCAGCGCGAAGCGGCCGAGGCCCAGCGCATCCGCCAGCGCCGCGACGCTGCCGGCCCAATCGCCGTGGCTCCGCGGAGTGCCGCCTTCCGACCCTCCGAACCCCGGCCGATCCGGCGCGATGAGCCGGAATCCGCGCAGGTCGGACCGTCCGAGCGGCGCCCACGCCAGCCGCGATCCCGGATTCCCGTGCGCCGCGACGACCGGGAAGCCGCCCGGATCTCCGTACTCGGCGTACGCCAGCCGCCGGCCGCCGGGGATGGAGACGAACCGCGCGCCGTTCATTCGCGGTGATGCACCGCGAGCCACACGGTGTCCGCGTCCGGCTGCGTCCACTCCACGCGATGTCGCTCGTGCGGCCGGATGTGCAGATGATCGCCCGGGGCGAGCTTCACGCGCCGCCCCTCCTCCTCGAAGCGCACCTCCGCCGCGCCGGACAGCAGCATCACCCACTCGCCCTCGTCCGAGTCGTACCAGAACCCCGGTGGCGACGCATGCCCCCGCGAGACGATGCGCTCGATGCGCAGGTCGCGTCCCTCGAAGAGCGTCTCGAGCTTCTCCGACATCACTTCGCCGCGGTGTCGGATGGGGCCGAGGTGTCGGACGGGGCCGCGGTGTCCGACGGGGCCGCGGTGTCCGACGGGGCCGCCGCGCCGCCGGCGGCGCCCGCTGTTTCCGCCGGCTCCGCTTCCTCGATCTCGTCCTTCGGGCCGACCAGCTCCCGCGCCTTGCCCACCGCTTCGCGCAGCGTCCCGAACAGGTTCTGCACGCCGATCCGGTCCAGCGCGCCGCTCCTCGTCATGACGACCAGCGGCTGCGCGTGCACGCCGGAGAGCAGCAGCACGGTGCCCTGCTGCCGGAAGCGGGACGCCACCGTTTCCAGCGCGTGCAGGCCGGTCGCGTCCATGGCCAGCACGTTGCGCATGCGCAGGATCACGACCGCCGGCTTCGTCTGCCGGCTGGAGACCAGCTCGCTGAACTTCCGCGCCGCGCCGAAGCAGAACGTCCCGTGGATCTCGAACACCTCGACGCCGGCGGGAAGCTCGGGCATGGAGCCGCCCATCTCCTCGCCTTCGCCGTAGCCCAGGATGCTGGAGGCGGACTTCACCTGCGTGACCTCCGCCATCCGCCGCATGAAAAGCAGGGAGGCGAGGACGACGCCGACCTGGATCGCCACGGTCAGATCCACGACCACGGTCAGGAGGAACGTGCAGAACAGCACCAGCACGTCGCTGCGCGGACCGCGCAGGAGGCGGGCGAACGCGCGCCACTCGCTCATCGTGTAGGCCACCACGAACAGGATGGCCGCCAGCGCCGGCATGGGGATGAGCGCCGCCCACCGGCCCGCCACCATCAGCACCACCAGCAGCGTCAGCGCGTGCACGATGCCCGCGACCGGCGTTCGCCCTCCGTTGCGCACGTTGGTGGCCGTGCGCGCGATCGCCCCGGTGGCCGGGATCCCGGCGAAGAGCGGGGACACGATGTTGGCGAAGCCCTGACCGATCAGCTCCGCGTTGGAGCGGTGCCGCCCGCCGATCATGCCGTCGGCCACCAGCGCGGAGAGCAGCGATTCGATCCCGGCCAGCAGGGCGATCGCGATCGCCGGCGAGCTCAGCTCGGCCAGCAGGCTCCACTCGATGTTCGGGAGCCGCGGCTTGGGTAGGGAGCTCGGCACCTCGCCGAAGCGGCTGCCGATCGTCTCCACGTCGAGGGAGAAGAGCTGCGCTGCCACGGTGGCGGCCAGCAGCGCGATGAGCGTTCCCGGCACGCGCGTCGTCACGCGGGGCCACAGCCAGATCACCACGACCGAGGCCGCGCAGAGGACGAGGGCGGCCGGATCCACGAACCGGATCTGCGCCGCGTACGCGATCCACTTCTCGAAGAACTCGTGGGGCACCTGCTCCATCGGCAGGCCGAGAGCATCGCGGATCTGGCTCGTGGCGATGATCAGGGCGATGCCCGTCGTGAACCCGACCGTGACCGGATAGGGAATGAAGCGGATCACGTCGCCGAGCCGGGCGATCCCCATCACGACGAGCATGACGCCGGCCATGAGGGTGGCGGTGGCCAGCCCGTCGTAGCCGTACTGCGCCACCACGCCGGCGACGATGACGACGAACGCGCCGGTGGGCCCGCCGATCTGCACTCGGCTGCCGCCGAGCGCCGAGATGACAAGCCCGGCGACGACGGCGGTGTAGAGCCCCTGCTCCGGGCGGACCCCCGACGCGATGGCGAAGGCGATGGCCAGCGGCAGCGCGACGATTCCGACCACGACGCCGGAGAGGAGATCGCGGGAGAACTGGGCGGAGGAGTAGCCCTCGCGAAACGCGGTGACGAGCTTCGGTTCGAGGTCGGGAGGCCAGGGGCGCAACGTGGTTCCGATCAGCCGGCCGACGTCTCGTACGAGACCGCGATTTCGGGAGCCCGACACAGCGTCTGGTACACGACGCAGTAGCGCTCGGTGAGGCGCAGCAGCGTCCGCACTTCCTCGGGCGCGGCGTCCGTGCAGCAGGTGACGCCTTCGCCGACGCGGCCCTCGGAGCACAAGGTGATTCGCGCGGCGCCGGGATCCTTCCGGTAGCGCTCCTTCAGAGGCGCCTGCAAGGCGCGCAGCTGCTCGGCATCCATCCCTTCCTCCACACGACATCGGCCGTGCCGAGGGTACCGGCGAGATCCACGCAGGTCAACGGCGCGCTACGGCGGGCCAGTCGCGGCGAGCGGTGACACCTCTGGTACTACCGCGGCATCCGGCAGAAGCAATAGATGAACTCCTGCTCGGACCCCCACGGCGTCACGTGAGTCTCTACGGCACTACCGATCTTCTCGAAGCTCGGACCGAACTCCCCGTGCAGCGAGTCCGGGGAGTAGCGCATCACCTCGAGACCGCTGCAACGGGTCGGCCCCTCCGGACCGAACGTGGCGACGACGATGTGACCGCCCGGTTTCAGTGCACGGCCGACGGCGGCGATGTAGCGGTGTCTCGCTATCTCGTCCATGAGGAAGTGGAACACGGCTCGGTCGTGCCAGAAGTCCCAGCGGTGTTCGGGCAGCTCCACCTGCGTCACGTCGCCGACGATCCATGCGGCGCGCTCCGCCCGCTCGCCGAGTCGTTGCTTCGCCGCCGTCACCGCGGCCTCGGAGATGTCCAGGACGGCGACATCGGTGAAGTCCAGCTCCAGCAGATCGTCGACGAGCGTCGACGTGCCGCCCCCGACGTCGACGATGGCCGCACCACGGGCGAGACGCGCGGCCCCGATGAACTCGAGCGAACGATCCAGGTGAGGGCGATACCAGCTCACGTCGCCGGGCGACTTGCGCCGGTAGACCGACTCCCAGTGCTCGCGGGTACTCATGCGCGCAACGATAGCAGGTTCGCCGGAGCTCATGCACGGCCGACGGCGTAGACCACCCTCCCGCGCGCGACGAAGTCCGCGGTCCCGAGCGCGCCCATCCGGCGTCGGGCCTCCGCCACGCAGCTCGCCTGCGCGTCCGATCCGAGGCTCTCGAAGCGGTCCCGCGAGGAGCCCATCCGGGTCCGGAGGAGCAGGAGGTGCTCCGAGCCGATCGAGTGCGCCAGCTCCTCGTCCCACGCCGTGACATCGTGGAAACCGCTCTCTCGCAGCAGGGCCTCTAGCTTGCCGGGGGAATCGAGGGCCTCGTGTCGCGTTTCCGTGGCCGGATCGATGGGCGCGGCGCCATGCCGGTCGAGACAGTCCGTCCAGATGCGTATCGCGGGGGAGGCGAGCTCGCGGCGCCACGTCACGAGGCCTGCTCGGCCCCCCGGGCGAAGCGCACGGCGAACGTGCGCCAGGGCGTCCCGCGGCGACGACATGTGGAAGAGCATGAAGGCGAGCAGCGCGAGGTCGACGCTGGCCGACGCCACGGCGAGGTTGCCCGCGTCCATCACCACGCGGGCGAAACGGGACGGTGCCAGCCGAAGCATCCCGGCGGACCGGTCCACCGCGACGAGGAGCGAGCCGGGGAACTTCGCCTCGAGGTCCGGGAGGAGCGTCCCCACCCCGGTGCCGACGTCGAGGATCCGCTTCGTTCCGGCGCCACCCAGTGCGGAAAGGAGGCGAAGGCCGGCCGTGCGCAGGACCGGCGCCCACAGATCGCGGTAGTCGGCCGACTCCTCGTCGTAGCGGACGCTCACGGCGAAGTCACTCGAGCACGGACAGGAGCCCGACGAGATCGAGCGGGCGGGTGTACATGGAGAGCTCGCCGCTCGTGGTGCGCGGCCACTCCTCGCGAGGGCGATCCCGGTACAGCTCGACGCCTTTTCCGTCCGGATCCCGCAAGTAGAGCGCCTCGCTGACCCCGTGGTCCGCGGCGCCGTCGAGCGGAATCCCCGCCGCCCGAACGCGCCGCAGCGCGTCCGCCAGACTGGCGCGGTCGGGATAGCGGATGGCCAGGTGATAGAGCCCGGTCGACCCTCGCGGCGGCGGCGCGCCGCGCAGACTCTCCCACGTGTTCAGCCCGATATGATGATGATATCCGCCGGCGCTGACGAACGCCGCCTGATCGCCCATCTTCTGCGTCAGCTCGAAGCCGAGGACGCCGCAGTAGAACGCCAGCGCCCGCTCGAGATCCGCGACCTTGAGGTGCACGTGGCCGATGTCCACGCGCGGGTCGATTCCGGAACGCGTCATGTCACCCCCCTATCGCTGGAGGATCTCGACGACATCGCCCTGGCGCACTTCGCCCGACTCCGTGACGCGAAGGTAGATTCCGCGCAGGTTGAGATGCCGCTGCTCCGGCTTGGAGACGAAGCGCAACGCGTCGTCCCCGAAACGGGCCCTGAACTTCCTGCAGCCGTTGTGGGGTTTGGGCGTCACCATGAGTGTCGCGCCGCCGGCGCGGAGCCGCGCGCCCTCCGGCAGGTTCCCCCTGGAGAGATCGAGCTCGACGAACAGGTTGTCGCCGAAGAGCTCCAGCGGCTGGCCGTTGGCGATGAGCGAGGCCACGCCGGTCTGCATCACGGCGATCTGCGCCTCGGGGTTCGCGTCGTCCTGCCGGCCCCACGCGTCGCCGGGGACGCCTTCCTCCGGCGTCAGCCGGATCCGCCGCACGATCTCGCGGCGGCCGCCTTCGCCCCGCCGGACGATCAACGAGACGCGCCCTTGGTCCCGCGGCGCCGCCGGCAGGCGCTCGAGCGCGCTCCCCAGATCGTCCAGCGTGCGGTATCGCCAGGGATCCCCGACGGAGTCGGAGTCGATGCGTGCGCGGGGGGCGACGTCGGAGACGCGGTCGAGCAGCGCGTGACTCGCGTACGACATCGGCCAGAGGAACAGGAAGAAGCCGCCGATGGTGACGGCCCAGAGGACCGCGGGCACGGGCTGCAGGATCACTTCGCTCACCACGCGCCGCGGCGCTCCGCTGGCGAGATCGAACAGGCCCACCGCCAAGCCGAACAGTGTGGCCGCGACGCACAGGCTGAGCAGAGACGCGAGCACCCGAGGCGCCGTTCCCAGGCCCCGCGTCCAGCGGAAGCCGACGCCGACCGCCACCCCGATGAGGGGTGATGCGATCACGCCTCCCCAGATCGGCCTACCCAGGGCGCGGTGACCGAGCGCCAGCGCGACCACACCCCACACCGCGCCCGCCAGAAGCGCGAGCCCGACGAAGCGCCTGGTGAGCGGTGGCAGGAGTCAGCTCCCGGTGACCGCCCGACGCACGCGCGCGATCTGGCGGAGATGAGCAAGGTCGTGGCCGGCGTACATGCGGATCATGTGCGCGACGCTCTCCTCGCCGCGCTCCGAGTGCAGGCCGATGCGCTCGCGCTCGCGCGGAGACGTGCGCTCCAGGACGGCGAGGTTCGCGCGGCGGAGCGCCTCGAACTGGCCGAGCGCCGTCGCGAGGTCGGACTCCGCGTAGCGCAGCCGCTCGGCCCAGAGATCCTGGTCGAAGCCCTGCAGCTTCGGCCTGTCCTCGGCCAGGATCATCCGCCAGCGGAAACCGCCGACCATCTCCGTGTCCGCGAGGTGCTGCACGACCTGCAGCATCGACCACTTGCCGGGCTTCTCCGGAGTGGAGAGCAGTGCCGGCGGCACGCCGGATGCCGCGCTGCGCAGCTCCGCGGGCGTCTTTCGGAGCACGTCGAAGGGGTCGCGCTGGCCGAGGATGCCGAGGATGGCGGTGGTGTACGCGTGCGCTTGGTCCGGCGCCCCGACCGCGGGATTCGCGAACTCGGACATGGCTCACCTTCCCTCCAGTGGATAGACCCCGGAAAGATACCACGCGGCTCGAAATCAGCGGCGCGCTGCGTCGTGGACGACCGCGGTCACCACGCCGACGAGGAGAAGGACCAGGAACCAACAGGCGGCCTCCAGCAGCACGAGCGGCAGCGGTTCGAGCATCACGTTCCACGGCAGGTAAAACTCGAACCAGGGAACCATCAGCGCCCAGGCCAGCGCCCCGAACGCGAGCCCGCGCCGCCACGGCGGCCCCGGGAACCTGCGGCCCGCCCAGCGGTACGCCAGGGCGTGGACCAGTCCGATGACGAGGAGCCCGATCGGGAGCACGACGGGCTGCTCGGCCATTCGCGGGAGCGGCGGCTCCGAGAACGCGGCGAGGAACTTCGCACTCTGCAGATCCGGATCGGCGAGCAGCGCCTGAGCGGGCCCGAACACGAGGATCAGCCCGATCCACCACGCGAACGCCGCGGCAGCGCCGGCAGCGACGACGCGCACGGCGCTCACTTCCGCTCCCCCGCACTCAGGCCGTACCAGTGGGACACTTCCATGTCCTCGGCGATGTCCAGACCGTGATCGCCGCGTCCGGTCTGCGGGTCGAAGTGAGCCCCGTGATCCGGAGCGAAGACGACGGCGCGGTGATGCCGGCGCCACGCCCGGGAGACCGTCTCCGCGAGCGTCACGAACGCGCCGACGTGACGCTCCACCGCACGGAGGCACGCTTCCGAGAACGGCTCCGTCTCGTGCAAGCGGTCATCGTACTCCTGCTGGTAGACGACGACCAGATCGTGCCGGTCGTCGCCGACGACTGTGATCGCGCGCTCCAGGACCTCGGCGTCGTATCGCTCGGACCAGTAGTCGATGTCCCGGCCCCGGAAGATGAGGTCGATGCTGCTCCGCTCGACCGCGACGATCGCCGTCCTCCTGCCCACCCGCGCCAGCGCGTCGAACAGCGTGTCGCAGGTCAGGACCGGGCGCTCGTAGGTGCGGATGCCGTGCTGTTCGGGCTGCCCGCCGGTGAACATGGAGGCGAAGCAGACCGGCGTCCGGGGCGGCAGAACCGACGACAGGAGAACGCACAGTCCGGCGTGCTTCGTGACGGAGCCGGCCAGCTCGGGGCATCGCCCCCAGATCCCGGCGCCGAGCGCGTCCGGACAGAACACGAGGCAGCGTTCGATCGGCTCGCCTCTCATCACGCGCTCCCGGCCATCCAGGACCGCGGCGAGCGGCGGCTCCCCGGCCAGCCCGGGCGGGGCCGCGCCGAACAGCCGCGCGACGGTCGGAGCGAGCGATGCGATCGTGGACGACATCGGGCGCCCTCGTCAGGTCGGCATGGAGTGCATCACCAGGTCGGTGCGCGCCCGAGCACCGACGGCCGCCCAGAATCGACCGGCGTCGTCGTTGTCCGTGAGAACGAACGCGTGGCACTTCACGATTCCCTGGGCGCGCAGGCCCGACAGACAGCGCGTCACGAGCGCCGTCGCGACGCCGCCGCGACGGTGCGTCGCCGCCACCGCGAGGCGATAGATGGTCCCGCGGCGGCCGTCGTGCCCACACAGGACCGCCGCGACGATCCGACCGGCGTCCACCGCCACGAGTGAGAGGCCGGGGTTGCGTTCCACGAAGCGGCCGAGGGATTCCGGCGTGTCGCCGGGTCCCACGCCCAGTCCCTCGGTGGACGCCCACAACTGCCGCACCGCCTCGGCGTCGTCCGCGCCGAGAGGGCGGATCGCCCAGCCCGCGTTGGTCGCCGGCGTGCTCATCCGCGCGCATCCGCCGCGCGGGCCGCGCTCGTCATCGCACTTCGGCCGGGTCGAAGTGCGGGTTCTCGATGATCCCGAAGACGTTGCCGAACGGATCCCGGACCGACGCCACTTTGATGCCTTCGCCGACGTCCTTGACCGGCGCGTGCACCTGCCCGCCGAGCGCCGTCAAGCGCGCGACTTCCGCGGCGGCGTCCGGAACTCCCCAGTAGGCCTGCACCCCGCCGGCGCCGGGCTCCCCGTCCGGAATCAACCCGAGCTCGAAGCCGCCGACCGCGAAGCCCACGTAGAACGGCTGATCGAAATACGGCTCCCGCTCGAGCACCTTCCGGTACCACGCCTTGCCCCGGGCGAGATCCGGCGTCGGATAGATCGCCGTGCGAAGTCCGCGGATCATCGTCCCTCCTTCCGGAGTGCCTTCTGTCAGGGCTCCGAGAGCTGCGCGTCCAGGCGCATCGGTACCGAGGCGAGCGCCCTCGACACGATGCAGTCTACTTTCGCGTCCTCCGCGAAGCGCTGGAACTCCGCGGCGGTCAGCCCGGGCACGACGCCCCGCGTGCTGAGGTCGATCCCGGTGATGGCGAAGGCGGCCCCGACCTTCGCCAGGTGCACCGTGGCCTTCGTCGTCACGCTGGTGGGTACGTGGCCGCTCGTCGCCAGCGCGTGCGACAGCGCCATCGAGAAGCAGCCGGCGTGCGCCGCGCCGAGCAGCTCCTCCGGGTTGGTCCCCGATCCGCTCTCGAAGCGGCTCGTGAAGGAGTACGGTCCTTCGAAGGCTCCGCTTCCGACCCGCACCGTGCCTCGCCCGGACTTGAGATCCCCGTTCCACTTCGCTTCCGCCGTGCGATCCATGGGCGAACCCTCCTCGATTCTGTCCTTGCGGGCGAGTCAGCGGGCCGCCGCGCGTCGCGTCGCCCGGCGTTCCGAGATCAGGGATGCGCCGACCCCGCACGCTAGGATCGACAGCACCACGGCCAGCAGCCACAGGTTGAAGCTCTCCCCGAGCGCGGCCTTGAGCTGCTTGGCGACCAGCATTTTCCCTCCCACGACCACCAGCACCAGCGCAAGGGCGGCCTTCAGGTACTTGAACTTACCGACCATCCCGGCCAGGGCGAAGTACAGCGACCGCAGCCCGAGGATGGCGAAGACGTTGCTGGTGAAGACCAGGAACGGGTCCGCGGTGATGGCGAAGATCGCGGGGATCGAGTCCACCGCGAAGATGAGGTCCGTCGTCTCCACCATGACCAGCGCCAGCGCGAGCGGCGTGAGCAGCAGCGTGCCCGGCTTCGCCCGGTCCACGACCTCGTCCGGAACGGCCGGTCTTCCGGGCAGCTCGGCCTCGTACGAGGACGGATCCCCCGCCCGCACCACGAAGTGCTCCCCGTGCAGCCGCGCGGTCACCGGGAAGAGCCGGCGCGTCAGCCGCACCACGATGTTGCGGTTCGGGTCGGAGTGCTCCGTCTTCGCCGTCAGCATCTTGAGGCCGGTCAGGATCAGGAACGCGGCGAAGACGTAGAGCACCCAGTGGAACTCGGCGATGAGCTTCGCGCCGACGGCGATCATCACACCGCGCATCAGCAGCGCGCCGAGTATGCCCCAGAACAGCACGCGGTGCTGGTAGATCGCCGGCACGGCGAAGAACCCGAACACCACGGCGATCACGAAGATGTTGTCGACGCTGAGCGACTTCTCGACGATGTACCCGGTCAGGTACTTCTCCATCGCGGCCGCGCCGTCGAGCACTGCCCCGTCCGTCGCGTCGACGGTGTCACCGAGGCCGAACCACTTCGCGTCGTACGCCAGGCGCACGAACAGGGAGAAGCTCAGTCCGAGGGTCAGCCACACGGCCGACCAGCCGACGGCCTCCCTCACGCTCACCTCCCGCGCGCGGCGGTGGAACACGCCGAGATCCAGCGCCAGAAGCGCCAGCACGAGCGAGATGAATGCGATCCAGACCCAGATCATTCGCCGCCGACCCTCCTCGTGGGGGTGCTCGCGCGGCCGCCGGCGGCGTGCGCTCCGCCCCAGCGGTTCACGTAGTCGTCTACGTTCATTTTCCGGCGAGTGTTCCTGCTCGACATGGCGCGGACGGTCCCGAACACCGGCCGCTCCGGCCAGGGTCGGTCATACCTTCCGAGCGTCCAGAAGATGCCACTGTACGAGTTCGGGTTTCGCCCGTCGATGGCGTACTTGTTGTTGAGCTCGATCATGATCTCGACGGCCTGCTCGGGATCCGCGGTCCAGTGCAGGATCTTCTTCCCCCAGAGCATGCGCAGGTAGTTGTGGATCCGCCCCTCGGTGCGCAGCTGTTCCTGCGCCGCGTTCCAGAGTTCGTCGTGGGTGGCGGCGTGCTCGAACTGCTCGGCGGTGTAGACGTGGAGGCGCGGATCGCCGCCGTGCTTCTCGAGCGTGTCCAGTGCCCACGACGGCAGCGAGGCGAAGCGGTCGTAGTCCGCGCGACGCGCGCAGAAGTTGTAGCCCAGCTCCCTCCAGGTCACGAGCTGTTCCAGCCAGGCCTCCGCTGCCGGGCTCATGCCCCACCATCCTTCCCGCTTCCCGTCGGCCCGGCGGGCGACGGACTCCGTGCTCCACTCCTCGCGCGAGGCCAGACCGGCCAGGATCTGGTGCGGCGAGACGTGTCCGAAGTGGAGGTACGGAGACAGCCCGCTGCCCGCCCTGTCCCGCCGGCCGCCGGCCGCCCCGTACGACGCCATCCGCTCCCCCAGGAACGACCGAAGCGCTCGCTCACCCGCCCGCGAGCCGCCCTCGAACGGTACCGGTCGAACCGCGTGATCGATCGGAAAGTTCTCGAGAGCCGTCGCTCTCGCTAGCCCGCCGAGGTCGGCGGCCGGCCAGCGCTCCGTCACCTGCGGCGGCAGCCGGTCGAGCCGTGGCAGGGCGGCGGGGCGATGCCGGCTCCTCGGCCCGTGGTCCAGATGCCGCGGCAGCTCCCGCTGCAGGAAGCGGCGAAAGTCGACGGCGCGGCCGTAGACGCGCTCCGCCGCTCGAAGCGGCAGCAGCCCGTTCGAGTCCACCGCCTCGAGTCGGATCGGAAGACGGCGCGCGGCCGACGCCACCATGCGCGGCAGGAAGAAGCAAGGGAAGTCGTCGGTCACCACGACACACGCGTCGGCCGCCAGGACGTGGAGCATCCCGCGGGCGGCACCGTGCTCGGGCTCCACGTAGGGGTAGTAGGCCACGCCGGACTTCTCGAACGCGGTGCGGTTGTCGCGCATCCCGTCGATCACGAAGCGGTGGATGCGATCGCTCGCCCAGCGGTGGCCGCAGCGCAGCGCCTCGAGCACGAGCAGCGGCCGTCCCAGCTCGCGGGCCAGCTCCACGGCCCGGTCCAGCGCGAAGTTCCAGCGCGCGCGGCGCGCGGCGATCATCCAGTACAGCACGTAGGAGCCGTTCGCTCGGATCGGCGCCTCACTGCATTCGCGCACGCGAACGGCCGGAACCGTCTTCTCCGACACGCGCGGCCTCACACCCGGTTCCGGAGCATGAGCTCTTTCGGGTGGGGATCGAAGTAGAGCTGGCCCGACAGGTACTCGACCCCGTGGCGGCGGATGTTGTAGCGAAGGAGCGTGAGCGGAACGACGAGCGGCAGTAGACCCCGGCGAAAGTCGTCGATTGCGGCGAGGATCTCCCGTTTCTCCGCCGCGTCAAGCATCGTCTCGAGGTGTCCGAGAGCGTGTTGCAGCACGTTCGCGCCGACCAGCCCTCCCATCCGGCGCACTGCGGCTTCGTGTGCGCGTGGAGAAGGAGTCACGGTACGAGCTCGAACTCGTGCTCGTCCTCGATCGGGATCCCGCCGTGCCCGAGCAGCGGGATCGTGGGCTTGATCTCGCGTGCCCGGGTCATCGCGCCGCGATGCACCGCGTGGAGACGCATGCCCATCGCCTCGTAGAAGCGGATGGCGCCGTGGTTGTCGTTCGTGGTCACGAGCCAGAGACGCCGGCAGCCCGCGTTCCTCGCCAGGTCCCGGGCGGCCCGAAGCAGAGCCGCTCCCACGCCCGACCTCGGCTCGAAAGCCTGCAGAGTCACGACCTCGAGCTCTTCCTCGGCGAAACGGTAGGTCAGGAGGCCGACCCGGCGACCGTCACGCTCGGCGACGAGCGCCGGCAGCTCGTCCGCGCGGTACCACGACCCGCGCGACACGATCCGGGGACCGCCCCATTCGCGGGTCAGCGCCTCCACGACCCAGGACAGATCGCCCGCGGTGCCGGAGCGTATCCGGATCTCGCCCGCCTGCGTCATCGGGACTTGATGAACGTCCCCGCCCGCAGCTCGGCGATGGCCTGCTCGAGCTCCCGGTGCGTGTTCATCACGATGGGCCCGTACCAGGCCACCGGCTCCTCCAACGGCCGTCCGGAGACGAGCAGGAAGCGGATCCCCTTCTCGCCCGCCCGCACCGTCACCTCGTCTCCGTTCCCGAAGAGCACGAGCGATCTGTCCCCGGACTCACCCTGGACCGCCGCCGCCGCGTCCGCGGTCGCCGCCGCGGCCGGCGCGCCCACACCGTCGGTGCGGACCTCGCGTGGGGCGGAGGCGTCGCGGAACGTACCGCTGCCCTCGAAGACGTACGCGAAGGCGTGCTGCGTCGTCTGCACGGGAAGCGTCTTGCGCAGCCCCGCCGGGACGAACACGTCGAGGTAACGCGGATCCGCCGCGATCCCGTCCACCGGTCCCGTCTTCCCCCAGAAGCTCCCGCACACGACGCGGACTCGCGTGCCATCGTCGTCCACGATCGCGGGAATGTCCCGCGAAGAGACGTCCTGGTAGCGCGGCGTGGTCATCTTCAGCGCGGAGGGCAGGTTCGCCCAGAGCTGGAAGCCGTGCATGCGCCCATGCTGGTCCCCGCGAGGCATCTCCTGATGGAGAATCCCGCTGCCCGCCGTCATCCACTGGACGTCGCCGGCGCCGAGCGTGCCGCTGTTCCCGAGGCTGTCGCCGTGGTCGACCTCGCCGGTGAGCACGTAGGTGATCGTCTCGATGCCGCGGTGCGGGTGCCACGGGAAGCCGGCGAGGTAATCCTCCGGGCGATCGTTGCGGAAGTCGTCGAACAGGAGAAACGGATCGAACTCGTCGGTTTCGCCGAAGCCGAAGGCGCGGCGCAGCTTGACGCCTGCCCCTTCGACGGTCGGCCGGGAGCTGATCTCGCGTTGAACGGGTCGGATGGACATCGGGTGCCTCCTTGGAGCCGCCTTCCGGGGTGGCGTGCTGGTCCTGAGATGCAGCGTCCGCCCCGGCGGATGCTCGGCCCCTCTACTCGCCTGCCCCGCTTCCCGTTGCGGGGGTGGGACGGTGCTTCGCCCACCACTCCCGTGCCCGCGCCTCCGGCCATCCGTCCGCTCCCTCGAGCGCGCCGAGCCGCTGTGAAAGCTCCCTCGCCGACTGCGGGCGATCGGCCGGGTCCTTCGCCAGACACGTCAGCACCAGGCGATCCAAGGCCTCGGGGATGGGCAGCTCCGAGCACGCGGACGGCGGCGTGGGCGGCGTGTGCACGTGCTTCGCCAGCAGCTCCATGGGAGTCTCTCCGTCGAACACGAGCTGCCCGGTCAGCAGCCAGTACGCCACGCAACCCGTCGCGTAGATGTCCGCGCGGCCGTCGAGCCGGCTCCGCCCGAGCGCCTGCTCCGGTGCCATGAACGCCGGCGTGCCGTGGACCGCGTTCTCGCGGGTCAGGGCGGTCTCGAGCGCCGCCGCGTCGTCGAGCGGCTTCACCAGCCCGAAGTCCAGCACCTTGACGAAGTCGCAGTCCTCACCGTACCGGCACAGGAAGATGTTCGCGGGCTTGATGTCACGGTGCACGAGCCCGCACGACTCCGCCTCCGAGAGCGAGTGACACACCTGACGGAGCAGCCAGATCGCGCGCTCGGGGGGAACCGGACCGTACCGCCGCACCAGCGTGTCCGCGTCCACGCCTTCGAGCAGCTCCATCACGTAGTAGAACGCTCCGTCCTCCGCGACGCCGAAGTCGAAGAGGTCCACGGTGTGCGGCGAACGGAGGCGGGCGATGGTCTGCGCCTCCCGCTCGAAGCGCCGGGCGATGTCCGACGCGGCGTCCACCCGCCCGTTGCCCGACTCGATCGGGCGGATCAGCTTGATGGCCGCCGGCCGCGCCAGCATGCGGTGTCGCGCGCGCCACACCTCGCCCATGCCCCCCTGACCCAGACGCTCTTCCAGACGGTAGCTGCCCAGCTCGCGCGCCGCCGCGATCTCGCGGCCGAGCCCGTAGACGACTCTCGCACCGAGGTGAGCGAAGAGGATCGCGAATCCGGAGTGGACCGACGTGCGCACGTAGTCCTCCACGCCGGCCGGCACGGCCCCGGAGACTTCCAGGATCGAGAGCGCGCACGGCGCCATGGCCCCTGCCGCAATCGCCGCGACGAGCATGCGGCGCGGCGGCCCGGGCATGATCAGCGGGAAGAGGATGATCACCACCGGCACCCAGGTGAGGTTCGGAAGCTGGCCGTTCTGCAGCCAGTGCTGCCAGAACGTCGACAGCGCGACCTCGAAGCAGACGATGACCTCGTAGACGAGACCGACGGTGAGCAGGCGGGACGGCGACACGTCGCGGCGGCGGGCGAGCCACCACAGACCGAGAGAGGCGGCCGCGGCGACGAGGTCGACCGCCTCGAACGGCCTCGCGAGGGCGAAGTCGGGCGGCAGCGTGCTCCCGGTGAGCTTGGCTCCGATCCAGTTGACGAGCGAGAGCGTCGGGTCGAACACGAACGCGATGAGCAGCAGCAGCGCGAGGAGCTGGACTCGCCCCCGCACCTGCTCGAGAAGATCCGCGGGAAGCGCCGAGGAGACGCCCCGTCCGGACCGCGGACGTGCGTCGGGCCGCGCGTCGGGTCGCAACAGAGTCACATGCTCGCGCATCGGCGGAGCGTATGCCGGCCCGCGAGGGCGCGTCTACGGGCGCGGCGAGACTCGGCGGACCAGCTTGAACGCGTGGGTCCAGTCGTCGTGCTTCGCCGCTTCGGCGAAGCCGCCGAGGCGCGGCCGGAGGATTCCGACTCTCATGATGACGATCCTTCCGTGGGCGAGGCCGCACCGGCCGCCCTGCCGCCCGCGATGGACCTCGCCAGGACCAAGTCCTCGTACTCGTTCCCTCCGAAGACGTACGCGTGGGTCCCGACGCGTCGGAACCCCCACTTTCCGTAGAACGCGATCGCTCGTGCGTTCTCTTCCCAGACGCCGAGCCACATCGTCTCGTGACCCCGACGCCGTGCCTCGTCGAGGCAGGCTTCCAGGAGCGCCGACCCGGCGCCCTTCCCGACCGTCTCCTTCGTGAGGTAGATGCGGGCCAGCTCGACCGGCGAAGGTCCGAAGACGCACGGCGGCGGGTGGCCGGCGTGAAGCGTCGCGTAGCCTACGGGTTCGCCGGAGACGAGAGCGAGAAACGTCGCCGAGTCCGGATGCTCGATCGCCGCCAGCATCTGCGGGAGCGTGAAGTTCGAGGCGATGTGCGTGGCCAGCTCCTCGGGGGTGTGGATCGGCGAATAGGCGTCGCGAAGGGTCCGCGCGGCTAGATCCGCGAGGGCAGCCGCGTCCTCGGCGACAGCGCGGCGGATCCGGGGCGGGCCGGTCGCCTCGCAGCGCCCTCGCTCAGGGCCGCGGGGATCGACCGACTTCACGGCGCCGACAGGAAGCGCTGGATCTCGGCCATCAGCCGCTCTCCTTGATCCGTGTCGAAGAGGTACTGCGCGTGCGCCGAACCCTCCAGGATCACGAGCTCCTTCGGATCTGGAGCCAGCCCGAACTGCTCGCGGATGCCGATGAGGCGCGGCTTGCCGCTCGCCGTCGTGTCCCCGCGCGCCGCGATGAACAGCTTCCTTCCCTTGATCCGGTCGGGGGAGTCCCGCGCGACACCCGCCAGGAGGACGACCCGGTCGATCTCTCCCGGCTCCGATTCGATGGAGGCGTGAGCGGCCGCGGTGCCTCCCATGCTCCCGCCCACCACGGCGATGGTGCTCGCGCCGGCGCTGCGCAGGTGGCGGACGGCGGCGAGAACGTCGAGGTGCAACGGAGCGCCGAGCGGATCGGAATCGCCCGGGCCTCTCGACAGACCGTAGCCGCGGAAGTCGATGGCCAGCACGAGGAATCCCGCGTCCGCCAGCCGGCGCGCCTGTGGCGCCCAGCTACCCTTGTCGAAGCGGCCACCGTGGGCGAGCACCACCCCCTGAACCCCCTCGCCGTAAAGGTCGGCGTGGATCAGCCCGCCGTCCTCGGTGGGGAAGGTCACGCTTCGCGGCGCCGGCGGATCCGAGGCGCACGCGACGGCCGCGCTCACGAGCACCGCGGCCAGGGCGAAGCACCGCATGACCCTCTCGGTTCGCGACACCGGCCGCTCCTCCGTCACTGCCGCAACGACGCCGCACGACGCTTGCGCTTCGCCGACAGCGGAAGCCAGAACATCCAGATGCCCGTCGCCCACATCACCAGGAGCGCCGCGCCGCTCGGCAGGAAGACGCCGAGCTTGCTCACGTTCCCGGCGAAGAAGGAGCCGTCGTGAATCGACTCGATCAGGTCCGACCGCCGGTAAGCCGTCTGCAGCACCTCACCCGTGCCCAGGTCCACCTGGACTTCCCACCCGCTCCGCAACCAGACTTTCGCCAGACCTCGTGCCGGCCGCACGTCGAGCCGGTTGACGTCATCCCATCCGCTGACGCCGAGCTCTGGGACGTCGCGCACGCCCGCGAGGATCTCCTCGAGGTCGACCTGCGGTGACGTGCCGGTGCCCCGCTGCTCCTCGGGCTGAATCCAGCTCCAGTGCTTCTTCATCTGGAGCAGCAGGCCGCTGGCGATGATGACCATCACCGGAACTGCGACGAACGCGCTGATCCAGTAGTGAACCTTCCTGTTCAGGACGTTGAAGCGCAAGGCGGCCTCCCGATCGCAGCGCGGAGCGCGGAAGGTCCACGTTGTACCCGCGCGCGTACCCGGAGGACAAGCGGCATCCGCGTCTCCTCGCGTTCGCCCCGGCGTGGCGGCCGCTCAGGCCCGCGGCCGCTCAGGGCCTCCCCGTCCGCCGACGCGACGGCCCGTTCGCCGATCCGCAGTGGCTCCGCCGTCCGCGAGCCGGTTAGATCGACCGAGCGCGAATCGAGGAGGCGACGATGAAGAACACTCGGACCGTGGCATCGCTGACGAGGACGGCCGCGATGGCCTGCTTGGCTTCCGTCCTCGCGGCCGGGACCGCCCGCGGGCAGGAAGCGTGCATCCGGATCATGATCCAGGATCCCGCCCTGAACAACCTGGTCGATCCGCCGGGCTACGAGACCGCCGATCTCGGAACGCTCGGCGGCGTGCTCCGGCAAGGCACGGGAGACAGGGCGATGATCCTCGTGCCGGGGCTCGGCTTCAGCGGCGGCGTGTTCGCCGAGTTCATGAAGGCCCATGCCTCCGACTATCGGATGGTCGCGGTCACGCTGCCCGGCTTCGGAGGAACGCCGGCACCGCGTTCGCCGTCGGAGACGACGAGCTTCGGCGAGCAGACCTGGACCACCGCCGCGCTCGGCGCCATCGAGCGGCTGATGGACGGCGAGAACATGGAAGACGCCGTCGTCGTCGGCCACTGGATCGGTGGCACGCAAGTCGCGCTGCGGTTGGCGATGGCGCGCCCCGATCGAGTGGCGGCGGTGGTGTTGCTCGCGGGTTCCGCGCGGATGACGACGACCGATCCGGAACGGGCAGCCTGGATCTCGACGCCGGAACGGCGACTGATCTCCATAGACAAGTACATGGCGCCGCTGTGGTTCAAGACCGTGACCCGCGAGACGTGGGACGACAACAACTTCCTGCCGAGCGACTACGCCGTCGATCCGGTGCGCGGGCTGCGGCTGTGGCGCGAAGCGGCCACACCGAAGCTGCACGTCTGGGTGCGTTACCTCTGCGAGTACAACGCGCAGGACATCTGCGCGGAACTGGGCGACCTCGCCGTGCCGACGCTCCTGCTGGAGCCCGGTCTGGAGGGCGCGGCCCACGATCCCGACAACGACTACATGAAGAGCCTCTGCCACGACAGCTGGGACGGCTGCATCGGCAGCGGCGCGCCCTTCACCCGCCGCGTCGTCCCGGATTCGCGGGCGTGCCTCTGGTTCGACCGGCCGGCGGAGGTGGGCAGCGCGATCGCGGAGTTCCTCGCAGGCCTGGAGTGAGCCGAGCCGCGCTTGTTCCCTCGCCACTGGGCCGCGTACAATGACCGCGCAGATGGATCTCCGCCACGCGCGCTTCTGGACCTGGTACGCCCTCGCGTGGGCGCCTTTCCTCGCGATCATCATCCTGGCGTTCGTCGCCAGCGGCCAGGACCCGCTGCTCTGGGTCCTGCTCGGCGCGCTGATCAACACCGCGCCCGCCGCCGTTCTCGGCGTTCCGCTGGTGCGGCTCTGCCGCCGGCTGCGCTGGACTCCGGATTCGCCCGGCCGCTTCTTCGCCGTCCACGCCGCCCTCGCTCTGGCGTGGGGCGTCGTCGTTGCGGGGATCGAGAGCGCGCTCTTCGTGGCGCTCGGCTCCTGGAGGAACGGGTCCCTCCACTTCGACGCCTTCGTGCCGGCCATCGCGCTGTGGCAGCTGCTCATCGCCGTCATCGTGTACTGCGCGATCGCCGGCGTCACCTACACCACCGAGATCCAGTCGAGGCTCCGCGCCGAGGAGGAGCGCTCCGCGCGCGCCCGCGCGCTGCAGGCCGAGGCGGAGCTCACCGCGCTGCGCGCGCAGCTCAACCCCCACTTCCTGTTCAACACGCTGCACACGCTTCTCGCGCTGGTGCGCGAAGACGCGGCGCGCGCGGAGAAGGCGCTCGAGCAGTTCGGGGATCTGCTGCGTTACTCGCTGCGCGTGCAACGGGAGACGCGCGACGAGGGTCCCCTGTCCGAGGAGTGGAAGTTCGTCCGCGACTACCTCGCGCTCGAGCAGCTCCGTCTCGGCGACCGGCTACGGCTGCGGATCGACGTACGGGCGGAGGCTCTCGACTGCGTCGTGCCGGTCTTCTGCCTCCAGCCGCTGGTGGAGAACGCGGTCCGGCACGGGATAGCGCCGCAGGCCCGGGGAGGGACGCTGGCGATCGGCGCACGGCTCGACGAAGGGTACGTCGAGCTTCGCGTGGAGGACGACGGCATGGGGGCGGACGCGGAGGCCGTCCGCTCGAGCGCGGGGATGGGACTGCGCCTCGTGCGCCAGCGGATCGAGGCTCTGTACGGGGACCGTGGCGAGATGGTGGTCGACGGGAGAGTCCCCGGCGCCGGCTTCGCCGTTCGCCTCCGGATCCCGGCGAGGAGGTGGGAGTGAAGACACGCGTCGTGATCGTCGAAGACGAGCCGCTCGCCCGGAAGACGCTGGGCGATTACGTGCGTGGGGTCGACTGGCTGGAGAGCGTCGGCGAGGCGGCGGACGGACGCGAAGCGGTGGAGCTGATCGACGCGCTCGAGCCGGACCTCGTCTTCCTGGACGTGAAGCTGCCGGAGCTTTCCGGACTCGAGGTGCTGCAGACGATCCGGCACGACCCGGCCGTCGTGTTCACGACGGCATACGACCGCTTCGCGGTGGCGGCGTTCGAGCTGGAGGCGATCGACTACCTGATCAAGCCGTTCGGCGAGGAGCGGTTCCGAACGACGCTCGAGCGCGTGCGCCGGCGCCTGACGGAGGGCGGCCGGGCCCAAGCCGCGGCTGGAGAGCGGGCGCGCGCCGCGCTCGGGAGCGGGCCGCTGAAGCGGCTCTTCGCCCGGCGCGCCGACGGCATCGTTCCGATCCTGCTGGAAAGGGTCTCGCACATCGAGGCGGCCGACGACTACGTCACGGTCCATGTTGGCGGGGTCACGCACCTCCTGCACGTGACGCTCGGCGAACTCGAGTCCCGTCTCGATCCGGAGCGCTTCCTGCGGATCCATCGCTCGCACATCGTGAACCTCGACGAGATCGCCTCGATCCGCGATCACGGCGACCGGCGGCTCGCCGTCACCCTGCGTGATGGGCAGCGGATCGTGGCGAGTCGCTCGGGCTCGCGGGCGCTGCGCGACATGGCCTCCTAGAGTCTCGGAAGAAACACCTGGGCCGGAGCGTCGGCCGCAGCCCTCACACCGGCCAGTCGCGGAGAATCCGCTCGGTCTCCTCGGAATGGCCGCTCTCGTCGCGCACCATGTCCTCGAGCTGGACGGCCAGTCCCTTGTCCCCGATCTCTTCGGCTTCCCGCGCGCGCTGCGTGTAGTCCTTCGTGGCGCGGCGCTCGGCCTCGAGCACGGCCTGCAGCATCTCCCTGTTGGTGCGCGCCACCGCCACCGGCCGGGGCACCGTCGTCGGTTCGCCTTCCAGCGCGACGATCTTGTTCGCCAGGTACTGCGCGTGAAGCTGCTCGTCGGCCACCTCGGCCAGGAAGAACTGGGCGAGCTGCGGCCGGTAGGGACCTGTAGCCTTCGCCGCGTACGTCAGGTACTGGATGATCGCGGACAGCTCGCCCGCGAGATCCTCGTTCAGACGCTGGATGAGCGACTGCTTGTCCATCAGACCTCCCGGTCGGTTCGTGCTCCGTTCATGGTCCCGCGCGCCGCCGGCGCACGGCGTGGATCACCTACCCAGTTTACTCGGACGCCGAGCGCCGCCCAGGCGTCGCGTCACCGCTTGGCCCCGCAATTCCGTCGGCACGCGCCTCCGGATCCGGATCGTAGTCGCGCTCCCGGTCGGCGAGCTGCCGGGTGAGCAAGTGCCCCAGACCGGGATACACGTGCACCTCGCAGGGCTGCCCGAGCTCGGTCAGTGCGGCACAGTATCGCCGTAGCCCCGCGAGCGGCGTGAGCGTGTCGAGCTCACCGTGGACGATCGAAGTCGGGGGAGTCGCCCGCTGGACGGCCGGTGCCGTGCCCCAGGCCACCGACGCCAGGGCCACGACCGTCGGGGCGGCGAGCCACGATCTCCTCATCACGTGCCGGCGCTGCCTCCGGATCCAGTGGGCACGATCCCGGCCGTCTCCACCATGAGGATCACGGTCCGCTCCGGCGCACGGGGCCGGTGCATCACTCCCTTGGGCACCACGAATCCCTGCTGCGGATCCAGCGTCACCGATTCACCTTCCAAGTCGATGATGAACCTGCCGGAGACGACGTAGAAGAACTCGTCGTCATCGTCGTGCTTGTGCCAGTGGTATTCGCCCTTCACGACGCCGAGGCGAACGACGGACTCGTTCACCCGGCAGAGCGTCTGGTTGTACCAGGGGAAGCGGCAATCCTCGACGAGCTTCCCCACGTCGATCTTCTCGAGCGCCTGATGGAGCACATCGAGCCGGGTCTCGTACGGGTACGGAGTTCTGGCGGACACGTTCGCTTCCTTTCTCGGTCGGGTTCCGGGGTGATGAGCGATACTCCATCACCTCCGCGAAGGTCAGCGCCGCTGCAGCTCCGCCACCAGGTCCTCGAGCCGGTCGTAGCTGATGCCCGCGCCCCGGGCCATCCCCGACGCGATGACGATGTCGCGCACTTCCTTCGACGGATACTGCACCGTGACGGTCATTCGCGTCCTGGCTCCTTCTTCCGCGAAGACCGCAGTCACGACCGAGACCGTGTCCGGAAAGTCCTCGAAGATCTCGGTGAACACGAGACGGCTCGGCGGCGTGATTTCCCGGTACTCCCCGTGGAAGGCAGCCTCGCCGTGGGGGTGGCGGTTCACGAAGCGCCACGAGCCGCCGACGCGCAGGTCGATCTCGCAAACCGGGACCGAGTAGCCCTCGCCCAGGCAGCCCCACCACCGCTGCACGTGCTCAGGCCTCGTCATCGCGTCGAACACGAGCTGGCGCGGCGCATCGAACAGCCTCGTGAGGCGGATCTCCTGGTCCGACGGTGTCGTGACCCGGAAGCTATCGCTGTTTACGGCGCTGCTTGCGACCATGAGTCTTCTCCTTCGGAGTCATCCGCTGCAGGTAGTCGTCCAGCCGGTCGAGCCGCGCCTCCCAGACGTGCCGGTAGTCCTCGGTCCAATCGGCCACTTCCTTCAAGGGTCCCGCTTCGATTCGGCACAGCCGCCACTGCGCGTCGCGCCTCCGAGCGACCAACCCCGCGCGCTCCAGCACCCGGAGGTGCTTGGAGACGGCCGGCAGGCTCATGTCGAAGGGCTCCGCGAGCTCCGTGACCGAGCTCTCGCCCGCCGTCAGGCGGGCCAGAATGGCCCGGCGGGTCGGGTCGGCCAGGGCGGCGAACGTGGCGCTCAATGCGTCGGTCTTCACTGCTGAACCACCGCGTTAATTAACCCATAGGTTTAATACAACGGCGGAACTCGGATGTCAAGTGCCCGGACGGTGTGAATCGGTCCGAGAACCGGAGGCCGCGACCCAGGATCTCTCAGCTCGACTCTCGAAGGCGCTCGGGGGCGAACCGACCGGCCAGCAGACCCGTGGCCTCCTCGAGCCGGATGGGCTGAACCAGCACGCCCTCCTGCCCGTACGGCAAGTACGCGTGGCATCGCCCGGCCGGATCGATGAGGCTCGTCGCCGATTCCTGGAACGGCAGCGCGTAGTTGACGCTGGCGAACCAGATCGTGTTCTCGATGCTGCGCATCATCATGGCCTTCTCGTAGTACGGCGCCTCCGGCGAGCCCCATCGTGTCAGGCGGATGCCGCCGCGGACGCTCCCGGTGTGTTGAGGGTGGAAGACGATCTTCGCGCCGCGCGCGGCCGCCCACCGGACCGTCTCGGGGTACCGCCAGCCCTCGTGGCAGATCGCGATACCGAACTTCGTTCCTCCGAGGTCGAAGAGCCGCCGCTCGTGTCCCGGTACGTAGAACTCGTCCTCCGTGGGATCGAGCTGGTTCTTGGTCTGGCAGCCCTGGATCCGCCCCGATGCGTCGATGACGAAGGCGGCGATCTGTCGCCCCTGCTCGGTGGGTTTCTCCATCCCGAGGATGGTCGCCACCCGGAACGACCGCGCCCACTGCGCCACCGTCTCGAGTGCGTGCTCCTGCCTCGCACGGTCGAACTCGAATACCTCGAAGTCCTGTCCGCGAAGCCCGGGGAGGTACGCCTCCGGAAAGCAGACGATCTCCGCGCCCTGCGCCGCCGCCTCGGACAGCAGCCGCCGGATCTTCTCGAGACCGTCATCGAGGCTGGAAGCGATCGAGGGCGACGCCAGGCCGATGATCATAGCTGCCGCCCGTCGGTGGCGTCGAAGAACGTCACGACTCCGGTCTCGAGCGAGTACTCGGAGCCCACGACCACGAGCCCGTCCTCCCGGATCATGCGCTCGAGCAGCTCCGATCCGTGTCGCAGGTGATCCACCGATGCGCGCACGTTGGCGCGTACCGCTTCGCGCAGCAGCGCCTCGGGGTCGGTGTCCTTGCGGCCGGACAGCAAAGTTTCGACGGACGGGCGAACGCGGTCCACGATCGAGCGCAGGTTCCGCGATCGATTGCTCTCGCGGCCGAGCACTTCTTCCACCGTGGCGATCACCGCCCCGCACTGCGAGTGACCCATGACGACGACGAGCCGCGTGCCGAACCTCGCCGCCGCGAACTCCACGCTGCCGACCTGCGACGGCGCCACGACGTTCCCGGCGACCCGGATGACGAACAGGTCGCCGAAGCCCTGGTCGAAGACCAGCTCGGCCGGAACGCGCGAGTCGGAGCAACCGAGCACGATGGCGAACGGCTCCTGACCGGCGACCAGCGCGGCCCGGCGTGCGTGGCTCGAGAGCGCCGCCGTCGTCTCGTTGGCGACGAAGCGCCGGTTGCCCTCACGGAGCCGAGCGAGCGCCTCGACAGCAGCGATCATGACGGAGTTCGCACGCCGGCGCGGCGCCCGTACAACGCCGTGCTCAGGTACTTCATTCCCGAGTCGACCGCCAGGGTGACGACGGTGCGGTCCGGCCCGAGCCTCGCGGCGATGCGCAGCGCCGCCGCCACGTTTCCCCCGGTGGAGGTCCCCGCGAAGATGCCCTCCTTTCGGGCGAGGCGACGGGCGGTCGCCATCGCTTCCTCGGTCGAGACCGTCTGGATCTCGTCAGCTACCGTGTCGGTCCACAACGGCGCGATGAATCCGATGCCCGTGCCCTCGATCTTGTGGGAACCGCTCGGCCTGCCCGACAGCACGGCCGACTCCTCGGGCTCCACGGCGACGATGTGCACGGTGCGGTCGTGGACGCGAAGGCGCGTGGAGATTCCCCTCAGGGACCCGGCGGTGCCGACGCCCTGGACGAACGCGTCGACCGCCCCCCCGGTCTGCTCCCGGATCTCCTCGCCCATCCGCTCGTACGTGAGGAGAGGATCGGTGTTGTTCAACTGATCCGTCCAGTAGCTCCCGGGCGCGGAGGCAAGCCGCCTGGCCGCTTCGATCATCTCCAGAGTCAGCTCCTTCGTCGTCCCGCCGGTCGGGCTGGGTATCAGCGTGAGGCGCGCGCCCAGCGCTTCCATGTGATCGCGCTTCTCCTGGCTGAACGCCTCCGAGGTCACGATCCGAAGCGGGATGCGCTTGGCGGCGCACACGAACGCGAGCGACACGCCGGTGCTGCCCCCCGTGTACTCGACCACCGATCCGCCCGGGCGCAGCCGTCCGTCCGCCTCGGCCGCCTCCACCATCGCGAGGGCCATGCGGTCCTTCATGCTCCCCGTGGGGTTCTCGTACTCCAGCTTGACCAGGATCCGGGCGCTCCCCTCGGGAACCATGTACCGCAGCGGCACGAGCCTCGTCCCGCCGATCGTGTCGATCACCGTCACGTCCTGTTCTCCCGCGCCGGCGGGCGACGCGCTAGGCGAGTACGTGGACCACCCATGGGGCGATCCTCGTCTCGCTCACCCACGAGTACGGCTCGGACTCCTTCGCCAACGGCCGGTACATCCGGATCACTCGCAGCTCCGCGCGACGGTAGGCTTCGTCGTAGGCCTCGTCCGTCCAGAGAATGTCTTCGACCGGGCGCCGGTCCTCCACGTCGAGCATCACGATCCGTACCTTGTCTCCGCTCTTCGCCGCCCGGTTCTCGGGGAAGTCTCTCGTGGAGAAGGAAGCCCACTCGTTGACGTAGATCTCCGGCGCCGACACGAGGTTCACGACTCGGCCGCCGCCGCTGAGGACGTGCTTCAACGCTCGGAGGAGCGCGACCTTGCGTTCCATCGTGGGAACGTTGTCGAATGTGAACGCGGACAGGGCGAGGTCGTAGCTGCGCGGGGCCAGGCTGCCGGCGCCGTCATCAGATACGAGACGGTACTCCCCCTGTGGATCGAGCTCCCTGGCCCGCGCAAGCATGGACGGCGAGATGTCGACGCCCAGAACGTCGAAGCCGAGCTTGCGCAGGAACCGCGTGGACCGCCCGGTGCCGCACCCGAAATCCAGGGCGGTGTTTCCGCGGACGTGCTCGGCGATGATCGCCGGTAGGTCCCGATACGCCAAGTAGTACGTTCCGGGGAACTCGAGCTTCGCGTACGCCTCCGCGCGCAGGTCGTCGTCGTAGACGTTGGAGAACTCCGCGTTCATCGACGACGCCCTCGCGCGAATCCCGCCTTGCAGTCAGGCCGACTTGCTCATCGACTGGCGGATGAGACCGACGACTGCCATCAGGACGCCCCCACCCACACCTCCACCGGCGACGCTGGATACGATGGAGCCGAGGTCGAGGCCGCCCGCTGCAGCTCCCGCACCCGCCCCGCCGGCACCGAGCATCCCGAGTATCTGACCGCCCAGCCCACCGCCGAGGATACCGACGATGGAATTGCCGATCGGACCCAGACTGGACTTCTTGAGAAGCGCGCCGGCGACGTTGCCGCCGGCGGCGCCGCTGATCAACTGAACGATCAGACCGGTGGTATCCATGATTCCTCCTTGCGCATCAGCCGCATGCACCAGGAAGCCTACCCCTCGCGGATCGACCCGGCAACCACGCGCGACGACGCCGACGATCGCGCCAGCCGGACGACCAGACCACCACCCTGCTCACCTGACGGCCAAGCTACCCACCCTCGTCGGCCGTGGGTCCGTACGAGCCGGGCACGGGCACCTCGAGCAACCGCAGGTAGACCGAGAGCTGCCCTCGGTGATGGATCAAGTGGCTCACCGTCATGTCGCGGAACACGTCTTCTCTCGGCTTCTCGAACCACACCTTGCCGTGCATCTTGAACCGCCACGGCCCCGTGGCGCTCGTGTCTGTCGAACCGGCCATCGCCTGTTGCGCCTTCGCCACCTCCGCGTCGAAGGACGCGAGCAGCTCGGCCGACGACTTCGCGCAGAACGGCTCGTAGCCTCCCGAGCCCATGTCGAGCTCGTCGGCGGCGAAGATCGGTGTGATCCACCGGATGCAGTCGACCAGGTGCGAGGCGAGCTGTCCGGCCGTGAACGACTTCGCGTGCGGCCGCCAGTCGAACTGCCGCTCGGACAGCCGCTCCAGATATCTCCGTGTGGTCTGCGCTTCGTGCGCGAGCTCCGCGAGCAGCGATTCGATCCTGTTCACGGGGGCGAAGATCCGAACCGCCGCTCGGCCCAGCGCGGATGGCCGTCGGCCTCGAGATGATCGGCGATCTCGGTCGCGGGAGCCTCCGGCGGTACCAGCGTACCGTCCGCCGCCCAGTCGACGAACATCTGCACGATGGGGAGCCTTTCGGCGGAGCTGGCGCGCGCGGCCGCCTGCATCGGTGTGTCGACGAGTCCCGGCTCGTAGGACAGGATGCTCGTGTCGGGGACCGAATTTCCTCCCTGCTGCCGGCCATCCAGCTCGGCGGCGAGGACCATCCCCACCATTCGCAGCGCGGCCTTCGCGCTCCCATAGGCGCCGAGGCCGGGAAGCGGGGTCACCGCAGCACCGGTAGAGACGTTGACGATGCGAAGGGGCACGGCAACCCGCCGCTGGCGTAGCAGCCAGCCCATCAAGAGGACGGGTGCGGCCACGTTGACCGCGTAGACGCTCGGCAGCGCACTCGGGTCGAGCCGCTCGATGGGACCGAGCAACGCCACGTGGGCGGCGTTGTTCACCAGCCCGAGGCGCCGCACGGCGGGGTCGGTGACCAGCGGTCCGACCGTCGCTTCCAGCGCGCCGGCGACCGCTGCGAGGTCTCCCAGGTCGAGACGGAGGTGCACGTACTCGGGCGACTCGATGCCGGCTGCACGCCGGGAGACGCCCACGACGTGCCAGCCGCGACGAAGGAGCATCCGAGCGAGCGCTTCGCCGATTCCCGAACTCGTACCCGTGACCAAGGCGAGCGAACGAGCTCGTGACATCGGGACTCAGGCCTCTCCCGAGTTCTTCGCCTTCGGGGCGATCTTGCGGTCGGTGCGCGAGCGGCGAAGTGAACGGGACGTAGTCGACACGGAAACCCTCGGCTCTGTGAGCCTACGCTCGGCCGGTCGACGCTGCAACCGCCGCGTTGCGGGTCGCGGCGACACGCCCTCAACCGCGGATCACGTGCCAGCCGCTCGCCGCGTGGAGGCTTCCGTCGAGTCGCTCGGAGCGGCGGCCCCTCCCACCGCACGCCTCTCGAAGCACAGCGCAGCGCCCGGCGCGCTGCAGGCCACGATCCCCACGTGCTCCGTCGTCATGAGCTACGCTCCACCCTAGGCGTCACGAGTCTGCGCCCGCCACCGCGTGGACGTGCTCGTCCCACTTCCCCGCCCTCACGCCCTTCAGGAGAAGCCACAGGGCGAGCGACAGCTCGGCTATCAACGCCGGAAGGAGAATCGCGGGAAACAGCCGATTCGCCAGCGGCGGCGACAGAATGAGGGCGAAGCTGTTGATGACGTAGCAGACACCGGCAACCTGCATGAGAACACCGATGACTCTCGGCATGTAGCCAGACCGGGCGATGAGGTACCCGAGCAGGACGCACTCGACGCCGAAGAAGACGAGCGCAGTTCCGAAGCCGACGCTGTGGGACCGGACCGACAGCATCGTCATGGCGTCGAGCTGCTCCGGGGTGAACGCATCGACGTACGCCGCACTCGTCATGGGATGAAGTGCCGCCGCGAGAGACACCGCGGCCACTCCCTCGATGGAGATGCACACGAGA
Organism: Candidatus Eiseniibacteriota bacterium; assembly: GCA_052390515.1. GTDB lineage: Bacteria > ARS69 > ARS69 > ARS69 > ARS69 > JBQTGV01. The sequence continues at coordinate 22,276 of JBQTGV010000036.1, read as the reverse complement.
TTGAAGAGGACGGCCCCCAGCGCGAGGTCGCGGCTGACGGGACGCAACAGGACGTAGAAGATGAGCGACAAAGCCGTCGCGCACGACAAGAGGGTGATCTCTCCAGCGACTCCGAGACGCCAGAGCCATTCCATGGATCGCAGGTTGTCCGCCGTGGCGGTCGCGTCGCCGGACACGACGATGCGGCCCCGGACCACGGCCTCGCCGAGCGCGCCGAGAACGATGATGACGAGATACAGCACTCCGCCAACCCTGGCGACGCGCTGCGCGCGCTTCGCGGCCAGCTGTTGCATCTCCGCCTCCTCCAGTGGTTGGCCTCGGATACGACTGGGGGCGTTTTGGAGTTTCGCGGACACCATAGCATGGCTGGCCATCGCGCCCCCCGTCGGGTTGCGCGGTCATCCTTGGTCCAGACTTTGGGCCGCGGCACATCCGCGATCTGGACCACCTCGGGTGGGCCGTAACGACGATGGATGGCGGCTTTCATCATGCAGAGTTCGGGCGCTTCAGCTCGACGAGGTCCCACAGGTTCCCGTGGAGGTCCTCGAAGACGGCGACGGTTCCGTAGGGAGCTTCCGCCGGCTCGCGTACGAACTTGATCCCGGCCGAGCTCATCTCGTTGAAATCCCTCCAGAAGTCGTCCGTGCCGAGGAAGAGGAAGATCCGGCCCCCGGTCTGACGCCCGATGCACGCTTCCTGCTGCGGAGTCGAGGCGCGCGCCAGGAGGATCGAGGAGCCGGTCGAGCCCCGGGGCGCGACGACGACCCATCGCTTGTCCTGCTCGGGCACATCAGTGTCCTCCACCAGCTCGAAGTGGAGCTTGCCGCAGAAGAACTCGATGGCCTCGTCGTAGTCCCTGACTAGCAGGGCCGCATGAAGGATTGTCTGCTGCACGCTGTCCTCACCTCGCGCGCAACGACGCGCGCACTTCGTTCACACCCTCCGCCTCACGTTCCGCCGTGTTCCGCGCACACGATCTCGTACTTGATTCCCTCCAGATCCTTGAAAAAGACAGCGTAGTAACCCGGTGGGGTGTACTCCGGATACACCCGCGGTGGACTCACGATCGTCGCACCTATCCTCTTCAGCTCCACGTGCAGCCTGTCCACCTCGGCGCGAGACGCCGCCTTGAATGCGAGATGGTGGAGCGCTCCCGGCTTCCTACGATGGACCGTCTCGCCCGCGAATGCGCTTCTCGGAGAGGTGATGGCGAACGTCAACCGTGGATGAGAGTACTCCACGACATGGAACTCATGCTTCTCTATGACGGCGCTGACTCTGCGCTGGATATCGAAGCCCAAGAGAGGAAGGAGCTTGTCGTAGAATGGCGCCGCCACGCTCATGTCCCTGACGGTGATCTGTATGTGATCGATGATCGGTTCCATGGATCTGGTCCTCCGCCGGGCCGCGATCATTGCCCCGGGGTGGGTTCCTCCTCCAGGTAACGCCACGGTGAGCCCTCAGTGTGCACGCGGAAGACGAGGAGCTTCGCGCCCTTCTCGCCGGCGATTGCCGTGTGCCACTTCTTGAACGGCACATGCCCGACGGTGCCGGGCGTACCGATCACGGAAGGCTCGCCGTCGATCCGGATCTCGACTTCGCCCTCCATGTAGTAGTGAAACTCCTCTCCGGGATGCCAGTGTCGAACCAGCGCCGTATTGGGCGCGATCTCCACGAGGTCGACGATGATCTCCCGGTCGGGCGTGAACTCCTCGGCGAGAGGCCTTTGCATGAGGGTCTTGACGTTCGGATTGGCCGGCTCGCTCGACGCAAGCGGCGACCCGACCGCTACGAGGAATGCACCGAGCAGAACGCCCAGAGCGATGGCACCCGCGGTCTTCATGATCTCCTCCTTGAGTGGGTGGCGGTCAGGCGAGCGTCACCCGTGACGGTAGTACGCGTAGAGCAGTTGATCGATCACACGGCCGTCCTTGACGGCGCTACGCTTCATGCGACCCTCGCACACGTATCCGACCTTCTCGAGCACTCGGAAGGAGGCTGCGTTCCACTCGAAGGGCACCGCGAACACGCGCGTCAGATCGTGTGTGCGAATGGCGTAGTCGGTAACCGCCGCGACGGCCTCCGTCATGATGCCGCGTCCCCAGAAGGCCTCACCCAGCCAGTAGCCGATCTCCGCCGAGACGCGCTCGACATCGCCATGAAGGGTGAAGCCGATGCCGCCCACGGCGGCTGTGTCGACCGCGACGGCGAACCCCGTCTCGGGCTCGACAGCTCGTACCGCGTGGATGAAGCGATGGGCGTCGGCGAGGGTGTAAGGGTGCGGGAACCGATCGCGGAGGTTGATCCAGACTCGTCGGTTGTCCGCATGAGATACGATGGGTTGCGCGTCGCTCTCGAGCCAGGATCTGACCTGGCACCTGGCGAGGTTCATCTCCACGATCGAATGGCCTCCTGCTCCGCGGTCATCCGGGCAAGGCGCGATAGAACTGGAGGCCGTTGCCGTCGGGGTCCCGCACGTGGAACTCCCGGGAGAGCCGATCGACGCAGCTTCGTCGTGCCACCCCCAGAACCGGTTGGACTGCTTCGAGTCTCGGCTTCATCGCGTCACACGCCGAACTGCACGAGATGGTGGTTCAGGTGCTTCCAGCAGAGCCGGCCCCACTGTTCTGGCGACAGCGGGCCGAACGTGGGATGTACCGCACGGGCCGAGCCCGTCCCGACGCGCTCCGCGAGCGCCACGCACGCGGAGAGGTCCGCTTCCCATGTCGCGGGTTGCGACGTCAGCATCTCGGGGGCGGTCCGGATCTTCCCGCGCGGGGGCTCGAAGCCCGTGTTGACGACCAAGTGCTTGAGCAGCGTACGCGAGGCGAATGTGTGGACCGGCTTCGTGGACAGGTCGCCGAGCGCCACACGCATCTGGTCCGCCACGTGGCAGAGCATGCGCGGAGCGTTCAGGGTACCCCACGCTGGCGTTGCGTCCGGGCTGACTCGCTGTAGACGCTGAATCAGCCGCGAACGGTCTTCACTGTTCAGGAGAGTTCCCACCGTGATCACTTCCTCCAAACTTTCGTTCGCGGCAGCCGGCTCTCGGTTCGACGTGGAGCCGGTCGGTGATGCATGCCGAACGGAGGCGGACGCCGGCATCCGGTCGGGTCCAGCTACGGATGGTACTGACGAAGGATGTCGTCGATCTCCTCCATCGAGAACGCGTTGAGCTGAACGACCTTCGCCTGAGGACGGAATGCGGGCGGCACAATGGCTCGGGCCTCATCCCTGCTATCGACGTCCACCAAGAGCCATGCTTTGTGCTCCCCGTCCCTGCATCCCCAATCCGCGTGCGTGAAGAAGTGGGAACCGGTCTGGAGGAAGACCTTGACCGCCCGGGCACACGCCAACCGGGTCGATTCGTGGGGAACCTCGATCAGGAACCTCGGCACTGTCCGTATCTCCTCTCTGTGAGGGGGCGCGCGTGGATCGGACCTCCGGATCTACGGGACCCAGCCGGGCAACGCGGCCGCCTGCTTCACCCACTTCACCATCTGCGCCTCGTCGAGATCGTCCTCGTGGATGTCGATGTAGCGCGTGTTCTGGTCCTTGCTGGGGCCGGGCGGGACCGGTCGTAGCCGCGCACCGCGGAAGAAGGCCACCTTGACGTAGCGGGTGAAGACATGGAACGTCAGGAACCACCCCTGACCTTCGATGCCGTAGAATGGCGAGTTCCACTTCACGGCCTTGCAGACGTTGGGCACGCTGCGCACGACCAGCGCGTCGAGTCGCTTCCCGACGTCGCGCTTCCAGCCGGGCATCGCGGCGATGTACGCCTGCACCGGAGCGTCGCCGTCCGCCTTCGCGATCTGCGGGTTTCCGCCGGATAGCAGGACGACTTTCCTCGCTCCTGCCTTCGGCGAGGACGTGGATCCGGTGGCCGAGTGACGTGGCTTGCCCGCGCCCATCGTACCCTGAGCCTTTCGCTTCGCCTTGCTCATGGCGTCTACCGTTTCTTCGCCGGCGGGCCATTCTGGGCCACGGCGGCCCTGACGAGCGCCTTGAACGCGCGCGCGTCGATCTTCTCCCCTTCGTGAATGTCGATCGCCCTTCGCGTGTTGCCTTCCAAGCTGGAATTGAAGAGGCGCGACGGGTCCGGAAGGCTGGCGCCCCGGGCGAAGGTGAGCTTCACGACCTTCGCGTACGTCTCTCCGGTGCAGACGATCCCGTGGTGCGACCAGACCGGGACCCCGACCATCGCATTCGACGGCTTCTTCCACTTCCGTTCCTCGATCATCTCGGGGTCGGCCTCCAGGATCAGCTCCCGCATGCGGGCCAACGTCTCCTCGCGCCAATCCTCCGGGTCGTGCTTCCGCTGGCCGGCGAGCCCCTTTGCCTTCGGCTTCGCCTTGATCTTTGGTTTCAGCGCCACGGTTCACTCTCCACTGGTCGTGATGTCCGATGTCCCGTCGTTCAGGCCGGACTCTGAGTTCTACCAAGCGCGAAGGCCGCTCCGCAAGGCGCCGTCAGCCGTAGTGTGTCAGGCACCGCGGTGGCGCCCTCCGCCTGGCCATCCTACTGCGCAAGCAAGACCGTCACGCTACTGCCCTCCAGATCACTGGTGACCACGTCAGACTTGCCATCCCCGTTCACGTCGCCGACCGCGAGCTGCCACGACCCATGTCCGGTGGCGAACGGCGAACCCGGCGCCGGATGGAACCCGCCCCGCCCGTCGCCGAGCATGACGCGCACGCCATCGCCCGCCGCAGCAGCCACGTCGGCATTGCCGTCTCCACTCACGTCGGCCACGGCGAAGTGCCAGGCCGCATGTCCGAGGTCGAACGGGGAGCCGGCCGTCTCCTCGAAGCCACCTTTGCCGTCGCCGGTCAGGATCGTCAACTCGCTGCGCTCGAGGTGGCTGGCGGCGAGGTCGGGCTTGCCGTCGCCGTTCACGTCGGCGACGACCACGAACCCCGGCGCGACCGTTCGCAGCGGGACAGGACTTCCGCGAAAGTCCCCGCGGCCGTCGCCGAGCAACACCGTCAGTGCGCCCGTCGACGCCCCCGGCTGGGTCCGGCGAGCCGTGCTGGTGGCAACGATGTCCAGGTCACCGTCGCCGTCGAGGTCGCCGAGCGCGCCCGGATACGGACTGGGGGCGACGGGGAAGGGCGAAGCAGCCCGCGTGAAGCCGCCCTTGCCGTCAGCGAAGGCAACCGACACGTCGTGGTCGTCGCTGTTGACGCTGACCAGGTCGAGGTTGCCGTCGCCGTTCAGGTCACCGACATGGAGGCCGTGCGTATGCGGGTGCTCGCCCTCTTTCATGATCACGGGGGAGTGGGGTGCGGTGGCGAAGCTGCCGTTGCCGTCGCCGAAGAGGAGCGTCACGCCGTAGCTGTCGTGGCTGGCGAGCGCCAAGTCCAGCTTGCCGTCACCGTTGAGATCGCCCGGCACCATCTCGGTGGAGGGCTCGGGCACGTCGATCGGGCTGCTCGACGCGACGCGGAACCGCCCATCGCCCTGGCCGAGGAGTACGGTGATGCCGCGCGCGCTCGCCACCATCAGGTCAGGCCGGTTGTCTCCGTTCACCTCACCGATGACGACGCTCCCCGGCGCGCCGGCAACGGAAACGGGCGAGCCCGGCGCAGGAGCCAACAGAGGCCGCTGGACCTGCGGTGCCGAACACGCACTCCCGGGAAGCGCCACGAACACGATCGCCAAGACACGACCACACCGTAGGCCGCATTGCACTGACATGGAAGAGCCCTCCACGAGCAGTAGGCCGACGAACGGGTTGAGCTTCAGCCGCCGCGCCTGCGTGGCGCGGTCGGTCTGCAAACGCCACCCAGGATGCTCACTGGCTCGCCGCTGCGATCGCTTTCCAAAGGAACTCGGTACGGACTTCGCTCACACCAGGCGTCCCCGGCCACGTCGGAACAAAGATGATCGCGATCGCGCCCGACTCCGGATCGACCTCGAATCTGGTTCCTGTTCCGCCATTCCAGCCGAAGGCTCCGCGACCAGCGCCGCTCGCCGTCGAGTCTACCTGCACCCTCACCCCGAATCCCCAGCCGTAGCCCGGCGTCGTGTAGCTCGACCCCACCCGGTTCGTCGTCATCATGCGAACCGACTCGGGCTTCAACAGACGCACTCCGTCCAACTCCCCACCATTCACGAGCATGAGCAGGAATCGATAGAAGTCCGTGACCGTCGAGCGGAGCCCTCCACCCCCCGAGTAGAAGGCGCTCTCCGGCTCTTCCTGTCCGCGTGCTCGAACCACGGTGAGCTTTCCATCGCGATCTCGTCCGTAGTGCGCCGCGAGCCGGTGGCGCTTGGCTGCAGGCACGGAGAAGTACGTGTCCGTCATCCCGAGGGGTCCGAGCACGCTCGCAGCCAAGAAGTCCTTGAAGGATTGGCCACTGACCTGCTCCACGATCGCGGCCAGTACCTCGTAGGCGGATCCGCAGCAGCCATACTCGAATCGGGAGCCGGGGTGGAAGCGAAGGGGAATCCGGCCGATTCGTCGCGCGAACTCCTGCGTTGTCGGAACCTCCCACAGTTCATCGAGCTCCGGTCCCTCGGGTACGAGCCCAGCCTGGTGCGTCAGCAAATCGAACACGGTGGGGGAGCGCGAAGAGGCAACCGTATCGCCATCCGCTGTCAGCACGCGTCCGCCGAAGTCGGGAAACCAAGTGTCTACAGATTCGCCCAGATCGAGTTGACCGCGCTCGTGAAGGACGAGAACCGCGGCAGCGGTGATCGGCTTCTGGATCGACGCCAGCCGTGCGATCGCGTTCACCGGCATCGGCTCGCCGGGCTCGATCTCACCGGCGGCACCCAGAAAGAGGATCTGATCCCCTCGTGCAATCAGGCCGACCGCACTGCCCACCGTTCCATTCGCGACGGCGTTCTGGAGCACGCTCCCGGCCTGCTCGAAAGCGGACTGCTGCCGCGCCGCGGTCTGGCCGTAGCCGCTCTGCGAAAAGACCAGGCCGGCCAACCCCGCAGCAGAGATGCGACGCCAGGACATTCGACTCCTCCGCTGTTGAAGCACCGGCATCAGTCTCTCAACAACGCCGGCCAGTTGATCACGAGCGTGAGCGGGGAGGAGCCGGCCTCCGGCTTCCGCATCACGGCCAGGACGCGCTGCCCGTCCGCCGAGACGTCATGGGTGATCCGCGGGCCGACCTTGGGCAGCTCGAAGAGCGGCTTCACCTCCCCGACATGGAAGCGTTCCGCGCTCGCCACGACTGAGGCGACCATCAGTTTGTTGTCCGGCGAAAGATAGAAGATCTCGTTGCCGCCTCGGCGCCACTTGGGGTTGAAGCCGCCGCCCGGCGAGACCTGCACCTTCTCTCCCGGACCGGGAAACGGTGAGACGTAGATCTCCGTGCGCCCCGACTCGGTCGAGCCGTAGGCCACCCACCGGCCGTCGGGCGAGAAAGCTCCAGGCACTTCGAAGAAGGGCGACTCTCGGAATGGAAAGGGCTTCCGATCACCTTCGAGCGGCAACACCCACAGATTGACCGTTCCGGCATTTCGCCGGATGTACAGGATAGACCGCCCGTCCGGCGACCAGCTCACCGGGTTCTTGTCGAACTCGTCCTCGAACAACAACTCCTCGTCCCCGGTGCCGTTGGCGGCCTTCTGATACATGTCGCGATGTCCCTTCCGCATGGAGTCGAATACGATACGACTGCCGTCCGGGGACCAGATGCTGTGCGTCTCCGCCGCGGGACTGGTAGTGAAACGGGTGCGGAGGCCCCGCGCGACGTCGAAGATCCAGAGATCGCGGTTCGTGGTGCCCGGTTCCCCGATCGAGACCAGCGCACGCCCGCCATCCGGCGAGAGCGAGACGTCCATGTAGTCGGTCGGCTCTCCGAGCGTACCCAGCCGGCGCCCCTCACGGTCGAACCAGACGAGCTCGAATCCCGGCGACGGATCCTCCTGGAACACGAGCAAGCCTGCTGGCGATACGCTGAAGTACCTGCCCCGCCACGAGTAATCCATCCGCAGGTGTTCGGAGATCGGAACCGCCGCCCCGACGAGCGCCCGACGACGTTCGTCGAATGGCTGCGCCATCAGCGTGCTTCCCCGCACGAACAGCAGGGAGCCTCCCGCCACCTGGACGAACTCGGCGTCCACGGACAACCGGGTCCGCTCCTGGGAGTCGAGCGACGCGACGTAGACAGCAACCTGCTCCATGAGCCCGATCGTGACGTACAGAAAGTGGCGACCGTCCGGGAGGAAGTAGGGATTCGCATGCCGATACTCCTCGGACTCGAGCTCGGTCAGCAGAGACGGCGCGCCGCCGGCCGCGTGGACCTGCGCCAGCGTCTGGGTCCCGCTATGGGTGAACAGGATGACGTCGTCTCGACTCCAAGTCCCACCCGCCAGAGCCGATTCGCACAGGGTGACTGCCGGGCCTCCCGATGGATTGAGCTTCCTGAGACGGCCGCCCGCCACGAATGCGAGCCATCGGCCGTCCGGCGACCAGAACGGCGAGGTGCCCTCATCGGTGTCGGGGAGCGGCCGAGCCGCGGTGCCGTCGAGGTCCCGCAGCCACAGCTGGTGGCGTCCGCTCGCATCCGTGGCCACGAATGCAAGGCGCCGGCCGTCGGGTGACAGCGCCAGGTTCGGGCCGAGCGTGCCGCCCCAACGCGAACCCAGACGGCCCGGAAGCAGGATCGAGCTGCGAATCACCGAGGTGTCGTCGGGCGTCTCCTCCACGAGCATGCCGCGGGCGAACCAGATCGAGGTCGCGAGCAACGCGCCGGCCGCCGCCCAGAGAAACCCGTTACGCACGGAGATCCTCCAGGAGGACCGTGGCGGCTCCACGGCAGCGCCGGCGGCCGCGCTCTCCGTGGCGCTCTCCTCGAGCTCGAGTCGCGCATCGGCCGCGTCGGCGAGCCGTCGCTTGCGATCCTTTTCGAGACCGCGGCGGAGAAGGCGCCGGATCGAGGGTGGGGTCCCGGGCGGCAGCAAGCCCCACGCCGGCTCACTCCTCAGGACGAGCGCGAGCGTGTCGGCGACGTCCTCGCCCTGGAACGCACGATGTCCCGTGAGCATCTCGAACAGCACGCATCCGAAGGCCCAGATGTCGCTGCGCTTGTCGGCGGCTCGACCCTTCGCCTGCTCGGGGCTCATGTACGCCGCCGTCCCCAGGATGACGCCCATTTGCGTCATCGCCGGCGAAGTCATCGTGGGTGACTGGGACGAGTCGGCGTCCCGCGACGCCGGCTCGAGCGCCTTGGCCAGGCCGAAGTCCAGGACTTTGACTGCACCGTCCGGTCGGAGCTTGATGTTCGCCGGCTTGAGGTCACGGTGGATGATGCCCACCGCATGAGCCGCGTCCAGCGCCTCCGTGATCTGTCGTGCAACCGGCAACGCTTCATCGAGAGGCAGCGGCCCCTGCGCGATTCGATCCGCGAGCGTGGGCCCCTCTACCAGTTCCAGCACCAGCGCCCGCACACCATCCGCCTCCTCGAAGCCGTAGATCGACGCAATCTGCGGATGATTGACCGACGCGAGGAGTTGGGCCTCTCGCTGGAAACGCGCGAGACGATCGGGATCGGTCGCGAACGGCTCGGGCAGGATCTTCAACGCGACATCGCGATGCAGCTTCGTATCGCGAGCGCGATACACTTCGCCCATGCCGCCGGCGCCCAGGGCGGCCCGAATCTCGTACGGACCTAGGCGATTCCCGACGGCGAGGCGCATGGCGTCACTCACACCTCACGAGCGACCTGCGGCCGCGGAAGACCGTCGGACTCATCGGGGGATCCTATCGCAAACGGCCTACACCGGCCATGACCGGCGCCACACCTCGAGTGAGAGGGAAGTCGAGTAAACGAGCTTTCACAATTCGCCGCCTTGGAGAAGGTGGTGCCTCAGGCTGCCTAACGGCCAGCGCTTCAGCGATGCGGGCACCCGGGCCAACAGCACGGCCTGCGCACTTGGCCGACGTGACCCAACAGATCCATTCGTTTCGCGCCAGCGGGGTGACCGAGATCCACGGTCCCGCCACTGAGCTTCAAGATCGCGAGATGCACCCGCGACGCTTCGCGGTCTGAGGCCTCGTCGTATTCCCGATGTAACCGAAGCACCTCTTGGTGATGGCGAAAGTCCCGTTTGAGGATCCGGCGAACATCCTCATTCGCAACTCTCGGAAGATAGTCCGTCAATTCCGTCCGCCCAATCAGTTCACCGTTCCGCGAACCGCCCACGCTCTAGCACTGAGGGCGATCGTTCCATCTGCTCCTCGTCGCAACGTGCCCTCAAGCGTCCGCGCCAAGAGTGCGCGGCGATCAGTGTCAAGCGAAGCAACGTACGATGGAGCGGGACCCGTTCCTCCAAGAAGGGGGCGCCAGTAGTCATCGAAGCCGGCGAACACCGTGGGGATCTCGATCGGGTCACAGCGCACGTCACCAAGACCGCCGCCGCGGAACAGTGTCGTCAGCGCATCGGGGCGGCAGAGGGGGAACCGGTTGCCCTCGTCGAGTTCTCGGGCCGTCGGGTCCACTTCCGCTACGGCATCCCAGAAGTAGCGCAAGAACTGCATTCCGTCAGCGTAGTCCCAAACGCACGCGGAGACCGTGGCGCGTGGCGCAGCGACAGACCGCATCTCTTGAACGGCGGCTTCGCAGTCTGGGAAGAAATTCAAGGCGAGCAGCGAGCTGACACTGCCGTACCCTCCAGGGCGGGGTGGGAGGCTTCCGACGCCGGCGGTGGCGAAAGAAACACGGGCGTCCCGGTGATGCTCTCGAGCGAATTCGACCAGAGCGGCTGCTGGATCGCAGCCTACGACGGACGCCGGGGCGCCATGGCTGCAGATCGCGTCGGCAAGCGACCCCGTGCCGCACCCGACATCCAGCCAGTGGACACCGCGAGGGATCCGCAACCAGACCACGAACTGCGGGGCGAGACGGCGGCTCCACCGGCCCATGAAGTCCTCGTAGGTTGACCCGGCCGCCCATTGATCCCGCACGTCGAACGCCTCTTTTCGCCGCCCAACGGCGGCGGTTCAGCGGCGAGCGCCACCGCCACGCGATCCGACGGATTTGACCGAGGCCGGGGAATTCGTGCGTCTCGTCCTGTGCTTCCGCGAGCCGGAGTTTAGCCCGCCCCCTCAAGGAGCGAACATCTCACCCAGTACCACGAGCGACCGCTCAACTGCCCGAGAGGAGAGACGCCCCAGCCTCTTGACCAAGCGTGCCCGATCCACGGTTCGAATCTGATCCAGAACGACATGACCTCCCTTCCCCTGGAACTGACACGACACGCGGAACGGGTACGTATGACTCCCGGTCGTTAGTGGCGCGACAATGCAGGTCTGCATATGCGCGTTCAGCTCATCGGGCGAAACGACGACGCAGGGCCTGGTCTTCTTGATCTCGCGCCCGATGGTCGGGTCCAGCGAGACCAGGTACACTTGGCCCCGGCGGACATCCGTCACTCTCACCAGTCCCACTCCTCGCGGTCGAACTCTGTGGGGATTGGTGCGTCGAGCAATTGGTCCTCGCCGCGGGCCGCTACGGCTTGAGCCGCCTGCGCCCAACCCCGACGGGCCTGCTCACCCGGAGTGATCACGATCGCTCCGTCTCTGACCTCGAGCTCCACCTCTTCCGTTAACCCCACCTGCTCAAGGAGAGGCTTGGGGAGGCGAATGCCCTTCGAATTGCCGATCCTGACGACCTTGGCCTTCATGACGCACCTCCGTGGAGTGATTACATGGTAATCACTCCACTCCGTGGCGTCAAGTAGCCAAGGTGTCGGGCTAACGCTTGCGGATCAGCTGCGCTCACCGCGACAGCCTACGCCTCACACCGGAGCGGACTTCCTCGACTTTCTGAAGAGCGTTGCGCGTCTCTATCCCCGGCGTGATCTCCACTTCGTCTTGGACAACTCCTCGATCCACTCGACGCCGGCGGTGAAGGCGTGGCTCGAGGCGCATCCGCGCGTTCACTTCCACTTCACGCCCAAAGGTGCTTCGTGGATGAACCTCGTCGAGGCGTGGTTCAGCGTCCTGACCTGGAAGTCCATCCGTCGCGGATCGTTCGACTCCGCCCGCCAGCTCATCCGTCACGTCCACCACTTCCTCGCCCATTGGAACGAGAATCCCAAGCCGTTCGTCTGGACCAAGGAGTCCGGGGAACTCATCCGCAAGGCGGTCAGGCATTAACATGACTTCGTGGACAGAACACTAGCCGGCGAATTGCGCGCCCCGGGGCGGACTCTCGGAGGTTTCCGATGTCGACTTCGAGAAGGCTCGGCTCGTACGTCATGGCCGCGGCGGTGCTGGTCCTCGGTGGCAAGGCGAGCGCCGTGGACATTTCCCTCCCGGCGCAGGCCGTTGGGTATGAGCTGCGGCCGCACGCGACGTGCAACGGCATTCTACCACCGAGGAGAATGCGGTCGTCCCGCAATCTGCGCTCCCTCCCGCCTCACCATGACGACTTCGTCTGGTGTGTCACGATACTCGGCCACTTCCTGCTCGCTGGCAGCTTGGAAGCCGAGACTTCGGAGCAACGCGAGCGATCGGTAGTTTCGTGCCTTCAGCACAGCCACGAGGGTGTGAACGCCATAGACGGTCTTCAGCTCGGTGGCCATCGCTGCAACGGCGCTGCTACCGAGACCCTGCCGCCAGTACCTGCTCGCGAGCTCGTACGCGACCAGAGACACTCCGCTCGCCAAGACGGTGGCCTGCACGTAGCCGGCCAAGCGCCCGGTGGGCACGCGGATGACCCAGTTGAGCCAGTGCTGTGTGCCGTCAGCGGAGCGGCGATTCTCCAGCCGTGCGAAGCCCTCCGCCAAACTAGCCTCGCTGGACGGAGGGCGGCCTTCGAACTCGTAGATCGCAGGGTCGCTGAGAACATTGAACATCTCGCGGGCGTGCGCTGCAACCTGAGGCTCCAGCGTGCAGCGGGACGCGTGGACGATTCTCATACGGCCTGACGTACTCCTCAATGGATGGGCGCCGTCGGCTTCGAGCGCGTGTCCGCCACCGTGAGCGTTGAGATCAGCCTTCCAGGTCATGCCCGAAGCAGAGCCGATATCCGTTGCAATCCTCGATGTCAAAGTCGCGGCAACCATAAGGTTGATCACAGGTCTCGCGCACGATCTTTACTCCGGCTCTCTGGAACTCCGTGTAGAGCGCGTCCGCATCATCCACCCAGATGTAGCTGTCCCAGGCCCCGCCCTCCGGATCGACGAGATGATTGGGGCGCATCGCCCCAGCCGTCTCGAGCTGCGCCAACATGATCACGATGCCGCTGCGCTTGACCATACAGAACGAGGGTGGGTCGTTCCAGAAACGCTCGTAGCGGAAGCCCAGCTTGTCTCTGTAGTAGTTCGCGGTCACGACGACATCGTCCACGATGAAGTAGGGAGCGATGGCCCATCTCGGCGTGGCGTTCACTGTGCTTTCGGCCTCTCAGGCTGTTCTGTGACTGGCGATCAAGGAAAGCCGGGCGCGCTGCCTCGCACGGCGATTGAACTCCCGGAAACGCCGCGGGCAGGTGCCGCGCCTAGTTCGGCCTGCCTTGGCTACCCCTGGACGACCGACCGATACCGGCGGTCGGCCTCGGCCCAGTCGATGAACGTGAGGAACCGCTCGACGTACTCGGCCTTCTTGTTCTGGTAGTCGATGTAGAAGGCGTGCTCGTAGGTGTCGATCACGACCAGCGGCACCGCCAGCCACAGCGGCCCCTGGGCGTGTTCATCGCTGACCACGTTGTACAGTCGGCCGTTGACCGGGTGGACGACCAACATCGCCCATCCCGCGGCGGCCTTGGCGCTGGCGGTGAAGTCGGCCGCCCACTTATCGAGCGACCCGAACCGCCTCTCGACGGCTCTGCGGACACCCTCGGCCGGGTCCGTCGCCTTGAGCGCCAGCCCGTCGAAGTACAGCTCGTGCAGGACGACGCTGTTGCCCCGGCTGGACTGCTGCCGCTTCAACGTCTCGAACGCAGCGGCGTCGATGGCCGTGCCCTTGGCAAAGCTCTCCTCGAACTTCTGCTCGATCCCCACCAGTGCCTTCAACGCGCCGCCGTAGTGGGCTGCATGGTGGGGGGCAATCTGGGCGGCGCTCAAGAACCCGGGCACCTCCTTGTGGCGGAGCGGCTTGGGCGTGCCGGTGATGAGTCCGCTGCCGGCATACGGGGACTTGTCGCCCTCGTCGGCCTCAGCCAAGCCCGGCACCAACAGGGAACCGGCGGCGGCCCCGGAGGAGGCGAACAGAAAACTGCGACGATTCATGGTAGCCCTCGCACTCCGGAAGCCCTCCGCGGCCGCAAGGAGGCCCTCCGTGAGATTCTACACGACAGCGCCGCGCGTTCTACTGCGGTCGTCTTCGACCGGAGCGTCCTCGCCGCCCCGGATCCCTCGGGTGGCCTCTAACGAGCCTCATGCTTTCGTGGCCGACTTCCACTGCCTCAGGCGCTCGGCGATCAATTTCGCGCGCTTCCCATCGTCGCGACCGTCGAGGGTCTCCATGTCCGCTGGCTCGGCGCGCCAGTAGACACCCGATGTCCGCACGTTTAGCTGTGGGTCCGCGTCGGCGAGAGTCGTCCAATATCCGGAAGCGCGATCGACCGAGTCCAGCCGAATCTCCCCCGTGCCGTGCAACAGCGGCGCGTTCGCGTCCAGGGGCCGTACTCCGTTCCAATAGTAGAAGACGCCCGTCGGCTCCTTCTTCTCCTTCGTCGCTTCGCTCCAGTATCTCGCGGACAAGCGACCCTTCTCCTGCCATGAACGCCCGGCCACCTCCAGCGCGCCGCTGCGGTCCCTCGAAATCCGTAGAAGGCTCACGGCGGAGGGCTCCCGCGCGGTGCGCTCCGTCAGGGAAAACTGCCACCACAGGCCTTCGATGCGGGCGAGGCGACCCTCGTTCGCGATCGCCTTCCGAAGCTTCTCATTGAGGACACTCATCTCGGCCGGAGTAAGCGCTTCGTTGTACCGTACGGTCGTGAGGCCGAGGAGATCGCTTGGTAGCTTCGAGCCGGTGGCATGGAGGATGAACGTTCGACGCATTCCGAGGACGCCGCCAAAAAGACCGGCTTCGAAGACGACGTTGTCTCGCGGAGAAGCCTGACCGGACCCGGGCAGAGGCGATGCGTGAGAGCTGTCGGTCGTCCAGTCGTCCTGAGCGAACACGAATGCCGCGAAGTCGACTCCACGGGTAAGCTCGACGAGGCGTTCCATCGTGGTGGTCCCAGGATTGAAGGACGTCGTCCAGGGTTCCACGTGTGCAACATCTTCGAGGCCGCGTGTCAGCTCCTGAAGCAGCTTCTCCTGTTTTCCTGACGAGCCAAGGAAGATGCGGGGCTTGTCCATCGATCCCTCCCCGAAGTCGCGCGCGCGGCGAGACCCTCGATGACTTTCAGCATGTCAGCCATTTGACCTCCTTCGCCTCGGCGGGAGCTCTCTCCGCGCGGTCTCGACCCTGGGGAAGTATTTGATGACGAAGAGCAAGTACACCAGCCAGAGCGCGAACCACACGGACCCGACCTCGAGAAGCCCGACCGCGAAGAGGATCAGGCTCGGAACGAGGAACAGCAGGGTCTCACCGAGTAGCCAGAAGCGATCGCCTCGCCGGGAGTACAGCGACTGCTCGGCATCATCGAACCGGCCACCGAGCGAGGAGCAGTAGTAATAGAAGGACGCGAACACGAATGAGAATGTCGCCACACCCATCGCGACCAACGTGGCTCGAAACAGCAAGGCATTGACCTCGCCGCTCACGAACCGCGGATACAGAAAGAACAGCACGAACGCGAAGATCGCGATGCTCGTCGCCGCCAGCGAATACGCGCGATTGACGTTGGCTGCCGCAAGCTCTTCTCCCATGCCGCCTCCAGTTCAGCTCTTGATGAACGCGAGAAGATCCGCATTGATCACGTCGGCATGCGTCGTGCACATGCCGTGCGGGAACTTCTCGTAGACCTTCAAGACGCCCTTCTTGAGGAGCTTCGCGGAGAGCGGCGCGGAATTGGCGATCGGGACGATCTGGTCGTCGTCGCCATGCATGACGAGCGTTGGGACGTCGATCACCTTCAGGTCCTCGGTGAAGTCCGTCTCCGAGAAGGCCTTGATGCCATCGTAGTGCGCCTTCGCACCGCCCATCATCCCTTGGCGCCACCAGTTGTCGATCACGGCTTGGGACGCTTTCGCCCATGGCCGGTTGTAGCTGTAGAAGGGGCCGCTCGAGAACTCGCGATAGAACTGCGCGCGATTGGAGGCGAGCTGTCCCCGCAGGTCGTCGAATACCTCGATCGGCAAGCCGCCCGGACTGGCCGGTGTCTTCACCATGATGGGCGGCACGGCGCCGATGAGCACCAGCTTGGCGACGCGCCCCTTCCCGTGGCGTGCGACATAATGCGCCGCCTCGCCGCCGCCGGTCGAATGGCCGATGTGGACGGCGTTGCGCAGGTCGAGATGCGTGAAGACGGCGGCCGCGTCCGCGGCGTAGTGGTCCATGTCGTGACCATCGCTGACCTGGCTCGACCGGCCATGGCCGCGCCGGTCGTGACCGATGACGCGATGGCCCTTCTGCACGAAGTAGAGCATCTGCGCATCCCAGTCATCGGCGCTCAGCGGCCAGCCGTGATGAAAGACGATGGGCTGCGCGTTCTTGGGGCCCCAGTCCTTGTAGAAGATCTCGACGCCGTCATTGCTCGTGATCGTACTCATGTTTGCTCCTCTCGCAGGTGGAGTGACGAACAACCCAGAGAGATGTCACTTGGCCTCATCCCCTGAAGGTGCCGGAGCGATCTGCGGCCGCCGCGTACCGTGCTTCTCAGCCCACGCCAGTGCATAGTCGGCGATCTCTTCCCACCCCCGCTGGGCGGGCATGAGATGCGAGCGTCCCGGGAATTCCTTGATCTCCGTGATCGTGCTCGACTTGTAATGCTTTGCGTTCGAGCGTTGGACGGCCGGCGGCATCAAGTGATCTTCGCTCCCCGAGATGAAGAGAAGGGGCGCGCGGGCGTCGTTATGGTAGTCGACCGCGGTGGCCTGGGGCCCGGGGATGAAGTTCGCCAGCACGCTGTCCCAGAAAATGCCCCCCGATGCCGGGACGTGATAACGGTCGTAGGCGGCGCGCGCGTCCGCTTCGTCGAATGTGTTGGTGAACACGTAGCGCCAGTGATCGTACGTGAACCCCACTGCCCTGTGCCGATTCGCGGGATTCTTCAGCACCGGAAAGCTCGCTTTGAGCTGCGATAGCGGCGTGACGAGCACGCCCTCCGTCGGTGCAGAGTTGATCGCCACTCCCACCGCCCCGTATCCCCGATCGAGCAGCAGCTGCACAAACGCCCCACCTGCCGAGTGACCCATGAGGATTGGTGGCACCTCGAGTCGCCCGACAACGCCTTCCAGGTGCGCCATGATCGCGGGAACCGTGAGTCGCTCGACGGGCGAAGGATCGCGGTTGAGGGCTTCGACCTCGACCTCGAAGCCCGGGTACGCCGGAGCGAGGACGCGGTAGCCCTGGGCTTCATAGCGTGTAATCCAGTGCTCCCAGCTTCGCGGCGTCACCCAGAAGCCATGGACCAGTACAATCGTGTCGGGACCTTTCGATGGCGCGGGCATGGTCGCCTCCTTGTGGGTCGCCCTTTGGTGCCGAGCGTAACCGCGAAACCTCCGCTCTGCAATTCATGGTCAGGTCGTGGCCGCGCGGCGAGGTCCGCATGACGCTCCTGCGACAACATGGACATCGGCGGCACCGCTTTCTGGGGTTGCCATGCCCAACAGGCGTCTGATCGACTCGATCTGGCGAAAGTGATTGATGTCGTGTCCTGCGAAGTACATCGCCACATCCCGCAGAGATTCTCTTCCACGTTCCGCGTGAACACCGAACATGTCCCATTCTTGAGTGCTCAACGACTGCAGAAGTTTCAAGTTCGCGAACCTCAATGCTCGGTAGAGCGCAAGAGCGTCCATCACGTCACTCGTCCTGTACCTTCCCGTACTCGCCCACACGTCCTGATCAAACGCCTGAATTGCCGTGCCCGGCGCAGAGAGAATCAGGCGAATTCGGTACGCACCGACGAGCTCGTCATCAGCCAGGTGGGCCACGATTTCTCGAATACACCACTTCCCCGGAGCCGGTCGTTGCCCGAGGTCGTCGGTAGAAAGACCTTTCAGGAGCGCTGCAAGAACATCGGGAGCTCTGGCTTGGAGAACGAGTGGATCAGCACCAGCGACGTAGCTGAAGATTCTCGCCTTGTATTCTTCGACAGTCTCGCTCGAACCGCCTGTCGCCGACATCCGCTCCTCCATTCGCAGTGAGCCTACGTCCGATCGCCGCCGTGGAGCAAGCGGTCGTCGAGCTGGGAGGCATCGACATTCTTGTCAATAACGCGGGTATCGCCGCCATCGCGCCGATTGGCGACTACCGACTCGAGGACTTCGACCGCACCGTGGCGGTCAACTTGCGCGCAATAGAGACAGACATGAACCCCGCGAACAGCGACTTCGCCGAGAGTTTGCGCAAGCTCATGGCCCTATCGCGCTACGGTTCCCCCGATGAGGTCGCGGCGATGGTTGCTTACCTCGCCGGCTCAGAGTCGGATTTCGTGACGGGCGCGAGCCTGACGATTGACGGAGGGTTGACCGCATGATCATCGGAGGGCAAACGCCTAACACGTATGAGGCCCCGGTGAGGCCTCACCGCACCGGCCCATTGGAGTGGCGCCACAAGTAACGACTGACAGTCTGTTGGCGACCCTGAAATTGCATAACCGTGTCTGCGGCATGAACGAATGCGGCACGCTCGAGAGTGCGGCGTGACGGAGCGTTGTCAGATTCGGTGATGGCCAGGAACCTTGGCAGGTCGAAGTTCTTTGCGGCCCACCGGCACGCGTGAAGCAGAGCCTCGGAACCGTACCCGTGCCCGCGTGAAGCCTCGGCGATGGCGTAGGAAACTTCCACATCGCTGTCAAGAGGGCTGAACCCCACGTGGCCAAGCAGCGCTCCACTGGCGAGGTGCTCAACGGCCAGGACGTACGGGCCTATACGCGGATCGCCTGGCGACGAATAGCAGGAGATCAGGTAGCGCATGCGCGAGGTTGCCTCACGCATGTCTGCATAGACATGCGACGGAAGCCAGCGACTAGTGGACGGTTCGGCGTTGAGCTTCATCATCCGCTCGGCGTCATCGACGACAAGGCAGCGTAGCCGAAGGGAAGGGGTGTGGATCGGGAGTGAATTCACGTGCATCACGAGTGCCCTGGCGGTCTGTTCGATCGCGAAACATCGTAGACACCTTCCCGGTGGTCATCGCCATAGGTGAATACTTCGAGGCACTGTGGCCTACCTCCTTTGCAGAAGAGCACTGCTCCCAAAGCGGTCTCGGCAAGCCTCTGCTGCTGAACGAAATAGCAGAACCCCAGGACAGCCGCGATGGTGGAGCCGATGAGTGGAATCCTATCGACCGTTGCGTATCTGAGAACCACACTTATGCCCACGACCACGCAGAGAAGCGCGGCGCGTAGTAGCGGAAAACCGTCTGGCGATTCACGTGCGCGTCTCCATCGGCCTAACGCCTTGCCGTTCTGCTGCGGAGACGGTCTGGCGCGTCGGCGGCCGCGCCTTCCGTCGCTCACTTTCTCTCGCAGCTCAGACCTCGTCGGCCTCAACAACCACCGCAAACGGGACATCGATCGCCTCGAAGTGCTTCTGGCCGCAACGCACCTTGTCCGCCTCGGCGGTGCGCAGCTTGAGGAAGTCTCGCGTGCCTTTGGTCTCGCGCACGAGGTAGAGCGCCGTTCCATCGTGCTTGAGGATGGCCCAGTCGGGGTTGTACTTGCCGACCGGCGTGTCGATCTCGAACCAACTCGGCACCTTCACGAAGAGCTTGATGTCGTCGCGCTGGTCGAGCTTCGTGGCGAACTCGCGCTCTACTTCCGAATCGTACACCACGTACTCGTAGACGGACTTCTGCACTTGGAGCGCGGTAAGGTAGTTGACCAGCTCTTCGTTTTTGAAGAGGAGCATCTCCCAGGCCGCGTCGGGGCCCTCCACCGGGATACGCTCGTACTTGATCCCATCGACGAGCAGGCGATGCAGCTCGTGCTTGAGGATCGACGCCACTTGATCGAGGAAACGCTGAGGGTTCTCGAACACCTCTGAAAGACGCCCGGATTCGTTGAGGATGCGCGCCAGAGTGGACCGCGTGAGCTCGGTTTCGTTCTGCAGGTACGCGAGCAGATCCGGAAGGGCGTGCACGCCGTACGTCGGGCGTTCCTCGGCCACGCTCGTGGCCCGAGTGCTCACGCCTGCCTTGCCGATCTGGACCTGACCCGCAGCGACGAGGATCCGCGGCGCCTCGATCCTCTCCATGCGGCGGATCGCGTCGACCGCGCGCCGGACGAGCGCTTCCGTCTCGAACTCCACTCGGTAGGTGGTCCTGGGCCTGATCCGCTCCCAAAGCGCCTGGAACTCGGGGCTGAGGGTGACCTCCTTCTTCAGCCGGTTCGTTCCCTCGTCCCGCTCCCGTCGGATGTGCCGCTCGAGCTGGTAGCTGGCCAAGAGGTCCACGACCGCCGGGCCAAGGTCGCGCACCGCTTCCGGCAGCTCCAGCCTGAAGTCCTTCCGCCTGGGGTCGAAGGCTGGCTGGATCCGCCCGTCGGCATCGAGCATCCGTTGCTCGACCAGCGACGCGCGGATCGCCTCTGCGGCGTCTCGCCCGATCGGCTGCTCCACGCCGTCAACGACGCGGGTCAGCTTGACGAGCGCCGTGAACGGGACCTTGCCAAAGGTCACGCCGCACTCCTCCTCGTACTCGGTCTGGAGCGCGCGCGCGAAGTCCTCGTAGCTCTCGTTCGCCATCACGTAGAGCTTGTTGACCGACTCGTCGAAGACGCGCAGACCGTGCTCGTCGACCGGCAGGCGGAGGCCTCGGCCGATCTCCTGGCGTTTCTTGACCGCGCTCCTCGTCTCGTTGAGCGTGCAGATCTGGAAGACGTTGGGGTTATCCCAGCCTTCGCGCAGCGCGGAGTGGCTGAACAGGTAGCGCAGCGGCTCCTCCAGCGACAGGAGCCGCTCCTTGTCCTTCATGATGAGGTTGTAGACCTCGTCATCGGCCTGCGTGTCACCGCGCGTGTCCTTGAGCACGCCCTTCCTGTCCTGCGCGAAGTAGCCGTTGTGCACGCGCTCGACCGGCTCGGCCAGCCAGGCCAGCTCCCGGTAGCGCGCGTCGCGGGCCAGCTCCGCCAGCGTCGCCTCGAAGGCGACGGCGAACTTCCCCTTCACCGGTTGGCCATCCGCGCCGTAATCGCGGTAGTTGGCCACACGGTCGATAAAGAAGAGCGAGAGCACCTTGAGGCCGCGCGCGCGAACCTGGAGCTCCTTCTCCAGGTGCTTCTTGACCGTGTGCTTGATCTGCGCCCGCCAGACATCCTCGCGCAGGCCGCCGATCTCCTCGCCGAGCCGCAGCGTCCGCCCGTTGGCGAAGCGCAGCGACTCGCTCCCAGGCTCGGCGTTGATCTCGGCCACCTCGAAGCCGTCGCGATAGCAGGCACGCTCGCCCGAGAGGACGTGCAGGTCGGCCCCTTGCCGGACCGTCACGGACTTCTCCTTGGGGCCGCTGGAGGTCTGCACGTGGATGCGCAGCTTGGCCTGGATCCTCGGCTGGTACTTGATCTGCTCGACCCGCACGAAGGCATCATTGACCGCGCCTTCGGCGGCCGCGCTCGCCACCACGATCTGCTTGACCAGCTTCAGCTCGAACGCGCGTACCGGATCGAGGCGATAGACGAGGTTGTAGGGATTGCGGTGCGTGGCCGAGTAGCGCAGGGTACAGAGCGGGTTCAGCGCCTTGATCGCCTCCTGCGCCTTGTCGGTCGAGTCGACGCTCTGCGGCTCGTCGATGACCACGATCGGGCGAGCCGCCTGCGCGAACTCGATCGGCTGGCGGCCGGAGAGCTTGTCGCTCTCCTTGTAGATGACGTTGCTCTTCCGCTCCTCGTCAGTCCCGGTAAAGTTCTTGCGGAAGGCGTCGATGTTGATGACCAGGATCTGCAGCGTGCTGCTCGTGGCGAACTGCCGCAGCCGGTTGACCTTCTTCGCATCATAGACGAAATGCTCGAAGGCCAGGTTGTTGTAGAGCGCGCGGAAGTGCTCGGCGGTGATCTCGATGTTCTTGAGCACGCCCTCTCGAATTGCGACGCTCGGAACGACGATGATGAACTTCTGGAAGCCGTAGCGGCACGACAGCTCGAAGATCGTGCGCAGGTAGACGTAGGTCTTGCCGGTGCCGGTCTCCATCTCGACGGAGAAGTGCGGGCAGGCCCGCGCCTGGTTGGCGGGGCCATCGAAGAGCTCCCAGGCCTCG
>JBQTGV010000035.1:0-56855 GCA_052390515.1 Candidatus Eiseniibacteriota bacterium | reverse complement strand
GTGCCTCGCTCGCTTCGTGGCCGCCGGCCTCCGCCGTCCGTGGCTCCGGACACGGCGGCTACGACGCTCGGCCATCTGATCATTTCTTTCGAGACGGAACACTAGTCGTCAGCGCAGGCGGAGGACCTTCGCCGTGCGCACCTCGCCCGCCGCTTCCAGCCGCGCGAAGAGGACGCCTGCGGGTACCGGGTGTCCGGCCGCGTCCCGGCCGTCCCACGTCAGCTCGTTGGAGCCGGCGGCGGCGTTCCCCGACCACAGCTCCCGGATCCGACGGCCGGCCACGTCGTGCAACGTGAGCCGCACCTCGCCCGCGCGGGGCAGTGTGAACGCGAGCCGCACCGCCCCGTCCGACGGATTCGGCGCCGGCGCGGCGAGGCGGATTCCTGACGTGGCCGCCTCTCCCGCGACGAGCGGCGCGTCGACCACCGATGCGAGATCCAGCGCATACGACGAGCGGCCGTGGGTTCCGGCCACCAGCCAGCGCGTCGGATCGTGCAGCTCGATGTCCACGACGACGGAGAGCGGGAGCCCCGTGCCCAGCTTCTCCCAGGTGCCGCCGAGATCGGCGGACACGTACACGCCCACGTCCGTGGCCACGAAGAGCCGGTTCGGATCGTCCGGATCGGGGATGATGTCGTTGACGGGGGCTTCGGGGAGGTTGCCGGAGATGTCCGTCCACGACGTGCCGTGATTCGTGGTGCGGAACACGTGCGGCAGGAAGACGTCCGACTTGTAGCCGGAGAAGGTCACGTAGGCCGTGGCGTCGTCGGCCGGATCCACCGCGACGCGCGTCACCCAGCGTACCGGCAGCCCCGCGTCGATCTCCGTCCAGCTCCCACCTCCGTTCGTCGTGACGTGCACGTTGCCGTCGTCCGCTCCCGCGTAGATCGTGTTCGGCGCGGTGGGAGAGACGGCCAGCGTGGTGAGCGTACCGAACGTGAGGCTGCCGCCGCCGGGTCCGTCGGTGAGATCGGTGGAGATGGCGGACCAGCTCGCTGCGCCGTTCGTCGTCCGGTACACGCGGTACGTGCCGAAGTACAGCTTCAGGTTGTCGTTCGGATCCATGACGAAGGGCGCGTGCCAGTTCGTGCGGTCCGATCCGGAGATGCCGCTCTTCGCCGAACTGAAGTTGAAGCCGTCGGTCGACTTCACGAATCCGCCGTACTGGTACTCGCCGTAGATGACGTTGGAGTTCGTCGGATCGACGAGCACGGTGAAGCCGTCGCCGCCGATCAGCACGTCCCAGTCGTCCAGGGCACCCGTGAGCGTGCGCGGCGTGCTGTTGTCCTGCGTCCCGCCGTAGATGCGCCAGGGGAGCTGCGGGTCCACGGTGATGGCGTAGAACTGCGTGATGGGGAGCGTGTTCCGATGCGTCCAGCTGGCCGCCGTGTTCGTGCTCACGTAGAAGCCGCCGTCGTTTCCGGAGTAGAGCTGCGAGGACGTCGACGGGTTGATCCACAGGTCGTGCTGGTCGACGTGCTGGATTCCCAGCGCGCTGAACCAGTTCACGCCGCCGTCGGTCGACTTGTAGAACGAGACGCCGAGCGCGTAGAGCACGTTCGCGTTCGTGGGATCGACCCGGATGTTGCCGAAGTACCAGCCGAAGTTCGAGTACAGGCTGGACAGGTCGATGCCGTCGTCCCGGCGGGACCAGCTCGTTCCGCCGTTCGTGGTGCGGTACACGCCGGTGAAGTTGCCCGGCGTGTCGGCGTAGATGGCGAAGACGGTCTGCGGGCTCGTGGCCGCCAGCGCGAGGCCGATGCGGCCGACGGTCGAACCCGACGGCAGGCCGCTGGTGAGCTTCGTCCAGGTGTCGCCGCCGTCCGTGGACTTCCACACGCCGCTGGTCGGTCCGGCCACGCTGCGGTTGCTCGGCGCGCGCAGCCGCTCCCAGAACGCGGCGAAGACGTTCTGCGGGTTCGACGGATCCAGCACGACGTCGATGGCGGAAGTCGAATCGCTGACGAAGAGCGTCTGGTGCCAGGAGGCGCCGCCGTCGGTCGAGCGGTACATTCCGCGGTCCGGCCCCTTGGAGAAGAGGCCGCCGGAGACGGCGACGTGAATCACCGAGGGGTCGGTCGCGTTCCAGGCGATGCGGCCGATGCGCTGGGATGCGGGCAGCCCGGCGACGCTCCACGTGTCGCCGCTGTCGGTGGTGAGCAGGATGCCGAGTCCGTCGTAGGAGTCGCCGCTGCCGTTGGCCTCCCCCGTACCGGCGACCAGGACGCCGGCCTGCGTCGGGTGATGGGCGAGCGCTCCGATGGACAGCCCGCCGAACTCGTCGAGCTGCGGCGTCCAGGCGAGGCCGCCGTCCGTGCTGCGGAAGACGCCCCCGTCGGCTCCGCCGATCCAAACGCGGGAGGAGTTGGAGGGATCGACGGCGATGGCGGTGATGCGACCGCCGACGTTCGTCGGGCCGGTGGCGGTCCACGGCGTGGCCGAGGATCGGAACGGAGCTTCCGCCAGCGCGCGCGCCTGCGCCAGCGCGTTCGCGTGCGCGCCGGCAGGAACCTCGTGCCCCGGCCAGGCGCGCTGCGCGAGGAACCAGTCGTTGGGCTGCTTGGGCGCCTCGGGAGCAGGGCGAAGCTGCCAAGCCAGCAAGGCGGCGACGGCCATCCCGAAGGCGAGTCCTACGGCGCGAAATGCTGCGGGGATCGTCATCCCGATGCTCCTTCTGCAGCCGGTTCGTCCTGATTATAGCAGCGCCGGCCGGTGTCGGGGCTTATGCTCGCCGCGATGTGCACCGCGACCTGGCTCCGGACGGATTCCGGTTACGAGCTCTTCTTCAACCGCGACGAGCTCCGGGCGCGCGGCGAGGCGCGGCCGCCGCGCGCTCGAGAGGCGGTCCGGCCTGACGGTACCGCGGTCAGCTTCCTCGCGCCGGAGGATCCGGATTTCGGCGGGACCTGGATCGCCGTGAACGACTCAGGCGTCTCCCTCGCCGTGCTGAACGGCTTCCGTTCGGCGGACTACGGCGTGCGGACCGACTGGCGAAGCCGAGGACTGCTGGTGATCGACCTCGCCGGTTGCCGGACGACGGGCGAGATCGAGCAGCAGATCCGCGGGACGGACCTGGACGCGTACCGGTCGTTCCGCCTGCTCGCGCTGGGGGAGCGCAGGACGGCGCTCGTCGCGGAGTGGGACCGGCGGCGTCTCGCGGTGGACGGCGACGCGGAGAAGCGCGTGCCGCTCGTATCCAGCTCGTTCGAGGAGGGCGAAGTAGGCGCGCACCGGCGCGCAGAGTACCGGCGGATCGTGGGCGGAGTGCCGACGCGCGAGCGGCTGCTCGCGTACCACAAGAGCCACGAGAACGGTCCGAGTGCGTTCTCGGTGTGCATGCATCGGGAGGACGCGGCCACCCGGAGCTTCACCCACGTCCGCGTCGGCCGGGACGAGGTGGAGCTTGCGTATCACGGTGGCCCGCCCTGCGAGCCGGCGCCGGACGTCGCCGCGACCCTACCGCGCCGGAAGGCGTGCGCGGCGTGACGCGACCGGCTCCCGAAGCGGCCAAGGTCGGCGAAGCGTCCGTGCGCAGGCATCTGGACCGCGAGCACGATCTGATCGTGCTGGTCGCCGACTTCGCCCCGCTGCACGCGGCCTATCTGGACCACGTTCAGCGCTGGGAATCGGAGCCGGACGGGCTGTCCCAGATCCTGATGCGCCAGGGTCTGGGCGCGGCGGCGCTGCATCTCGCCTGCCGACCGGCGGGCGAGAACGTGGCCTGGACGATCAATCTGCACCGGCCCCCGACCAACGTGTTCCTCACCGGAGACTCCGGGGAACGCACCGTGACCGGGCGCATCTTCACCGAGAACGTGCGCCCGGCGGAGAGCAGCCGCATGTACGTGCAGACGAGCCGCGCCGGCGGTACGCCGGTCGTGAGCACGATCGACGTGCAGGGGCACGACCTGCTGCACATGTTCGAGAGGTACTACGACATGTCGGAGCAGACGCCGGCACGCTTCTTCGAGGCCACGGACACGGAGTTCGTGATGCTCTTGGGCTTGCCGGACACGAGGTCGGCGTGGCTGCGCGGGCTCGGCCGCGAGGAGGCGCTCGGCCTCTGCGACGATGGACTTCCGCTGCTGGACGAACGCACCTACCGCTTCCAGTGCGGGTGCAGCCCGCAGAAGATCCTGGAAGTCATACGCGGGATGTTCGCGAAGGACCCCGAGGAACTGTTCCGGGGCGAAGGGGGCGTCGAGGTCTTCTGCCCGCGGTGCGGGCGCCGCTGGTGGGTGGAGCGGAGCGACTTCGAGGCGGAGTGAGCGCGAGGACGCGGTGATTCTCCGCGGCGGGACTGGAGCATCGGCCGACCCCGTGGCTAGAACGATCGGTGGCTGAGGATCCGCACCTCGCCGGGGCCGACCTGCACGTCCTGGAATGTCACGCTCTCCACCACGTTCCCGCTCGGCCCGTAGCACGTCACGTCCACCGCGTGCGTCCCCGGCGGAACGACGAGCCGCGCCACCTGGATGGTCCGCGGCAGCGTGATCCAGCCGCGCGTGTCCGCCTTCTCGGTGACCGCCGTGAA
Source organism: Candidatus Eiseniibacteriota bacterium (assembly GCA_052390515.1). Classification (GTDB taxonomy): domain Bacteria; phylum ARS69; class ARS69; order ARS69; family ARS69; genus JBQTGV01. The sequence continues at coordinate 52,321 of JBQTGV010000035.1, read as the reverse complement.
CAGGTTCACCAGCGTTCCGGCCACGTCGCCCTTCTTGGCCTCGACACCGCGGGTGAGCGCGTACTTGGCGAGGCCGCGTAGCACGGTCTTGAAGACGATGCCGTCCATGCGGTCGTCCAGTCCGCGCCGCGCGATGGCGTCCAGGTCCTCGGCGAGCTGCGACTTCGCCGCCACTTCGCCCACGGTGACGACGGCGTGTCCCGGGCTCTCCGCCGCGGTCTTGGGCGCGAACTCCGGAATGGCCACGCGCAGCAGGTACTCGAGCTCGGTCTTCTTGTACTGCCGGTGCACGTGTCTTCGCCCCGATAGTGTGCGCGCGTATGTGACCTGATCGTCGTCCCACTCGTGCTTGAGAATCGGCAGCGTCAGGTCCGCCTGCTTCTTCGCCGGGATGAAGCCCTCCTCGTAGAAGACGACGATCTCGCCCTTCGCCAGCAGATCGCCGGTCGACGCCACGGACGCGTCGGGGAAGCGCTCCTCGAGCCGCTCGAGGTCGTCGGCGTAGCCCTGGTCGGCCGCCAGCCGCATCAGGTCCGACGCCAGGGACTGGGGCACGGGCACGCCGTACTCCGTCCGGTATCGCTCGTACTCCTCGTCCGCCAGCCGGAGCGACACCCAGGCGTCGTTCACGTCGCCGTTCGCCTGGTAGAGGATGCCGGTGAGGTACTGCGCGAAGGCGTCCGAGCGATACGTCGGCGGGCTCTCCTCCGAGTCCGCGTACACCTTGAGCTTGTGATTGATCTTGCGGCACTCGACCAGAGCTTCGTCGAACTGCCCGAGGTCCACGTAGTTCAGCGCGCTGTAGTAGTTGATGAGAACGCGCTCCCACGCTTCGCCGTCGTAGGGGATGGCCTCGTCGCTGGTGGCCAGCGCGAATAGTTTCTTCGACAGGGACTCGGTGTACAGTTCGTCGATGAGCCGCTCGGCCTCCGCGAACGCGGCGTTGGAGCGGGCGAACTCGCCGCGGTAACGGAGCACCAAGCCCAGCTCCATCAGATACGGAAGCCCGTCGCCGCCGGGCTTCTTCTCTTCCAAAAAGGCCTGCGCGCGCTCCAGGTCGCCGGCGGCCAGCGGCCCCCGCACCTCGAGCGCGGTCTGTGTGTACGAAGCGCAACCGGAGCAGGCGAGGGCGACGAGGAGCGCTGCCGCTCCCCGCCTCCCGGGCCGCCGGATGCGGGCGGCAAAGGTCACGGCCTAGCCTGAGTACTTGCCCTTGGCGATGAACTTCTTGATCTTCTCGGTGCCGATCCACACCTTCACGTTGGACTCGACGTCGATGAGCTCGAGATCGGTCTGGTAGTACGAGACCTTCTCGCCCTCCTCCTCATCCACGATCTGGTTGATCGTCCCGGTCAGTACGTAGTCCGCCCCGACTTCCTCGCCGAAGTGCTTCAGCGTCTGGGCCGTCGCATTGCCCTGCATCGCCTCGCGCTCGGCCCGCAGGTCGATGCGCTCCCCGGCGTCGGCCACGACGGTGACGGTGCCCGAGTTGATGAAGGCCCGCTCGATGTCCTTGATGAACGTGTCGATGGGGATGTGCTCCATGGACTTGTTGCGGATGGCGCCGACGATGACGACCGGGGACTTGGAGCTGTCGCGCTGGTGGTTGCGGAGCCAGGCGTTGTTCAGGCAGTCCTGGATCATGGTGGTGGAGACCTGCCGCGAGTCCGTGTCGTTCCAGCGGCCGGACAGGTCCACGGTGGTGTCGGACTCGATGCGGGTCACGGTCTTGCCGCCGCAGCCGGGCAGGACCGGGACCGCCAGCATCAGCGTGGCGAATCCGATCAGCGCCCGCGCACGGAATCTGCTCATCGTAGGTACCTCGTCAACGGGTTCGGGGTCTGTGTTCCAGAGCCTGCGGAGGACGGGCGAAAAGTACACCTGCCCCGACGCCGTGGAAAGGCAAGGCGAGTCCGGCCTTGCCTCGGGACCGGGGGCAGGGGGACAATGGGCGACCGCTCCGGCCAGGCCGGAGAGAAGGAGCTCCACCCGACCGATGGACCAAGCCTCCGTCCCTGCACGGCAGGACATAGCCCCCGCCTTTCGCTGGCGCCTCGATCACATCTTCGACACCGCGACCGCCTGGGAAGAGGAGGTTGTCCGGGTCGAGGCCCTGATCGGGGCCATAGCGGCCCGCGCCGGGACGCTCGCACAGGGCCCCGAGGCGATGGCCGGGGCCCTTCGACTGCACGGCGAGCTCGGCGAGCGGCTGGACCGCTGCTACGTCTGGGCGCACCTGCTCCGGGACCAGGACACGCGCGAGCCGGATTCGCAGGCCCGGGCGGAGCGGGCTTCGCGGCTGTCCACCCGGTCCGCCGAGGCCACGTCCTTCCTCGAGCCCGAGATCCTGGCCGTCCCCAAGGAGAGGCTGGAGGAGTTCCGGGCGCATCCCGCCGTCGCGCCGTGGCGGCACTACCTCGGCAACCTGATCCGGATGAAGGAGCACACCCTCTCCCCGCGGGAGGAGGAGCTCCTGGCCATGGCCGGCGACGTGACCCGCGTCCCGCGGACGGCATTCGGCATGCTCAACGACGCGGACCTCACCTTCCGCCCCATCCGCGACGAGAGCGGGCGGGAGGTGGAGCTGACCAAGGGGCGCTATTCCGCGTTCATGGAATCGCTCGACCGTCGGGTCCGCCGCGACGCCTGGTCGTCCCTCACCGAGGGTTACGAGCTGCACCGGAACACGCTCGCCTCCCTGCTGCAGGGCTCGGTCCAGCGGGACCACTTCTACGCGCGGGCGCGCGGCTACGGGAGCGCGCTGGACGCGGCGCTCTTCCCGAACCGCATTCCCGTGGAGGTCTTCCACACGCTGCTGGACACGGTGGCGAAGCGCCGCGGCGCGATCCACCGCTACATGGAGACGCGCAAGCGGATCCTCCAGCTCGATCAGCTCAAGGTCTACGACCTCTACGTTCCGCTCTCGACCGCGGAGCCGCCCAAGTTCACGTACGAGGAGGCGCGCCGCCTGCTGCGCCAAGGTCTCGCCCCGCTGGGAGAGCAGTACCTGTCGGTGATGGGCGAAGGGCTGGACGGCGGCGGCTGGGTGGACGTGTACGAGTCGCGGGGCAAGCGGTCGGGCGCGTACTCCTGGGGCGCGTACGGGACGCACCCGTACGTCCTCATGAACTATCAGGGCACGCTGGATCACCTGTTCACGCTGGCCCACGAGATGGGTCACGCCATGCACTCGTGGTACACGGTGAAGGAGCAGCCCTACCACGACTCGCACTACCCGATCTTCCTGGCCGAGGTGGCGTCGACGACGAACGAGGCGCTGCTCATGGATCACCTGCTGGAGGTAACCGAGGACCCTGATCGGAAGCTCGCACTGCTCAACCAGTACATCGACCAGATCCGCGGCACGGTGATCACGCAGGTGATGTTCGCCGACTTCGAGTACCGCATCCACGAGATGATCGAGCGCGGCGAGCCGCTGACCGCCGACATCCTGAGCGGCCTCTACCGCGACGTGTTCACAGCGACCCTGGGGCCTGCCCTGGAGTTCGACGACCGCTCCGCGCTGGGATGGGCACGGATCCCGCACTTCTATTCCGGGTACTACGTGTACCAGTACGCGACCGGGTACGCGGCCGCGATCGCGCTGTCCCGCAGGGTGCTGGGCGGCGGGGACCGGGAGCGGGAGGAGTACCTGGGGTTCCTGAGGGCCGGCGACTCCGACTACCCCATCGAGATCCTGCGCCGCGCCGGCGTCGACCTGACCTCCCCGGGACCGGTCGACGACACGCTGGATCTCTTCGAATCGCTCCTCGAACAGCTCGAGGAGCACATCGCGAGACACGGGACCGCGACCGCGCCCACCGGGTAAGAAGACGAGAGGCTACCTTGGCGATCGAACCGGAACTGCTGCAGCACATCAAGAAGAAGCGTGTCGGCGAGGTCGAATCGGCCTGGAACGCGCGCATCGATTCCGCCCCGCGTGAGCTGGGGTGGTTCCTGGAGGTCGCGAAGGAGCTGCGCGGCGCGAAGGCGCTGTCCCAGATGACCGAGCTGCTGACCGGCCTGGTCGACGCGCTCGGCGCCTCCGACGCCTGGGAAGCGGCGTTCGACGTGATCCGCGAGTCCCTGGTGCTCGCGCCGCGGAACAAGGAGCTGCGCGACAAGGCGCTGGAGTGCGTACGAACGCGCTACGCCGCCCGCGCCTCGCTGGCCGAGGAGATCGCCTTCTTCGCACTGGAGACCGCCGACGACCCGGTGCGCGCGTTCGACGAGCTCCGCGATTGGCTGCGCTTCGACGAGGGCGAGGGCTTCTGGCTCTTCGGGCGCGGTCTCGGCAAGGTGGTGGAGACGAACCTCGCGCTGCAGAAGATCAAGCTGCGCTTCGAGAAGTCCGCGCCGCTGGTGGTGCGGCGGGACGAGGCGCGGAAGCTGCTCACCTGGATTCCGCAGGACCACTTCATGATGCGCCGGCTGTCGGATCCGGAGGGTGTGCGCCGCGCGGCGCGCGCCGAGCCTGGAGAGATGCTGCGCATGCTGCTGGAGCGCTTCGGTCGCCCGCTGGCCGCCGCGGAGATCAAGGAGTGCATGACCGGCGTGATCGAGGGCGCCTCCTGGAGCGCGTGGTGGTCCAAGGCGCGCGCTCACCCGCAGGTGCTCCCCAGCAAGGAGAAGAAGGGCGCGTTCACCTGGACGGGTACGTCGCAAGAGGCGGCCACGCGGATCGTGGAGGAGTTCGGGAGCGCGTCGCTCGAGAAGCGCGTGGAGCTGGCCCGCAGGTTCGGCAAGCGGGACGGTGAGGTGAGCCGAACCGTGGTGGAAGGGTTGCGCGGGGATCTGAGTCAGGTGGCGGCGTCGAGCCCGGCTCTCGCGCTCGAGCTCGTGTTCCTGCTCGAGGAGCTGGGCGGCGGGCACGATCCCGACCTGCTCTCCGTCGACGAGGTACTGCGCCGCGCCGACGCGGCGAAGATCATCGTGCTCGTTCCCGATCGCCGCTACCGGGAGCGGGTGTACGCGCGCGTCCGGGAGATCCGTGCTTCGGACTGGGCGGCGGTTTTCCAGGAGGCGTTCCTGCTGGAGACCGACCTTCGCCTCCTCTCCGGGATCTACGAGGCGCTGCGTGCCGATGGTCCGGAGGGTGCCGCAGAGCGGCTGATCGCGCAGACCGTGTCCACGCCGCGGAAGATGCCGGCCGCGTTCGTGTGGGTCGCCAAGAACGTCCTGGTGCGCGAGGAGCTGGCGGCGCGCGCGAACCACGCGCTGCTGTCCAAGATCGCCGAGGCGCTGGATTCCGCCGAGTTCCGCGACATGAAGGCTCATCTGCGCGAGCACTTCGAGGAGGGCGGCATCGCCTTCGCCGTGTTCGAGCGCTGCGACCTGGACGGCGCCGAGAACCTGCTGACGCTGATCGACTCCGCCGCCCTGGAGGAGCATCGCAAGACGGCCATCCGCCGCGCGATCTTCCGCAAGTACCCGCGGATCCGGAAGTCGGTCGAGGACGACGGCGAGGTCCTCTGGGCGACCTCCGAGGCTGCCGAAACGAAGCGGCAGGAGTTCGAGAAGCTGGTCCGCACCGAGCTGCCCGAGGCCACCGAGGCCATCCGGATCGCGAGGGAGTACGGAGACCTGAGTGAGAACTTCGAGTACCACGCCGCCCGCCAGAAGCACGAGTTCCTGAGCTCGAGGGCGGCGCGGCTGCAGTCGGAGCTGCGTCGGAGCCGGCTCATCGATCCGGGGACGGTGGATCCTACCGTTGTCTCGATCGGGACCCGGGTGGAGCTGTCTCCCCTCGGCGCCGGCGAGCCCTTTCACGCGACGATCCTCGGCCCCTGGGAATCGAGCCCGGAGGACGGGATCTACTCGAACCAGTCGGAGTTCGCCCGCCGCATCCTGGGCAAGCGCCCGGAGGACCGGGTCGAGCTCGACTCGGGCGAGTACCGCATCGCCCGGATCGAGATCTGGCGGCCGGTCGGCGAAGCCGGGCAGCCGGAAACCGCCGTCTCCCGCGACTGACAGCCGGGCCTGGCCCCTCCCTGGGATCCGGCCGGGACCGCGTGATATACTGCGCCCCGTCCGGTTCACCAGATGCCGCCAGCAGGGTGGAATCCCCCCTTCCGCTCGGACGGCAGGTTCCTCGGGAGGTAATCCATCCAATGACTCACAACCCGTCCACCGGATCCCGGTCCGGCGCGCTCGTGTGCGCCCTTCTCGGCGTCCTGGTGGCTTTCGTGCCCTGGCCTGAGGCATCGGCCGCCCCGGTACCGACGGAGACCGCGTCGGAAGAGACCCGGACGTGGCTGAACGACCTGGGCACGTATTTCGACGCGCACCCCGAGCTCAAGACGACGCCCGGCAGCGGGTGGAAGCCGTACAACCGCAGGAAGTGGTTCATCGAGCAGCGGATGGTGAACGGGCAGCTTCCCGAGGCGGGCGCGCGCTGGGAGGCGTGGCTCCGCAAGAAGGACATCGAGTCGCGGATGCCGCCGGCACGCAACACCTGGTTCAACCTCGGCCCGACCAACTTCGGCGGCCGGATGCTCTCCATCGACTTCGACCCGACCAACGCCAACGTCGTGTACGTGGGCGGCGCGGACGGCGGCGTGTGGAAGTCGACGGACAACGGCAACTCCTGGACCCCCATCAGCGACGAGCTTCCCAGCATCGCCGTGGGCGGGATCGCCGTGAGCAAGACGAACACGAACATCGTGGTGATCGGGACCGGCGAGCCGACGCAGAACATCGACCGCGTGGGCGGCGTGGGCATTCTCCGCTCCACCGACGCCGGTGCCACCTGGATCACCACCAGCCTGAGCTACGCCGTGAACAGCGGGCACGGATTCCATCACGTCGAGGCGGGCCCGAACGGCACGTTCCTGGCTGGCGCGACCGACGGGCTGTACCGTTCGTCCGACGACGGAGCGACCTGGAACCTCATTCCCGCCGCGGTCCCGGGCGGAGACTACTACGACATCGTCTGGAAGCCCGGCGACCCCAACCGTGTCTACAACGTCCGCGGGAACGCCTCCGGCGGCAACAGCGTGAAAGTCTCCACCGATGACGGCGTCACCTGGGCGAAGGTCGGCGTGGGACAGCCGCCGTCCTTCAACTTCGGGAAGAGCAAGCTCGGTGTCAGCGGGACCACGATCTACTGCTACATCGGCTTCGCCGGCACGGGCGGGGGCATCTACGGGATCATCAGGTCCACCGATGACGGCGCGAACTGGACCGACCTCGGGATGTCGCCCGGCCTGCCCAGCGGGCAGAGCTGGTACAACCTGCTCTGCGCGGCGGATCCCAACAACGCGGACCGGGTGATTTGCGGCGCGGTCGATATCGCCCGCTCGGGCGACGCCGGCGCGACGTTCACCTCCGTGCTCGGCGGCATTCACGTCGACCAGCACTGCATCAAGTACGAGCCCGGCTCGAACACCAACCTGTGGGTCGGGAACGACGGTGGTATGTACCGCAACACCGCCGACGGCGGATCTCTCGCGTGGACGGGCAAGAACACCGGTCTCGTGACCTACCAGTTCTACGACATCTGCGTGAGCAACGGACCCACGTACTACATCATGGGCGGCACGCAGGACAACGGAACCGACAAGTGGTCGGGCACGACCACCTGGGCGAACGGCATCGGCGCGGACGGGATGGTCTGCAACATCTCGCCTTCGTCCAACAACATCGTCTACGGGGAGATCCAGTTCGGGGATCATCGCAAGAGCGTGAACTCCGGGTCGACGTTCACGTCGATCAACAACGGGATCTTCGGGACGGGCGCGTGGGTGACTCCGGTGGCGCTGGATCCGGCGAACGCGAGCAACCTGCTGACGTCGACCGGAAGCGGCATCTTCCGGACCGTCGACCAAGGGGCGAACTGGACGAACGTCGCCTCGCACACCGCGGTCTGGATCGACTACAGCCCGGTCGACGGCAACTACGCGTGGACCGTCGGGGCGACGCCGTTCTACACGACGGACAACGGAACCACCTGGACGATGACGAGCACGTTCGCCAGCTCGGGAATCTCGGTGGCCGGAGGCTCGACCAGGGTCCTGGCCGACCCCGCGGACGTCAACGGGGCGTTCGTGACCTTCTCGGGCTACAACTCGCTGTCGCATATCGTGAGGACCACGGATCTCGGCGCCACCTGGGTGGACGTGACGGGTGACTTCACCGGCCAGCCGGTCAACGCCATCGCCGTGGATCCCAGCAACCCGACGCACTGGTACATCGGCACCGACGTCGGCGTGTGGGCTTCCGGGAACGGCGGGGCGAACTGGGTCCCGTTCGAGACCGGCTTCCCCAACGTGGTCGTCGCGGACCTCGAGATCCGGGATGCCGACCGCAAGCTGGTGGCCGGAACTCACGGCCGCGGTGCGTGGGAGGTGGACATCCCGCCAGGCGCGACGAGCGCCGAGGTGGCCGTGGAAGCGTCCCGCAACCTGATGCTGGACGAACCGCAGCCCAACCCGGTGGCCGACCGCACCCTTCTGCGCTACGCCGCCAAGTCCCGGGCTCAGGTGAGCCTGCGGATCTACGACGTCCAGGGGAGGCTGGTCAGCGATCTCGTGGACGGCGGGCCGGCGGACGGCATCATCCGGACCACTCCATGGTTCACGGACGACGTTTCCGCAGGGGTGTACTTCGCCGTCCTGCAGGTCGGCGAGGAGCGGAAGTCCCGGAAGATCACCGTGCTGCGCTAGCTTCCCGGGGCGAACCGGACGAACAGCGGGGGCTCCGGGCCGATCGGTCCGGGGCCCTTTCGCTTGGGCGAACCGCCCTCGCGGGGCCGCTGGAACGCACCATTCGATCTGGATCGGCCGCTCTGGTAGGATCGCCTTCGCGGTCCGGAAACGTCCGTCCTTTCTACCCCCGGAGGCGCTTCATGGGAATGAGCCTACCGCCTGCCCTGCTTCGCACGCTCTCCACCTCCATCGCCGCCGCGGCGCTCTTCGCCGATGCGGCCGCAGCCCCCACCCCCGGGGAGAGCACCGTTCCCGACAAGCGGTGGAGTCGGATCTACACGGTGGATCCGGCCGCGATCGGCGCGGAGCCGGTGCGGCAGCCACGCCCGTACGGAAGTCTCGTGCAGTCGCCGGGGCTGCCGCCGCAGGATTCGCCGGACGTCGGCGTCAAGCCTTCGGCGGTCGTGACTCAGTCCGAGGTCTCGGCCTTCGTGGATCCCAACGACTCCGACGTGCTGCTCGTCTCCACCAACACGTCGGACTGGAACGGCACGACGGTCATCAACTTCTACGGGACGGGAACCTACTGGACCACGAACGGTGGCGCGTCCTGGGCGGGGAGCGACTTCGGGCCCGGAGGAGTAGGTAACTCGGGCGATCCCGCGGCCATCATCCGCCAGAGCGACGGCCGCTGGGGCGTCGGCTACATCAACAACGGCTTCGGACAGGGGTTCAGCTACAGCGACGACCAGGGCGCGAACTGGCAGCACGTGAGCATCTTCCCGGGCGGCACGCTGGACAAGAACCACCTCATGGTGGACAACGAACCGTCCAGCCCGCACAACGGGAACATCTACTCGGCGTGGACCGCGTTCGGCACCGTGAACGTGAACAAGATCGAGATCGTCCGCTCGACGAACGGTGGCGTGAGCTGGAGCCCCGCCGCGAACATCTCCGCCGGCGTCGCCTCCGGATCCCACGACCAGGGCGTCAACATCCAGATCGGACCGAACGGCGAGGTCTACGCCCTCTGGGCGATCTACGACTGCTGGCCCTGCGAGGAGATCGCGCACGGGCTCAACGTCTCCACCAACGGCGGCGTGTCGTGGCAGGGCGAGTTCCGCGCCATCCAGAACATCTTCGGGCACCGCAACACGAATCTGCCCAACACCAGCATCCGGCGCAACTCGTTCCCGACGATGGCCGTGGACCGCAGCGGCGGGCCGAACCACGGCGCCATCTACGTGGCGTGGACGAACCAGGGCGTGCCCGGCATCAACGTCGGTGATCCCGACATCTACGTGGTCAAGTCCACGAATGGGGGAGCCTCGTTCGGCACCGCGGTGCGCGTGAACCAGGACGCCGGCACGAACTCGCAGTGGTTCCCGTGGCTCGTCTGCGATCAGGCCACCGGCAATCTCGCCATCACGTTCTACGACCGCCGCGACGACCTGTCGAACACGCAGGCTCGGGTCTACATGGCCACTTCCGTCGACGGTGGAGCCACCTGGGAGGATTTCGCCGTCTCCGACGTGGCGCACACGCCCGTACCGATCTCCGGTCTCGCGTTCGGGTACTCCGGCGACTACATCGGTCTCGCCGTGCAGGACGGTCACGCCTATCCGGCGTTCTGCGACAACCGCACCGGCAACTACCTGACCTACGTTTCGCCGATCCTGCTGGCCGAGCCGCTGGATCCGAACCCGCCGACCGGCGTCACCGCGTTCAGCGACTACACGACCCCGACCAGCGTGGACGTGGACTGGACCGACGCGACCACGTTCGTGGGCGGCGCGCCGCTCGTAGACTTCTCCGTCGATGTCCTCCGCGACAACGTGCTCATCACCAACGTGGATCAGGGGATCGAGACGTTCGCCGACGGCGGGCTGGTGGACGGGCAGCAATACCAGTACACGCTGCGCACCCGGGACGACGTGTCCGACAGCTTGAGCGCCGCGGTCAACGTGACGGTCTTCGCCGGCGGATCACCGACTCCGGCTGCGCCGACCGGGCTGAGCTGCCTGGCCGACACCACTTCCGCGACGCTGAGCTGGACGAACCCGTCCACCCAGACGGATGGCACGACGCTCGACGACTTCGCCGGCGTGCGCGTGTACAGGAACGCATCGTTCCTGGTGGAGTTGCCCCGGGTTCCGGGAGACGCGGGCGCTCCCGACACGTACACGGACTTCCCGCCGTTCGGGTTCACCTACACGTACGCGGTCTCGGCGATCGACAACGAGTCCACGGTGCACGAGAGCGGGCAGAACACGACCGCGGGCTGCTTCGTCGGGGGTCCGCCGGAGATCGCCGTCGCGCCTTCGCCGCTGAGCGTCAACGTGCCTCTCTCCGGGACGCAGAACGCGAGCATCACGGTGTCCAATCCCGGGTACGGGTTCCTCAACTACTCGCTCGCGCTGGTGGGTCTCGGCGGCGGCGGCCGCGAGGAGTTCGCCAGCCAGGCCAACTCGACGTCCCACGCCACGGCCTTCCGCGGCAACGCCTACGAGGTGACGACCGACGTCACCCTGACCAAGATCGATCACTTGCTCAACAGCGCGGCCCCGACGTCTCTCGAGTTCTTCGTGTACTCCAGCCCCACCGGGACCGGCAGCTACACGAAGATCTTCAGCACGACGGTCACGTCCGGCACGGGTCTCGGCTTCCAGACCTCCGGGCCGATCAGCGTGCCGCTCGCCGCCGGGACGTTCTACTTCATCGGGTGCGGCTGGCAGGGCGCGCTCGTGTCCTTCGACGACGCGGGATCACCCGGGCTGCCCACGCCGGTGTCGTTCGGGACCGTGCGCTTCCGCGGCGGCGGAAACCAATTCCCGCCGCCGGCCAGCGTCAACATCAACGGGATCGGAACCCAGAGGGCGTCCCAGGCGGTGGAGGTCAGCGTGATCGCCTCGGCCGCGCTGCTCTCGCCGGCGTCCGGCAGCGTTCCGCCTCTCGGCAACGTGGTCGTGGACATCCAGGCCTCGGCCGGAGCGACGGTCGGCGTCGTCAACGGTCAGTTGAACGTCTCCCACAACGCGACGGGCGGCCTGACCACGATCCCCGTCACGCTCAACGCGGTCGACGCGACGGACGCGCCGCCGCCGGCGGTGGCTCTGCCGTCGTCCTTCGCGCTGCACGCGCCGCGGCCGAACCCGACGAGTCAGGGCACGATGATCCGCTTCGACCTGCCGAGGCCGGAGCACGTCCGCCTGGTGGTGTACGACGTGGCGGGCCGGGTGGTCCGCACGCTCGTCGATCGCCCGGAGGAGGCCGGCTTCCGGACGGTGATCTGGGACGGCCGTGACGGCGCGGGCCTGCGCGTCGGATCGGGCGTCTACTTCTACGCGCTGGAGGCGGGAGGCAGCGTCCTGCGCGAGAAGGTCGTGATGCTGCGGTAGCTCGAGTGCGTCGGTCGTGGGCCCCGGGTTTCGATCCCGGCGGCCCGCGGCCGGCACGTATTCAGTGTCGCCGGATTCGCGCCGAATGGGGTAGGGTGCGGGGCTTCGCACACCACCCTTCCGGAGGGCTCCGGCGGTGATCGTCTCCGTGCTGGCCGGCATTCTGCTCTTTCCCGCGTCCGGATCCGCGGTCCCGGCTTCGATCCGACCCGTACCCTGCGCTTCCGTCATCCTCCTGGATGCCAAGAACGGCACCATCCTGCACGAGCAGAACGCGGACGCGGTGCGCGGGCCGGCCTCGCTCGTGAAGATGATGGTCGAGCTCCTGGTGCTCGAGGAGGTCGCGGCCAAGCGGATCTCGTTGAACGAGCGCGTGCGAGCCTCCACCCACGCGGCCACCATGGGCGGGACCCAGGTCTACCTCCGGGAGGGCGAGACGCAGACGGTGCGGGCGCTGCTGGCCGCCGCTGCCATCGCCTCGGCCAACGACGCCGCGGTCGCCCTGGCCGAGCACGTGGCCGGGAGCGAGTCCGCCTTCGTCGAGCGCATGAACCGGCGGGCGAGGGAGCTCGGCTGCAAGGCCACCCGCTTCACCAATGCGCACGGCCTCGACCTCCGGGGTCAGCCACACGCCACGACCACGGCGCGCGACCTCGCGCTGATCGCCAAGGCGCTGGTCCGCCACCCGCTCGCGCTGGAACTGGCCTCGACGCGCCGCGCACCCTTCCGAGACGGGGAGTTCTGGCTGGAAACCACGAACCATCTGCTCGGACGCGTGCAGGGCGTCGACGGGCTCAAGACCGGGTGGACGCCGCGGGCTGGGGCGTGCTTCTGCGCGACCGCCGAGCGGGACCGGACCCGCCTGATCTCCGTGGTGCTCGGGGCGCCCCGCGGGGAGGGCCGCTTCCACGTGACCAAGCAGCTGCTCGAGGACGCCTTCGCCGTGCGGAGCCAGAAGGCCAAGGCGTAGTACGTCGCTCGCCTCGCGGCCGCCGGCCTCCGCCGTCCGTGACTCCGGCACGGCCCCTCCGTGGCTTGCCCCCGGGAAAGCGGGTACCCTGGGGTCCTGAAGGAGCGAGCAATGTCCCACGTCACCGGAGCCGCGGCACCCTCGGGCCTTCGCCTCGTCCCGGACATGCCCATCTGCCAGCAGGACCTTCCCCTGGATTGGTACCAGGACGAGTTCAAGCCCTACGCGGCGGAGTACTTGGCGCTGCCCGACCGGACCCCGCGCACGGTGCTGCCCTGGATGGACGGCTACATCCGTCCCGCTCGGGACCACTTCGGCCCGCGCCTGCTGCTGCTCGCTCACTACTACATGGGCGGCGAGATCGTGAAGCTCGTGGAGCGTTACGGCGGTCGGATCGCGGACTCGTACGAGCTCGCTCTGCAGACCGTGGAGCGGCCCGACGTGAAGATCTTCGTAGAGTCCGCGGTGCACTTCATGGCGGAGTCCATCGCCATTCTCGCCGCCGAGGACCAGCAGGTCTGGATCACGAACCCCAAGTCGGGGTGCACGCTGGAGATGCTGGCCAAGGACTGGATGGTCGAGCCGGCGTTCGACGAGCTGGTCGGCCGCTACGGCGATGACCTAACCGTCGTCGCCTACATGAACACATCCGGCCGCGTGAAGGCGCTGGCTGGGCGCACCGATGGATCCGTGTGCACCAGCTCCAACGCGAAGGCCGTGGTTCGCTGGGCGCTGGCCCGTGGCAAGAAGGTGTTCTTCGTTCCGGACCGGCATCTGGGGGAGAACGTGGCGGCCGCCGCCGGCCTGACCGCGGGCGACCTCTGGTTCTGGGGCGCCGGCGCGGAGGGCGGGCGAACCGGCGTCACGTCGATGAGTGCGGCGGACCTTCGCCGTCTGGACGCCGCGCGGATGATCCTGTGGGGCAGCTTCTGCGGCGTGCACACGGTCTTCCGACCGGAGCACGTGAGCTGGTGGCGGGAACGCGGCTACCGCGTGCTGGTACACCCGGAGTGTCCGAAGCCGGTGGTCGACGTGGCCGACGGCGCCGGCTCGACCAAGTACCTGTGGAACGCCGTCATGGAGGCGGCTCCCGGCTCGAAGCTCGCCATCGGCACCGAAGGCCACTTCTGCCGCAACGCCCGCGAGCAGGCCGCCCTCCGCGGCGTCGAAGTCGTCAACCTGGCCGACCTGCCCGACCCGGCGCTAGCATCCCGGGGATGCGGCTGCGCCACGATGTCGCGGAACGATCCGCCGCACCTCGTCGCCATCCTGGATCTGCTGCGGCAGGGAAAGGCGCCCGACCTGAACCGCGTTCTCCCGGGCGACGTCGTCAACGAGACGACCGGCAGTCGTGACCGGCTCTCCGACAACGAGCGCGCCGACGTCGTTCGCCACGCGCGGCGGGCGCTCGAGCGGATGATCGAGGTGACGCGAAACGAAAGGCCCCCCGGCGCACCGGGGGGCCCCTGATTCACGGCTCGAAAGTCCTCGCCGGGCCGTCAGACCTTGGTCACGTTGCTGGCCTGCGGTCCTTTGGGTCCCTGCACGACTTCGAACTCGACCTGATCGCCCTCCCGGAGCGTGCGGAATCCTTCCATGTGAATCGCGGTGTGGTGCACGAAAACGTCCCCCTCACCCGTCCCTCTGGCGATGAAGCCGAACCCCTTCGAGTCGTTGAACCACTTCACGGTGCCTTGCGGCATGTTTCGAACCCCCGTGGCGCTTGGCGTGCGGTGCCCGACCGCGCGAGGGAGTCCGCGCGTCGAAGCACGAACGGCGCGAGGATAGAGTCCGGCCGCGGCCGGGGTCAAGCCGGCCCGGACGCCGCCGCCGGCCAGCGTCCCGTGGCCCGAACGAGCCGCTCCAGCCGCCGCGCGATCTCCTCGGTCCAGTCCTCCTCCCGCAGGCGCCACTGCCAGTTGCTCTCCGGATCGCCCGGCGAGTTCATCCGCGCCTCGTTCCCGAGGCCGAGGACGTCCTGCATGGACACGAGGGCATCGTCCGCCACCGACGCGAGCGCCAGCCGGACGAAGTCCCAGTGGATCGCTTCGCCGCCCGATCCGGTGAGCGCCAGGATTCGCGCCCGCTCTTCCGCCACTTCCGCGGGCGGCCGGCCGCGGGCGAAGGTCCCATTCAGCCACCAGCCCTGCATCGTCTCGTTGTCGTGCGTGCCGGGATAGACCACGCAGTTCCGCGGCAAGTTGTGCGGCGCGTACTCGTTCGTGCGCGCGTCGCCGCCGAAGCCGAACTGGAGGACTTTCATGCCCGGGAAGCCGAAGCGTTCGCGCAGCGCTTGCACCTCCGGCGTGATGTCGCCGAGGTCCTCGGCGACGCAGCGCAGCTCACCGAGCTCGCGGCGAAGCGCGCGGAAGAGCTTCGCCCCGGGAACCGGCACCCACCGGCCGTTGCGCGCCGTGGTCTCACCGGCGGGCGTGGCCCAGCAGCCGACGAAGCCGCGGAAGTGGTCGAGACGCACCCGGTCGAAGCGGGAGAGCGCGGCGCGCATCCGCTCGACCCACCAGCGGAAGAGGCGCTTGCCCGCCCCGTCCCAGTCGTAGAGCGGATTGCCCCAGAGCTGGCCGTCCTCGGTGAAGTCATCGGGGGGCGCACCGGCCAGGACGCGCGGGCGGCCGGCTTCGTCGAGGTCGAACATCTCGCGGCGGGTCCAGACGTCGCAACTGTCGTGCGCGACGAAGAGCGGCACGTCGCCGAGGATCTCGATCCCGAGCGCAGCGGCCTTCGCCCGCACTTCGCCCCAGTGCCGGGCGAACAGGAACTGGGCGAACTCCGCGCGACCGATCTCTTCCCGGAGCCGCTCCCGCGCAGCGCGCAGCGCGCTCTCCTCACGCCCGGCCAGGGGATCCGGCCAGTCGATCCAGGCGCGCGCCTGCTCGTCGTGGACGGCGGCGAAGAGCGCGTAGTCGTCGAGCCAGGAGGCCTCGGCTGCTCGGAACTCGTCGAACGCCGCGCCGAGCTCGGCCGGCGCGGCGCCGCGGCGGAACGCGGTGTGCGCGGCGGCGAGCAGTTCGCGCTTGGCCGGGATCACCGCGCCGAAGTCCACGCGGTCGGGCGCGCCGTCGGGGAGGCGTGCGGCATCGTCCGCCGTGGCCAGGCTCTCGTCGACCAGCCGCGCCGGGGAGACGAGCAGGGGATTCCCCGCGAACGCCGAGAAAGACTGGTACGGCGAATCCCCGAATCCCGTGGGTCCGAGCGGCAGCACCTGCCAGATGCTTTGGCCGGCGCCCTGGAGCCGCTCCAGGAAGAGGTGCGCCTCGGGCCCCAGGGATCCGATCCCGCCCGGTCCCGGGAGCGACGTGGGATGGAGGAGGATGCCGCTCCGGCGCGCGTTCGGCATGGCCGCGGAGTCTACCATGAGCGTCCTCTGGGTCCTCGGGGCTACTCGGCGGCGCCGGTCGGTGCTACACCTCCTCGGCCCCCGAGCAGTGCTCCGGGGTGCGGCACACCCGGCGGCGGCCGCCTGAACTGCGCGTCGGCTCGACCTGCGAAAGGATCCGTCCATGAAGAAGCTCGTTCCGGTGCTCGCCGTCGTCGTCCTCCTGCTCGTCGTGTTCCAGTGGGGCGTCGGCATCTACAACAACATGGTGAAGAAGCAGGAGGGCGTGGCCGCCGCGTGGTCGCAGGTGGAGAACGTGTACCAGAGGCGGCTCGATCTCATCCCCAACCTCGTCGAGACCGTCAAGGGAGTGGCGAACTTCGAGCAGGAGACGTACACGGCCGTGGCAGAGGCGCGCTCGAAGGCCGGTCAGGTGACGATCGGTCCGGAGACGATCAACGATCCGGCGAGCTTCGAGAAGTTCCAGGCCGTCCAGGGTGAGCTATCCGGCGCGCTGTCCCGTCTGCTCGTGGCCGTCGAGCGCTACCCCGAGCTCAAGGCGAACCAGAACTTCCTGGAGCTGCAGAGCCAGCTCGAGGGCACCGAGAACCGCATCGCCGTAGAGCGTGGCCGCTTCAACGAGGTGGCCCGGGATTTCAACGCCTACATCAAGGTCATCCCGAATTCGCTCATCGCCGGGTTCGGTGACTTCGAGGCGAAGCCCTACTTCGAGGCGGCGGAGGCGGCGAAGGAAGCGCCGCAGGTCCGCTTCTGATCCGCACGGCGGCGCTTGCGGCGGAGCTCGCCGGCGCCGCGTTCACGTCGGCGGTGTGGGTGCCGGCCGTCGCCGGCGCGGCGTTCGTCTCGGCGGCATGCGTGCCGGTGCTCGCCGGCGCCGCGTTCCCGTCGGCGGCCTTCGCCTTGGAGGTGCCGCCCCGGCCACAAGGCCGGGTGTCGGATTACGCCGAGCTGATCTCGCCGGGCGCGGAGCGGCGCATCGAGGCGAAGATCGCCGCGCACGAGGCGGAGTCGTCGGATCAGATCGCCGTGGCCGCGTTCCGGTCTCTCGAGGGCGAAAGCCTGGAGGACTTCTCCATCCGGCTGGCCGAGGCGTGGCAGATCGGCTCGAAGGAGCACGACAACGGTGTCATCCTGCTCGTGTTCACCGAGGAGCGGCGAACGCGGCTCGAGGTCGGCTACGGGCTCGAGGGACGCCTCACCGATGCCATGGCCGACCGCATCCTGCGCGGCGAGCTGGCGCCGCGGTTTCGAGCCGGCGACTTCGACGGCGGCGTGGAGCAGGCGGTTGAGGCCGTGATCGCGACGATCCGCGGTGAGTACCAAGCGCCGCCGCGCTCGGCGGACGATGCTCCGAGCAGCATGGTGATCGTGATCGTCGTGCTGGCCGTGCTGGTGCTGCGTGCGTGGCTCATGAGTCGGCGCGGAGTGTGGCTCGGCGGCGGGATGCCGGGGCGAATGTCGCGGGGGCACGGCGGCTGGATGCTCGGAGGCGGGGGCTTCGGCGGTCTCGGCGGCGGCCGGTCGGGCGGGTTCCGAGGCGGCTTCCGCGGAGGAGGCGGCGGCTTCGGCGGCGGGGGGGCGTCGGGGCGATGGTGAGGCGATGGTGAAGTGGCTGCCGGTGCTCGGGGTGCTGCTCGCCGCCGCGGCGGCGGCGCTGCTCGTACGCGCGGGTCATCCGGAGATGGGCGCGGGTCCGGGCGAAGCGAGCTGGGCTCCGCGCGGGATCCGCGCGATCGGCACGCCGGTCGGCCTTCTCGCGGTGCTCTTCGCCGTGGCTGCGCTGGTTGCGTTCGCCGCCGCCCTTCGCGCGCGTGGCCGCGCCGCGCCGGCGACCTTCTTCGACGAGGACGAGCGGAGGAGGATCCGCGAGGCGATCGCCGCGGCCGAGGCGCGCACCTCGGGCGAGATCCGCGTGCATCTCGCGAGAAGCTCCGGCGGCACGCCGATGGACACGGCGCGGCGCGCGTTCGAGGCCATCGGCATGACGACGACGTCGGCGCGGAACGGCGTGCTGATCTGGCTCTCGGTCGACGATCACGCCTTCGCCATCCTCGGCGACCGCGGGATCGACGAGGTCGTTCCCGATGGATTCTGGAACGACGTGCGCGCGCGGATGAGCGCTGCGTTCGCCGAGGGGCGCTTCGCGGACGGCGTCGTGCTGGCGGTGGAGGCGGCCGGAGAGAAGCTCGCGGCATTCTTCCCGCGCCAGCCGGGGGATCGGGATGAGCTGCCGGACGATCTGTCGGTTCAAGACGGATGAGGGCAGCAAGCGCGTGCCTGGTCGTCGCCGCATGGATGGCGGCGTGCAGCGGCGAGCGAAGCCCTGATACCGATCGCCAGCGGGATGCCTTGCGATCGCTCCCGTACACTTCTATGACGGAGGACCGCGATCCGCGCTCCGGAGTGGTCCGCCACGCTCAGGACCTCACCTGCCCGGGCTACCGCTTCTACGTTGTCCCGACCCTGAGCCGGGCAGAGCTGATCGACGCATCCGGCGCCGTCATCCACATGTGGACGCACGCACCCAGCGCCATCTGGGAGCACGCGGAGCTGATCGACGACGGTGACCTCCTCGTGATCGGCGCAACACCTTCGGGCAGTGGCGAGGTGGGCGGTGTGCCTCGGATCCCGGACAGCACGCGCTACGTGGCGCGGATCGATCGAGACAGCAGTCCTCGCTGGAAGCGGAAGATGAACGCGCATCACGACGCCGCGTTGCTCCCCGAAGAGAGAGTTGCGGTGCTCACCTTCGAGCGGCGCCGGATTCCCGGGATCCATCCGGATATCGACACGCGGGACGACGGGATCGCCATCCTGGATGCCGGCACGGGCGAGTTGCTCGAGTCCTGGGGCTTCCTCGATGCGGTGGCCGGACACGAGGACATCTTCCCGCCGCAGCTCGGCAACATCAACGACCTGGGTGGCGAGAAGTGGGTGGATCTGTTTCACGCCAACTCGATCGAGTGGCTCGAGAGTGCAGCGAGCTTCGGGCTGGTCAATCGGCCGCCGTCGCGCTTCGCCTTCGTCACGTTCCGCCACCAGGACCGGATTGCGCTCTTCGACGTCGACCGTCGCGAGGTGGTGTGGGCCTGGGGGCGGGACATCCTCGACGGCGCTCACGATGCCCAGTTGCTCGCCAGTGGGCGCGTTCTGCTCTTCGACAACGGCTTGGTTCGGGGTTGGTCACGGGCGGTCGAAGTGAACCCGGCAGTGCCGGCCGTCACCTGGGAGTGGAGAGCCGAGCCGCCGCCGGGTTTCTACTCCGCGAGCAAGGGATCGGTTCAGCGCCTGCCAAACGGCAATACGCTGCTCGCGGAGTCGGATGCGGGGCGGGCCGTCGAGATCACCCCGCGCGGGGAGATCGTCTGGGAGCTCCTGAGTCCGTATCGGACCCCGGAGGGCGGGCGCGCCGCCTTCGGCAAAGTGCGCTGGGTGGATCGAGGCGAGCATGGCCCAGGCGGAGGTGAATGATGGCCCCGTCCAAGCCCCTTGAAACGACGATCATCGATGGGGTAGCGTTGAACCCGTCAGCAGAGCGACAGGGGAGAGCCTTCTCCGCTTCGAGAGCACCGCTCCCGGAATCCCCCCCGGGACCCACCGTGGCGATCCCCCCTCGGAGCCTGTCGCGAGGTTGAGCAGCGCAGGCGCTGGCACCGTTCACGGTGCGGCGTGGGTGTCTGAACTCGAGAGGGGGAAACTACGATGGCTCGGCTCTCGCTTCCTTCCTTCCTTCCTTCCTTCCTTCCTTCCAACTTGCTCTGCTCGTTGTCGTGGCCATGCTACCGGTCGAGAGCACGGCCGCGCCGGGCGACGGAATCTGCGGAACGTCAGCACCTCCGATAACCAGCCTTCCACCGGACGCTCACATCAAGGCGCTGCTCATCCTCGCGGAATTCAGTGATCAGAACCCCGTCGCGTCCGCTTGCACGTCGGACCCGTGGCCAGCCTCGTCGGGTCCCGGAACACCTGTGCCCTCATGGGCAAGCGAACTGCTCGAGTCGACTTGGACCACCTCGATCGACTCGAGCCTGACGGATTACTTCGCGCTGATGTCGCGGGGCTCGCCCAGCCAGCAGCCCGCGCATCTGCTGGAGGGTTCCGTCTACCCCAAGGTCGTCTACCTCACCACCATCGCCGGCTACCTGAACTCCGGCGGCATGACGCAAGCGATGAACGACGTCATTGACGTTGTCGACGCTGATCCAGGATTCAGCTTCGCACCCTTCGACGTTTGGGATGCGGTGAACCAGGACGAGACCGGCGATGGAGTTGTCGACTTCGTCTTCGTGTTGTTCCGCCAGCTCCAGAACACCTCAAGCAACTGGCTCGTGTCGACGGACGGTGGGATGAAGTGGCCGTTCAGCGGAAAGCAGGTGGACGGAGGGGCGCTCACGGTCGATCCCGCCTGCCGCTGCAACCCGACGTCGCCACGCCGCGGATACTGGACGGCAATCGAGGTCCTGGCACACGAGTACGGGCACTACCTCACGGCCGCGGTGCCGGAGTACCCGGTGCACAACCGAGCCATGGACCGCTACGACATGATGAACGGATTCACGGCTCTCAAGATGGGCCCGCCCCGCTGGTCTACCTTCCTTCGGCACGAGTTCGGGTGGATCACACCCACAGCTGGCCACGATCTAAGTTCGGGCACGGGGCCGCTGACACCCGGGGGGCAGACGACCATCACCTTGAACGACGTATACACGGATGGTGACGCCGGCTTTGCCGTCGTCCGGACGGCCGACCCGGACCAATACTTCATCCTGGAATGTGTCGACAGCACCGGCTCGATGTTCGCGAGCAACGTCGACTGCCTGGACAACCCCGAGAACAGCGGCTTGATGATCTACCACGTGGCCAAGAAGCTCCGGGTACTTGACGACTGTACGACAGCCTGCACGTACAGTGGATCGTGGACGACCTCGGCCGGTGCGTCGAGTTGCTACCCGCCCCTCGTCGAGCCGGAGCTCGCCGGAGCGATGTGGGACACGACGTCCCATGCTCCGGACCCCGTCGCGGGCTTCGACAGACTCTCGTACAACGAGCAGACGTTCCACTTCTTCTCCTCCAACGACGATCAGTTCCGCCGCGAGCGCGGTGTCGAGATCATGTCGACGTACACGAACCCGAACACGAACCTGTACTGGTACAACTCCACGACGTACAACGATCCGGCGAACTGCGCGAAGCGCCAGGAGCAGAGCGTATACAGCGGACTGACATTCCACGACATTCACTGGGTCACGAATCCGGGTAGCGGGCTCGGCGAGATCTCGGTGACGATTCGGTACGACGGCCCCTCGCTCCCGCCCGAGGGATATCACGTCCCCGACGGCATGATATGGAGAGGGAAGGTCGCCCTCATGTCGGACATCGTCATTCCGTTCGGGAGTCTCCTCCGCTTCGACCCCGGGACTCAAGTCGTGTGCGCCGCACTTCAGGATGTCTTCCACACGGGAGTGCTCCCTGATCTCGTGGAGCTCCAGATCGATGGAGCACTGGAGCTGAACGGCTACCCGGAGGGGCCCGCCGCTACTGCGCTCTTCACGTCGTCTCGTGATGACGAGATCCCCCACAATATCGGTGCACTCGGCTCGCCGGACGAAGCTGGTGAAGAGGCGGCAGCGAATGGGGGAGACTGGTACGGTGCCAAGGTCGGACCGGCAGGGGCTGTCACGGTTACCGGGACCATCTTCCGCTACGCATCCGGAGCCCTGAACTTCTCCCAGTCCGTGTTCCCCGACCTCGGCGGACAGGCCGGGATCCCAGGGATCACTTTCCAGCACAACGTCGTCGACGTGACGTTCGATCGCGATGTCGAGGTGACGACGAATCGAGTTGTTCCGGCAAACACGTCGGTCGGGTTCATGGCGAACCTTGATGCAGCCGACCTCGACGGAATCGACCCCTCCCGTATAGAGGTAGTCATTCGGCCCGGCGGCACCCTGCACCTCGAGTCGGGCAGCATCCTTCGATCGGCGAACGGGACGGCCTCCCCGGGAGACTGGTACGGCGTACGTCTGCCAAGCATCACCATGTTCACTTCGACGGGTGGCACGATCTCGCACGCGCGTGGCGCCATTGCCCACGAGGCCAGCGGCTTTCCGTTGGCGAGCCTGACCGGTGTCACGCTTTCGAACAACGTGTGCAATCTCACCACGGATCGTGACTACACGGTGGGCCCGGGCAGTACTCTGACCATTCCCGCCGGGCAGGTGGTGGGCTTCACCGCCATGCGTGACGTGACAGGTGCGACCAATGGAGGTAAGGATCCCAACCGTGGTGAGCTGAACATCGCCGGAGGCAACCTGGATCTGGACGGCGTACTGCGGTCGGATGACCCGACAGACCCGCGCGGCGTCTGGTACGGGGTGCGGACAACGAACCTCAGCAAGGTGCTGACGTTGTCCAGCGGCGGGACTATCCGCAACGCGGGTGGGGCACTGTCGCTAGAAGGCGCTGCGGCGAGCAGTCTGGCGAACAATCCCACCTCGACCTACTTCAACCAGTTCTCGGGCAAGGTGGCATTCCAGAGCAATCAGAGCGACGTCTGTCTCGACCGCGACCTCGAGATTGGGGTGGGTGAAACACTGGTGCTTCCCGGAGGCTGGCGGCTCGGATTCACGAAGGACAGCGACGCCGCCAACCTGGGCACGTCGACGGACTGCGAACTCATCGTCAAGGGGACGCTCGACGCCGGGGATCCGGCGGGGGCGCGTGGAGCGATCACTTCGAACCATGCTCCCGGGGACCCCGTGAACTCGCTGTGGTACGGCATCCGACACGTCGAGGACTACACGACCGTCGGCGCCGGGTACGGCTTCTTCTTCAAGCAGGTGCCCGTGGCGACGAGTTCCCTCGAGAACCTGGAGATGGAGGGTGCCGACAAGGCCATATCCCTCGAGCGCCTGGCAGCGCCGCAGATCAAAGACGTGAACTTCCTGAGTCTCGGTGCGAATCCGGCAAACCCGATTCACATTTACCTCGACAGCACGGACGTCGTGGTGCCGTTCGAGAAGACGTGGTCGCTGAACGCTGCCACGTACGTCGTCGCGGCGAACCTGTCTTTGTCGGAGTACAACGTGGGCGGTGTTGCCATTGGCGACCCCGGCAAAGTCGATCTCATCGTTCAGGGCACGCTCAACACGAGCGGCACGTCCGGCAACCGAGTCCGCATCTACTCGGAGACGAGGACGAAGAGTGGAAACGACTGGGGCGGCGTGTACATGGACTGGTCCAGCGGTGCCAGCGTGATCGACTGGGCGAGGATCAGCGACGCGGCCAACTCCATCTTCTTCTACTACCCCAACGGACCGACGCTCAAGAACTCGCGGATCACGGCCTGGGCCGACATCGGCGTATGGATGCTCGAGGGCTACGGGACTGGGGCTACTGTCGTGGACTGCACGATCGACCGTCCCATGGCGACGTTCCTGAATCCCCTCCTTGGCGATGACGGGGTGTTCATCGAGAAGTGCGTGGCGGGCCGTATTCAACGAGACACGCTGACGGTGGATGGCACGCCACGGGACGGCGCCGCAGTCGTCATACGGGACAACCTGAACTGGTGCACGTTCCTGCCACCCGATGGGACCGAGACGCTGTACATCGAGAACAACGTGGTGCGCGGTCTGGGGGAAGCGAGCCCAATCGAGCGCGCTGGCTTCACGTTCCTCAACTCCTGCCGGCCAGGAAGCCGGCAGGTTCTCGTTGCTGGAAACGACTTCAAGCTGTTGAGCGGACCTGCGTTCTCCGCGGACCAGTCTGCCGGTATACGATTCGAGTGCAACGCCGTCGACTCCTGTCGTCAGGCGGTCTGGTTCCGCAGCAACGGAACTACACCGGGAAGCGTCGTGGACCTGATTGAGAACCGGTTCAATGCAACGACATGGACCGATCCGCACCCCATCATCCATGTCGAGCACAACGGGCAGAGCGCGGGGGGTGGTGTTGCCGCGATCACCCTCAAGCGCGACAACTTCCTGGAAGTGGCGGTCGTGCCGCTGGACGACTCGAAGTTCGTGGAGGAACTCGATGCCGTAAACGCGATGGACCTGGCGGCGATCAACAACACGTGGGCCGAGAAGTCCGGGCTGGTGTCGACTATCGTGACCAACGTGCCGGCCATCACTGCGCGGATGAGCACCACGGCTCCGGGCGGAGTCGCTGTGGATCCCCCGCTTACTACCAATGGGGCGTGCGGTGGAGGAAGTGTGTCTGGAAGGCAGTCGGCGCCGCCCGACGCCGCGGCGGGCGACGGCGCCGACGCGACTCGGCTGAGTAGTGAGGCAGCGCGGACGGAGCTCTTCCCGGGGGCTCCGACGCCGTTCCTGGATCGCGTCGAGCTGCGCTTCGGAGTGGAGTCCCCGGGCGCTCACGTCACACTGGAAGTGTTCAACATTCTCGGGCAGCGTGTGGCGCAGCTCGCCGATGAGTACATGACGGGTGGCGTGTACGTCCTCCCCTGGAACGGGCGGAACGGCTCTGGGCTGTCCGTAGGCTCGGGAGCGTACTTCGTTCGACTGCGCGCGGGTAACATCACTCGAGTCACGAAGCTCGTGAGGTTGGCGCGATGAGGACGCGAGAGCAGGGAAAGTGGTTCCACTGCTGTCATACGGTGGCCAGCCTGCTCGCCGGGCTTGGGATCTGTGTCCCGACGATCGCGGCGGCCATCGTACGCCAGGTACCGGCGCTGTACCCGACGATCAATGCGGCGCTGGATGCGTCGTCAGCGGGTGACACGGTCCTGGTGGCGCCGGGCACCTACACCGTGGCTGAGACGCGCGGGACGCCACCCTTCGAGATCACTTCACTTGCCTTCCTGGTCGACGGTGTGGCGCTGGTGAGCGAAGCGGGCCCGCGAGTGACGATCCTGGACCTAAGTCAGGACGTCATCGTGGGCGCTGGCATCGTGGTCGTGGGAGCGCAGCTCACGCAACCCGTGACGGTGGACGGGTTCACGTTGACGGGGACGCCGCCCGCCACCGCCCAGGGAAGGGGGATGGATCTCAGCACGTGTCAGCAGATGACGGTCAAGAGCTGCGTCTTCCAGGGGACAGACGCTGCCTTGTCTCCATATAGGTGCACCATCACCGTTCTGAACTGCGAGTTCTATGACTGCGACGCCGTTGGAGGCGGTGCGATCGCGTCCACGAACTCGAGCGTCACGGTGATCGGCGGGATCGTGCAAGGGTGTGAGGGTCCTTTCTTCGTTTCCACACAGTCGAGCACCCCAGTGTACACGGTTGCGATTCAAGACTGCACGTTTAAGGGGAATACCTCGACGAACAGCGCAGGAAGCATCCAGGTGGTTGGAAGTGGCTACTCCTCCGTGACGATCGACGGGTGCCGGTTCGAGGATAGCCAGTCGATGTTCGGCGGCGGTGCGATTGCGCTGAATCCAGACCATTTCACGACTGTGACGGTCACTGACAACACATTCGTCCGGTGTCAAGGGAATGGACCCTCTGGCTCAGTCGGGGGTGCAGTTCTGCTGCTCGACGGTCTCAGTCTCGTCGAGAGGAACACGTTCCATCAGTGCAGTGTGAGCGATAGCGATGGATCGGCGGGAGCGGCGATGGCCATTGCCACTCTCCTGACTACGACGCTCCGGAACAACGTGTTCACGGAATCTCTTGGATCCCCGGTCGTGGAAGCGTTCGGGGGGGCGGTCGTGTCCACTTGCAACGTCTTCTGGGACAACGCATCAGGAGACGTCACGGGCTTCTCGCTCTCGAGTTCAGATCGCGTTATCGATCCGCTCTACTGCGATCCGGACAACGATAATCTGACGGTGTCCAGAGACTCGCCGTGCCTCCCCGCGCACTCGCTCGGCTGCGGCCAGATCGGCGCGTTCGGCGAGGGCTGCGGACCCGTCTCGCTCAGGCCGTTGTCCTGGGGAGCCATCAAGGAGGGTTACCGATGAGACGCAAGCATGGCAGGCTTCCGCTGCTCACCGTAGTCGCGTGTGTCGGCATACAGTCCATCGCGGTCGGCGGCGAGGTGAAGGTGGGGCTCATCGACTACACCATGATCGACAACGGCAAGGGAGAGGCCCGCGCCCTGTTCCGGCACGAGACGCTGTCGCTGCCGACGAACGCCGTCCTCTCTCGCGCCGTCCTGGAGTTCCCGTACTCCGCGGTGGCCTCGGCCAAGACGCAGGAGCTGATCGTCTACCCGGTGACCACGACGTGGACCACGAGCGGCGCTGACTGGAGCACCGGATGGAGCGCGGCGGGCGGGGACGTCGAGGAGAACCTCGGGAGCCGCGCGGCGGTCGACTTCAGTACACCCGGGACTGCGACCATCGACGTCACCGGCATGATGAAGGACGTCCTGGAGGACGGAGTCTTCGCCGACGGTTTCCTGCTCAGCGTTCCGTCGTTTGCCGGGGAGGGGATGGCCCTGGACCGCGCCGCCGGGCTGGACGTGACGGGCGGCACGCTGCGGATCTCGTATCGTCAGGTGGGCCATGGACCGAACGCTCAGGGGACGACGAGGCGGACGCGCTGAGCGCTCCCGCGCACATCCCCTCGACTCGGGAGACGCCATGCTCCGAACAAGCATCGCCCTCTTGTTGGTCGCGCTGGTGACGATTGTCGCGGGAGGTGACGTCTCGAGAGAGGTCGGCACGGGTTCTGGCCGCGTGGAACTCCGGGTGAGGGGAACGCTGGCGGTCTCGGCCGCCCCGGCAGAGCGTGAGGGAGCGGCCGACGCACCGGCCGGGACCGAAGACTGGTACGGCGTCCGCGTGACGGTTGGCGAAGCCCTCAGCCCGAACTGGGATGTGCTCGAGTCCTTCGTGGCGGGCGGGACCGTTCGGCGGATTCCACATCCGGGGGCCGAATCGTCATCCGGGCGGGTGTCCGCATCGGTAGGCGCCGGCGGCGCGCAGCGCACGACGGTGGACGTCTACGACGTGGCCGGCCGTCGCGTGGCCACGTGGGCAGCGTGGGCGACCCCCTCGGACCGCTGGGACCCGGAGTGGGACGAGCGCCACGGCAGCGGCCAGCTCGTACCGTCGGGGGTCTACTTCGTGCGGCCCAGGGACGGCTCCTCAACGAGCCGGAAGGTCATCGTCGTCCGGTAGACCGAACTAGAGATCCCGGATCACCTGCAGCAGGTCGTGCGCGGTGACGACGCCGACGACGCGACCCTCGCGCGTGACGAAGAGCCGGTGCACGCGGTCGCCCAGCATCCGGCGGGCGATCTCCCGGATGTCGGCGTTCTCGTCGATCACGATGGCCACCGGCGTCATGATCTCGTGCACGAGCAGCTCGGCGTGCGCCTCGCTCCGCGCGCCGGGCGGATCGCCGGCCTGCCAGGGCTCCTCGAACAGGCGCGAGTAGTAGTCGTGCCGGTCGCGGGCGGAGAGGTCGCACTCGGTGAGCGTCGCCGCGCGCGCGATGTCGGTGAGGGAGACGACGCCGAGCAGCTCGCCGGCGGCCGAGACGACCGGCGCGCCGTGGATCCGGTGGCGGACGAGGAACTCGTTGAGCTGCTCGACGGGCCAGTCGGGCTGCACGGACAGCACGCCGCGCGTCATCACGTCCTTCGCGGTGCGATTTGCCGGAGCGCGGACCTCGGCGGTCATGGCGGCCTCCTCGTCGCCGGGGGTGGGCCCCGGCTGCACCCCTCAAGCTACTCCGCTGCGGCCGTCGTGACCCGGTCAGCGGAACGCGAAATCCGCGATCACCGCCCGGTGGTCGGAGCCCCAGGGCGGCGCCACGTCGGTGCCCTCCAGCCGCAGCGATCCGCGGTAGAGGATCGTGTCGATGCGCCGCTCCGGAGCCGCCGAGGGGAACGTGGCGCCGGCAGCATCGCCCTCGGATCGGCCCACGTCCCGCCAGCCGCCCACGCGCAGCACCTCCAGGCACTCCGAGTCGGGCAGCGCATTGAAGTCGCCGAGCAGCAGCGCCGCGTCCACGTGCCGTGGATCGGAGAGGCCGGCCACGAACCCGGCCTGCTGTACCCGGACCGAGTCGTCCGCGTCCGGGTGATGGAAGTGTGTGGCGAGCACTCGGAGCGTGTGCTCCCCGCCCAGGGGAACGGTGGCCACTCCGACGGCGCGCGGGATCGGCAGGCCGGGCGGTGGCAGCGCGAGGTTCTCGAAAGTGGCGGCCTCATGGCGCACGAAGATGGCGTTCCCCCAGTCGGAACGAACCGACGGTGCCGCGACGCCGGGCATCCCGAGCCTCTCCCGGGCCAGCTCGAACAGGTCCGCACATCCGTTGATCACCCACCCCCGGCTGACCTCCTGCAGTGCGACGACGTCGGGATTCGCACCTACCAGCGCGTCCATCTCCCGGTCGAAGGACCAGCCGCCCCGCTCGTCGAATCCCGCGTGGAGGTTGAACGAGACCGCGCGCAGGCGATCCGCGCTCGGGTCCTCGCCGGGGGCCGCCGTCGGGAAGAGGCGGGGCCGGGCGAGCGGCAGGCACACGAGCGGAATCGCGATCATGAGCAGCGCGCCGGTCCCGGGCGGCCGCCCCAGCGCCTGCGGGTTCCGCGCCCCGGACGAGACGAGCGCCAGCGCCGCACCGGCAGCGAAGAAGATCTGGATGCGGGAGAGCGGCAGCCCGAGGTCGTATCCCGCGTAGTGGGCGAAGAGGAACGCGAGGAAGAGCAGGAACCCGAATCCGAACGCCGAGGCGCTCCGGCCGACGGGGCGCTCGTCCTGGTCCACCGCGGCCAGGGCGCGCGCGAGCAGGGCTGCCGCTCCGACCTGCGTCAGCAGGAGCGTCGCCACGGCCGCCGCTCCGGTGGCGTCGGCGGCGAGAACTCCGCACGCCAGAGCGATCATGGCGACGAGCACGGCGCCGGCCCCGAACCCCCGCGGGACGTTTCGCCCGACCAGGAGCGCCGCGGCCAGCCCGGCGCAGAGCAACGCCCCGGACTCCCCGCTCGGGCGGTCCAGGCGCGCGGACAACCGCGCGACGTTGCCGAGCAGCTCGAGGTGCAGGCAGAGGAAGGGACCCCACGCCGCGAGCGACACCGGCGGCGGGTTGCGGTTCCCGTCCGGGACGGGCTCGGAGTTGCGGAGCGCCCACGCGGTCGCCAGGGTCAGTCCGACGAGAAGGCCGGCGGCGGGATTCGCCCAAGGGCCGCCCCAATGAAGATCCCGCGTCCCGAACAACGCGTGCAGGGCGGCGTCGGCCAGGAGTCCGGTCAGGAACCCCGTGACCCGCGGATTCGCCCCGGCGTCACCCCGTGAGAGCGCGCCCAAGAACCCCAGGAACGCGACCGTCCCGAGCGCCGCCAGCGCGAGAGAGAACGCAGGGTCGCCTTCCCATGTCTGGAGCGCGGCGCGAATGACCGCGAGCGCCAGCGCCAGCCTCGGCAAGGCGCCGGAGCCGAGCCGCGCCGCCGCGGCGGGCAGGAAGAAGGCCAGGGCGAATATCCCGAAGGCCACCCCACCGAGAGCCGGCGACGACAGCCCCTGGCGGTCCTTCAAGACGTAGACGAGCAGGGGGAAGAAGGCCCGGAGCGTCTGCAGACCGAGGATCGTGCCCAGCGCCGCAAGGAAGGTCCGGGATCCCACGCTTCCTCCATAGCAGATGGGCGGGCGGTTGGCAGCCGCGGGATGATCGGGTATTGACAGCGACCGCTCCGCGACCTTAGATTCCTATATCGCCATTTGGCGATATTCCTTCGGAGTCACCATGGACGCAGTCCTCCGTCCCCTGAAGGCCGTGGCCGACGCGAGCCGCCTCCGGATCCTCGCGGTCCTCTCCCGGGGGACGTTCAGCGTGGCCGAGCTGACCGAGATCCTGGGGATCGGGCAGTCGACCGTGTCCAAGCACCTGCGCGTCCTGGCCGACGCCGGGCTCGTGGCGGTGCGGCGCGCCGGGACCTGGTCTTTCTGCTCGTTGCCGGGAGACGGGGCCTCCGGGTTCGACGCCGAGCTGCTGGCCCTGATCGGGAGCGCCGCGGGGAACGGCGGCGGTGCGGACGCGGCGGCCGTCGAGCGCGTGCTCACCCGCCGGCGGAGCACCACTTCGGAGTTCTTCCGCAAGACTGCGGGACGCTGGGACCGCGTCCGCGACGAGGTGCTGGGGCCGCCCGCCCACCTCGACCGCCTCGTGCATCTGGCGGGAACGCCGGGTACGGTCGTGGACCTCGGCACCGGGACCGGCGTCCTGCTGCCCCGCCTGGCGAAGTCGTCGCGGCGCGTGATCGGTGTGGACGCGTCGCCCGAGATGCTGGACGAGGCGCGGCGGAGAGCGGACGAGGGCGGGCTCGAGAACGCGGACCTTCGCCTCGGAGCGCTCGAGCATCTGCCGCTCTCCGACGGCGAGGCGGACACGATGGTGGCGAACCTCGTGCTGCATCACGTAGCGGATCCGCCCGCGGTCCTGCGCGAGATCCGCCGCGGTCTCGCCCCCGACGGCCGGCTGATCATCGCCGAGCTCGGCGAGCACGCCGACGAGGCGTTCTGGAGGAGTCTCGGCGCTCGCTGGCCGGGGTTCCGTCCCGCGGATCTCGGTGGGTGGCTCGAAGCGGCCGGCTTCTCCGCGGTGCGCACCGAGAAGCACGGCGCGAACGGCGGCCGGCCGACAGTGTTCCTGATGGAAGCGCGACGAAACGACGTACGAAATCCCCATTCCCGTAACAGGAGGAAGCACGGGTGAGCACGACGACGCAAAAGCCCCTCTACAAGGTCAAGGACATGGCGCTCGCGGAGTGGGGGCGCAAGGAGATCCAGCTCGCGGAGAACGAGATGCCTGGGCTCATGGCGCTGCGCCGGAAGTACAGCGCCGAGAAGCCGCTCCAGGGCGCGCGCATCGCCGGCTGCCTCCACATGACCATCCAGACCGCCGTGCTCATCGAGACGCTCCGCGAGCTCGGAGCCGAGGTGCAGTGGTCGAGCTGCAACATCTTCTCCACGCAGGATCATGCGGCGGCCGCCATCGCCGCGACCGGCGTGCCGGTCTACGCGTGGAAGGGTGAGACGGAAGCCGAGTACGACTGGTGCATCGAACAGACCATCGTGTTCGCCGACGGCGAGCCGCTCAACATGATCCTGGACGACGGCGGGGACCTCACCCGCATGGTGCACGACAAGTACGCGGAGCACTTCGCCCACATCCGCGGCATCACCGAGGAGACGACCACCGGCGTGCACCGCCTCTACCAGATGCACGAGCGCGGCGAGCTCAAGTGCCCGGCCATCAACGTGAACGACTCGGTCACCAAGTCCAAGTTCGACAACCTCTACGGCTGCCGCGAGTCCCTGGCGGACGGCATCAAGCGCGCCACCGACATCATGGTCGCCGGCAAGGTCGTGGTGATCGCCGGCTACGGCGACGTGGGCAAGGGCTGCGCGCAGGCCATGAGGAGCCTCGGCGCGCGCGTGATGATCACCGAGGTCGATCCCATCATCGCGCTGCAGGCGGCCATGGAAGGGTACCAGGTCGTCACCATGGAAGACGCGGCGCCGCTCGGGGACATCTTCGTCAGCGCCACGGGTTGCTGCGACGTCATCACCGGCGTGCACCTGATGCAGATGAAGAACGACGCGATCGTCTGCAACATCGGGCACTTCGACTCGGAGATCCAGGTCGCCTGGCTGAAGAACCCGGCGAACGGCGCCACCAAGACGGAGATCAAGCCGCAGGTGGACCGCTGGAAGCTGTCCAACGGGCGGCACATCCTGGTGCTGGCCGAGGGGCGGCTGGTCAACCTCGGCTGCGGGACCGGCCATCCGTCGTTCGTGATGTCGACGTCGTTCACGAACCAGGTGATCGCTCAGATGGAGCTGTGGCGGAAGCACCGCGAGTACCCGATCGGCGTGTACATGCTGCCGAAGCACCTCGACGAGGAGGTCGCCCGGCTGCATCTCGACAAGCTCGGCGTGAAGCTGACCAAGCTGACGCAGGCGCAGGCCGAGTACCTCGGCGTGCCGGTCCACGGTCCGTTCAAGCCTGAGTTCTACCGGTACTAGGAAGCGCGGCAGGCGGCCGGCTCCGACTCCCCTCATCCGGGAGCCGCGAGCCGGACCGGCCGCCGGCTACTCTCGCTTCGCCTCGTTCAGCGCCCAGTCGTAGTCGGCGAAGTCGATCTTCACGTCCTTCGCCGCGCGGCCCTCGAGCGCCGGCAGGTACGGTCGCAGCCAGTCGACCAGACTCGGCTTTCGCCCCTCGAAGTCCTTCCGGTACCAGTCGAAGATCTTCGACAGGTGCAGCTTGCCCTTCGCGTCGACGAAGTTCGTGGTGGTGTCGGCGAGGAACGAACTCGCCTGCTGCTCGAGCTGCGCGTGGAGATCGCCGCCTTCCTCGGAGGCCGCGTCGAAGGCGCTGGCCCGGAGCGGAGGGCAGCTCACCGCGGCGCAGCAGAGGGCGAAGTGGATGAGGGGCTCTCTCCAGCCCGGGCGGATGATCTCGTTCTCGATCTCGTCGAGGGAAAGGTCCCGGCCTTCGATGGTCACGAGCCTCCGCTTCCACGGCGAGTCGATGTC
The DNA here is from genome assembly GCA_052390515.1 of Candidatus Eiseniibacteriota bacterium. Taxonomy (GTDB): domain Bacteria; phylum ARS69; class ARS69; order ARS69; family ARS69; genus JBQTGV01. Next base: position 19,494 of record JBQTGV010000035.1, on the reverse strand, counting down.
CTGGATGCTCTTCACCGGATAGTGGTCCAGCACGAGGTCGAGGGTCAGCGCGTTGTAGGCGTTGATCCAGAACGCGAGGCGCTGGTAGCGCGTGAGCTTCGAGGGCGCGGCCGCGGCGAGCACGGCCAGGTACTCGTCGAGCCTCGCGCGGTCCGGCGCACTGCCGTGCCACTCGGTGTACCGGACCCCGTCGCCGTCCACGTACTTCGCGAGCAGCGTGTCGAACGCCGAGTGGTCGACCTGCGCCGACGGGTCGTAGTCCTTCGCCGCGGCCGCCCCGGCGAGCATCGCGAGCCACGCGATCCAGAGCCTTCGCACCATCCTGCGCCTCCCTTGGCGACGACCACTCGAACCCCCCGTGGGCGGACCGGATCCCGGCTCCCGAGGTCGCTTCCGGTCTGGGCCGCCGCCCCCAGCCGTCGGGGGTTCGAGACGATCGTGATACCATGGCGGAGAACCGAGCGCCGCGCTCTTTCCAGCGGACAGGAACCAGCAAAATGACCGACCGGCCCATCTTCGTCGTCGGTGCCCCTCGCACGGGGACGACGCTCCTGATGGAGATCCTCAACCGCCACCCGGAGATCCACCTCTTCGACGAGGTGCACTTCTTCGAGCGGATCTGGGACGAGCGCCGCGAGATCGGCGACCTGACCGATCCGGACTCGCGGGGCAGGGCCTTCGCCCGTCTCCGCGCCGTCGTCCGGGAGTGGGGCCGCGACCAGGCGGTGGCCGGCGTACTCGATGACGTCGAGTTCGCCCGCCGGCTCGCTGCCGAGGGCGGCGGGTACCGCGGACTGATGGCCGCGCTCATGAAAGCCGGCGCCGAGCTGCACGGGGCGACCCGCTGGGGCGACTCCAGCCCGCAGGACGTGCTCTACGCGGAGCAGATCCTCGCGTGGTTCCCGGAGGCGCGGATCATCGGGATCGTGCGCGATCCGCGCGGGTTCCTCGCGTCCTACAAGAACTACTGGCGTCGCGGGGTGGCCAGCTATCGCGAGCGCTACCAGCCTCTGGCCAACGCTCTTCTGTGGAAGAGCTACATGCGGGCGCTGCTGCGTCTCGCTTCCGGCGAGCGGCGCGTCGCCGTCCTCGTCATCCGCTATGAGGATCTCGTCTCCGATCCGGAACGGCACGTTCGCCGCTTCTGCGAGCATCTCGGAGTCGACTTCAAGGCGGCGATGCTGGAGGTCGACGCGACGAACACGTCGTTCCCCGGCGAGCCGGCGAAGGGCATCGTCGCCACGTCGCGCGACCGATGGAGGAGCGAGCTCACCGCCACCGAGATCCGGCTCGGCGAGCGCGTGTTCGGCACCACCATGCGCGAGCTCGGCTACGAGCCGATCGGCAAGGCGGCCGGTCGCATCTCCGCGCGGGAGGTGCTGCACATGCTCGCCGTTCTCCCCGCGCGCCTCTTCCACACGCTGATCGGAACCGGCAAGCCGCTCACCCTCGCCAAGGTCAAGAAGGTCCTCTCGTCCCTGTGGGCTTGAGCCGGGCGCGTTCCTTCAGGCGCCGTTCGCTCCTGCCGATCCAGGGAGAGCACCGTTCCGGAGGCGAATCCGTGCGCATCCTGATCGCCGAGGACGACCCCGTCTCTCGGCAGCTCCTGCAGACCTTCCTCGCGAAGTGGGGCCACGAGCCGGTCGTCGCGTGCCAGGGGCCGGAAGCCTGGGAGATGATTCGCCAGCCGGACGCCCCGAAGATGGCGATCCTCGACTGGATGATGCCGGAGATGGAAGGGCCGGAGATCGTCCGGCGGAAGCGCGCGCTGGAGGAGGGTACCGCCACGCCCACCTACTTCATCCTGCTCACCGCGCTGGACAGTCCCGCGGACATCGTCTCCGGCTTCGAGGCCGGCGTCGACGACTACGTGACGAAGCCGTTCCACAAGGACGAGCTCAAGGCGCGCGTGCACGTCGGCGTGCGCATGCTGGAGCTTCGCCAGAAGCTGTCCGAGCGCGTCGCCGAGCTCGAGCAGGCCATGGCCACGGTGAAGACGCTCTCCGGCCTGCTGCCGATCTGCTCCTACTGCAAAAAGATCCGAGACGACCGCAACTACTGGACGGAGCTGGAGAGCTACTTCGAGCAGGTCTCCGATGCGCAGTTCAGCCACGGCATCTGCCCGTCCTGCTACGACCGGCACATGCGCCCGGCGCTGGAGGAGATGCGGGCGGGGCGCCGGGTGGCCGATGCGAAGGCCCTGCCGCCCGTCGGCTAGGTGCCTGGGAGCGCGAAGGCCGCGAAGTTGGCTTATCATGGAAGCATGACGCCTTCGCGCCGCCTCCTGCCTCTCGCATCCTGCCTGCTCCTCGCCGCGTCCGGCTGCACCGACCGGGGCGCCGACCCCGACGGCAACCCGTCCGAGACCGGGACGCTCTACGCCACCGCCGCCACCTGCGGCACCTGCCACCCGCAGCACCTCGCCGAGTGGGAGACCTCGATGCACGCATTCGCCGGGAGCGATCCGGTGATGCTGGCGCTGGCGGAGGTCGCCGCCCAGGAGACCGGGGACACGATCGGGGAGAAGTGCCTGGCCTGCCACGCCCCCGCCCAGGTGCGCCTCGAGAAGTGGGTGGCGGAGGGCGGTGATGCGGCGCAAGCACCGGACTACACCGACGAGGGCATCAACTGCGACGTGTGCCACTCCGTGACCGTCGTGCCGCCGGTCGGGAACATCGATTACCTGGACGACGTCGATCCCCGCGGCCCGAAGCTCGGCGGGATCCGCAATCCCGTGCCGACGGACGCGCACGAGTCGCTCTTCGACAGCTCGTACCAGACGTCCTCGAACTGCGCGCCGTGCCACCAGGTGAACCTGGACGATGGGACCGGCGTCGAGAACACGTACCAGGAGTGGTCGGACTCGTTCCACTCCGGGTTCGGCACGGAGTGCCAGGAGTGCCACATGCCGGCCTACACCGGCCGCGCGGCCGAGGGCGGGCCGATCCGCCAGGACGTGCACCGGCACAAGTTCGTCGGCGTCGATTACGCGTACGGGAGCTTCCGCGGCATCGATCTCGACGCGCAGAAGGCGGACATCCGCGCGCTCCTGCAGAACTCCGTCACCACCACGGCCTCCGGAGTACCGGCGTCGGTCGGCGCGGGCGGCTCGTTCACGCTCTCGGTCAGCGTGGCGAACGACGTGAAGACCGGTCACTCGATCCCTTCGGGCACCAGCTTCTCCCGCGAGATGTGGATCGAGGTGATCGTCACCGACGGCACCGGCGCGACGATCCAGCGCTCCGGCTGGCTCGAAGCGAACGGCGATCTCGTGACCGCGGCCCTCGATCCCGACCTCGAGTTGTTCGGCTCGACCATGCGGGACGCCGGCGGGGCGAGGACCTTCTTCACCTGGCGCGCAGCGACCATCGACGAGTCGCAGCTGCTCGCCGTGGGTCAGACCCGCGTGGCGGACTACACGGTGCCGGTGCCCGCCGGTACGACCGGGCCGCTCGACGTATCCGCGCGCCTGCTGTTCCGCCCGATGGCGCCGGAGATACTCCGCCTGGCGGGGCTCGACCATCTGCTGCCGATCGAGGTGTTCGAGATGTGGTCGGACACCTGGCAGGTTGCCGTCACGCCGTAGGGAGGCGCGGCGAGATGCGCCCTCAGACGCTCGGCGATCGAGCTCACCAGGCCCGGAAGAACCGCTCCGTCGTCCCGTCGGGCCCGATCTCCACGCGCAGCGGCCGCAGGCAGCGCGGGCAACGCCCCTCGTAGGCCGTTCCGGCGCGGTTGCGGTAGACGCGCGTGTATGCGCCGCAGCACTCGAAGCGGACGCCGAGGTACGGACGGGACCTGTGTGCGCGGTCGGACCGGTGCATCGATCCGTCAGAACGAGGTGAGCTGCGAGGGCATCTCTGCGGCCAAGTCCCGGAAGACATGCGCGAGCCCGACAGGCAGCGGGTCGCTCGGCTCGGTCTCCCGCACGCGGTTCGCGCTCCAGATGACGGAGCCCGTGCGCAGGTCGACGAGACGTGCTTGGAACCCGATTCGCCCCTTCTTCGCCAGGAACCAGATTCCCGGAGCTCCGGGCTTCCAGTCGTAGACCCGGGAGATCAGCACGGCGTCGAGCTCGAGCTCCTTCGCCACGTCGGCGCCGCCGCCCGAGTCCAGGATCTTCTCCAGGTCGAGGCTCTTCGCCTCCATCAGCTTCCGGAACCGGCGGAAGTCCAGGATCTCGTAGGACTTCAGCAGCTCCGTCGCGTAGAGGCTGCCCAGGGTCTCGCCGGCCTCGGGAGTCGAAGCGGCTCCCTTCACCAGCTCGATGGGCATGACCACGATGCGAGCTTCGCCGTCCGGGGCGTGGCGGTGGCTCATCGACAACTGGTCCATGTGGGCGCCGCAGCCCTGCGCGGCCACTGCACCCGCGGCCACGGTGATCCACGCGAGGTTGCGGTGCACGGCCCTCTCCCGGTGTTCGAGGTTCCCCCGCATCGGCCAACCAATCGCCTTTCTTGAGCAGTTCTGGCGCGCGGCGGCTGGCCGGCCGGATCTCGGGCGCCGGTTCAGGAGCCCGGTCTCGTGTGCCGACGTGTGAAGGGTCCGGGAGGTGGTCCTTGGAGCAGGTCGATTTCCTCGTCGTCGGGAGCGGTCCCGCCGGCCAGAAGGCCGCCATCCAGGCGGCGAAGCTCGGCAAGAAGGTCTTCCTCGTGGAGCGCCGCACGCCGGTCGGGGGCGTGACGCTGCACACCGGCACGATCCCCAGCAAGACGCTGCGCGAGGCCGTGCTCTACCTGACCGGCTGGAGGCAGCGGTCCTTCTACGGACAGGGCTACCGCCTCAAGAACGACGTGACCTTCGAGGACCTCATCGAGCGGCTGCACATCACCATCCGCCACGAGACCGAGGTCATCCGCGACCAGCTCGTGCGCAACGGCGTCGGCGTGGTCGATGGTCATGCCTCGTTCATCGCGCCGCACCGCATGCGCGTCGAGCGCACGAACGGAGAGGCCCGCGAGATCGAGGCGGCGAAGATCCTGCTGGCGACGGGGACGCGGCCGTGGAGGCAGCCGGATATCGCGTTCGACGAGCGCAAGATCATCGACAGCGACGGGTTGCTCGGGCTCGGCCGGCTGCCGCGGACGCTGACGGTCATCGGCGCCGGCGTGATCGGCGTCGAGTACGCCACGATCTTCGCCGCGCTGGACATCAAGGTGGCGCTCGTCGACGGCCGCCCGCAGATGCTCGGCTTCCTGGATCACGAGATCGTCAGTGATCTGCAGTACCACCTGCGGGACCGCGGCGTCGTGCTGCGCCTGGGCGAGGAGCCCGACTCGGTGGAGGAGGACGGGACCGGCAAGGTCGTGACCCGGCTCAAGAGCGGGAAGCGGCTACGCTCCGACGTCGTGCTCTTCGCCGCGGGCCGCGTGGGATGCACCGAGGGTTTGGGGCTCGCGGCGGCAGGGCTGTCCGCCGCCGCGCGCGGACTTCTGGAGGTGGACGAGCACTTCCGCACAACCGTGCCGCACATCTACGCTGCCGGCGACGTCATCGGGTTTCCGAGTCTCGCCTCGACGTCCATGGAGCAAGGGCGGCTCGCTGCTTGCCACGCCTTCGGACGTCAGACGCACACGTTCCCGGAGCACTTCCCGTTCGGGATCTATGCCGTCCCGGAGATGAGCATGGTGGGGAAGACCGAACAGGAGCTGTTCAAGGACGGTGTGCCGTACGAGGTCGGGACGGCCAGACTCCGCGAGACCGCGCGCGGCCAGATCCTGGGGATCGACTTCGGCGTGCTCAAGATGATCTTCTCGCTGGAGACGCGGCGCGTGCTCGGCGTGCACATCCTCGGCGAGCAGTCGACCGAGCTGATCCACATCGGGCAGGCGGCGCTGGCGCTGGGAGGGACGCTCGACTACTTCGTCGAGAACGTCTTCAACTATCCGACGCTGGCGGAGGCGTACAAGGTCGCGGCGCTCGATGCCTGGAACCGCATGCAGCCCGGGGCACCGGGCGTGCTCGACGCCCTGGCGAAGGCCGAGCGGGAGCTGGAGGCGAAGGCGGAGCCAGACCCGGTGCGTGTCTGACGCTTCGGCGGCTGCGACGCGAGGCTTCCTCGCTCTCGGTCCGGAGAGTGGACGCTAGTGTTCCGTCTCGAAAGAAATAATCAGATGGCCTCGCTTACGCTCGCTCGGCATCCGTGCCTCGCTCGCTTCGTGGCCGCCGGCCTCCGCCGTCCGTGGCTCCGGACACGGCGGCTACGACGCTCGGCCATCTGATCATGTCTTTCGAGACGGAAACACTAGCCGGCTCCCTAGGAGGCTGCTGAAAAGCCGTTCCGCTCGCTCGTAGCCGCCACTACCCCCGCCGCTCGGCCAGCACCTCGCCGATGCGCGGCACGGCCCAGTCGATGTCGTCCCGCGAGATGACGAGCGGCGGCGCGATGCGGACGACCTGCTCGTGCGTCTCCTTGGCGAGAATGCCGCGCTCCATCAGCGCCTCGCAGTAGGGACGCGCCGGGCCGCACTCCTTCCGGATCTCGATGCCGATCCACAGACCGCGGCCGCGGATCTCGCGGACCGTGTCCTGCGGCAACGCGCGCAGCTTCTCGTCGAAGTACAGTCCCATCTCGTGCGAGCGCTCGGCGAGCCGCTCGTCGCGGATGACTTCCAGCGCGGCGCGCGCCACCGCACATCCCAGCGGGTTCCCGCCGAACGTCGAGCCGTGGTCGCCCGGCCTCAGCACACCCATCACGTCGTCGTTCGCCAGGAACGCGGATACCGGATAGAGCCCGCCGGCCAGCGCCTTGCCCACGATCAGCGCATCCGGCCGTACGCCCTCCCACTCGTAGGCGAAGAGCCTCCCGGTGCGCCCGAGCCCGCTCTGGATCTCGTCCGCGATCAAGAGCGCGCCGTGTTTGCGGCAAAGGGACTGGGCCTTCGCCAGGAAGCCGGCCGGCGGCACGACGATCCCGGCCTCGCCCTGGATGGGCTCCACCAGGAACGCGACGGTGTTCGGGCTCATGGCCTCCTCCAGCGCGTCCGCGTCCCCGTAGGGGATCATGCGGAATCCGGGCGTGAAGGGGCCGAATCCCTCGCGGTATTGCGGCTCGGAGGAGAACCCCACGATCGTCGTGGTCCTCCCGTGGAAGTTGCCGGCACACACCACGATCTCGGCGCGGTCCGCAGGGACCCGCTTGACCGTGTACCCCCACTTCCTCGCGACCTTGACCGCGGTCTCCACGGCCTCCGCTCCGGTGTTCATGAGCAGCGCCTTGTCGTAACCCGAAAGGCTCGTGAGCAGCTCGCAGAGCGGGCCGAACTGGTCGTTGTGGAAGGCGCGGGAGGTGAGCGTGATGCGGTCCGCCTGCTCCTTGAGCGCCGCGACGATCCGGGGGTGGCAGTGCCCCTGGTTCACCGCGGAGTAGGCCGCGAGCAGGTCCAGGTACTTCCGTCCTTCGGGGTCCCACACCCAGACGCCGCGCCCCCGCTCGAGCACCACGGGCAACGGATGGTAGTTGTGCGCCGAGTGCTTCTCGGCGAGCTCGATGAAGCGGTGCGTCGTCTGCGTGGCCATCGGATACCCCTCGGAATCGGTCAGTCAGTTATCGGCCAGGGGAGGATTCGAGCCGAGCGTGGGAAGGTATCAGACCGGGCACGCCCCGGCCAATGGGGCGGGGGCCGGATGACGCCCCGGATGACGCCCGACGGCCGTCGGCGTCTCTTGGATCATTGCCTCCCTCGGGACCCCCGCCGTATGCTGGAACGCCGCGTGTCGAGGGGGGATTTTGGCGAAGCCCGACGGCGTCTTCGTCCACGAACGGGGGCTGTGCGAGTCCGAGACCGTCGGTCCCGGGACGCGCATCTGGGCCCATGCCCACGTGATGCGCGGGGCGCGGGTGGGCCGGGACTGCAACATCGGCGAGGGGTCGTTCGTGGAGAGCGGTGCCGTCCTGGGCAACCACTGCACCGTGAAGAACGGGGTCGCCGTGTGGGACAAGGTGGTCTGCGAGGACTACGTGTTCCTCGGACCCGACGTCGCCCTGACGAACGATTTCCTGCCGCGCGCCGCGTTCAAGAAGGATCCGGCGACCGAGTTCCTGCCCACCCTGCTCCGCGAGGGATCTTCCATCGGCGCCAACGCGACGATCGTGTGCGGCGTGAGCATCGGCCGCCACGCCATGGTGGGCGCGGGAGCCGTCGTCACCCGCGACGTGCCCGACTTCGCGCTCGTGGTGGGCAGCCCGGCGAAGCCCATCGGTTGGGTCGGGCGCTACGGCGAGCGGCTCGACTTCGACGACGCAGGGCTCGCGAGGTGCGCGAGGACCGGTGACGTCTACCGTTTGCAGGACGGCAGGGTGCGCATCGAGAAGCTCGGGCGTCCGCCGGAGCGAGGAGCGGATCATGGGTGATCGCGGCGCGACCGGGGTCCGGGACGTGGTGAACGTGGGTGCCGTGCTCTCCGCGAGCGCGCCGGCTTCGCCTTCGATCTACGCGGAGGCGATCCGTCACTCCGCCATCCTGCAGATCGCCGGGGAGATCCGCGAGTCGATGGCGCGCGGCGACCGCGTGCTGGACCTCACCGTCGGCGACTTCCGGCCGGACCAGTTCCCCATCCCCGAAGCGCTCCGCGACCTGATCGTCGACGCGCTCCGCGACGGGCAGACGAACTACCCTCCGGTCTCCGGCGTCAAGGAGCTCCGCGAGTCGGTCCGCGAGCGCCTGCGCGAGGACTTCGGCCTGGATTACCCGGTGGAGGGGATCTTCATCGGCGGCGGCGCACGCCCGCTGCTCTACTCGAGCTTCATGGCGATCGTGGATCCCGGCGACGCGGTGGTCTTCCCGGTTCCGTCGTGGAACAACCATCACTACGCGCAGCTCTCGGGCGCGCGCCCGGTGGCCATTCCGGTCACCGCGTCCAAGAACTTCCACCTCGACCGCAGCGACATCCAGCCTCACCTCGCGACCGCGCGGCTTCTCGTCCTGAACTCGCCGCTGAATCCGACGGGCACCTGCATCTCCCGCGATGCACTCGAAGGAATCGGCGAAGCCGTCGCCTCGGAGAACGAGCGTCGGGCGAAGGCCGGCGAGCGGGCGCTGTTCCTCGTGTACGACCAAGTGTACCACTCGCTGACGTTCGGGGACGTGCGTCACTGGACGCCCGTGGGGCTCGTGCCGGAGCTGGCGCCGTACACCGTGCTGGTCGACGCGGTCAGCAAGGGACTCGCCGGAACCGGGCTGCGCGTGGGCTGGGCGGTCGGACCGCCCGCGCTCATCGAGAAGATGGCGGCGATGGCCGGGCACTTCGGCGCGTGGGCGCCCCGCGCGGAGCAGATCGCCACGGCGCGCTTCCTGCGCGACGAGGCGGCGCTGGCCGCCTATCGCCGCCACATCTGCGAGGAGCTCCACATCCGCCTCGATGCGCTGCACCGCGGCTTCGACGAGATGCGTGCCGCCGGCCTACCGGTGGAGCACATCGAGCCCCAGGGGGCGATCTACCTCTCGGTCCGCTTCGCCCTCCGCGGGCGGACGTTCTCCGGGAGGACCATCGTCACCAACGAGGACCTTCGCCAGGTCCTGCTCCGGGAGGCCGGCTTCGCGATCGTGCCGTTCGAGGCGTTCGGCCTCCCCGGGGACGACGGTTGGGTGCGAGCCTCGGTCGGAGCCGTGAGCCTCGCCGAGATCCACGAGGGTCTCTCGAGGGTCCGCAGTCTCCTGGAGCGGGCCGCCTGAGCGAACGGCGAGCGGGAAGTTCGCCGTGGAGCGTGGGACCCTGGCGGCGGACGCGGCCGCGCCGATTCCTCGCCGGGGATCGGGATTCTTGGCTTCCCTTGGCAGATCTTCACCCGACCTGCATTGAACTCTCCCGGGGCGAACGTTTATATTGAAGGGCTGCGCGAACCCGTGCAGCTGGCTCGGTCCGGCCCCCTCGGGCAAGACCGGCCCCCTCCGGTCGGCGGGTCACCGCGGTCCCGCCGGCAGTCACGAAAACCCCGGGCGCGTCTGCCCAGGAGGACCCCTCAATGAAGAGAGCGCTACTTCTCGGCGTCGCCGCCGTGCTGGTCTTTGCACTCGGCGCGTCGGCGCAGGTCAGCATCAACGAGATCCGCACCGACGATCTCGGCACGGACAACGACGAGTACTTCGAGCTGAAGGGGACGGCCGGCGCCTCGCTCGCCGGTTACCACTACATCGTCCTCGGCGATGGCACCGGCGGATCCGGCGTCATCGAGCAGGTGACGAGCCTCGCCGCGTTCTCGCTCCAGGCGGACGGCCTCTTCGCGTATCACGACGACGACTCGTCCACGACGGGCCAGTGCGGCGGCTACGACGCCGTGAACCAGGCCCTGAACTTCGAGAACTCGGACAACGTGACGCACATGCTAGTGTTCGGCTTCACCGGCGCGAACGGCCAGGACCTGGACACGAACGACGACGGCACTCTCGACGTCACGCCGTGGAGCCAGCTGGTGGACAGCGTCGCTCTGTTCGTCTCGGCGACCTCCGAGCTGACCTACAGCCCGAACGTGGTGGGTCCGGACGGCGCCTTCGCGCCGGGCCACATCTACTTCTGCGCGGGCAGCGGCTGGATCATCGGACAGTTCACCCCCGAGTGCGTGGTGGACACGCCGGGTGCTGCGAACTCGAGCTGCCCGGTGTCGGTGGATGAATCGACCTGGGGCCAGATCAAGGCTGGGTACCACAAGTAACGGCTGGCACCCGCTCCCGTACGAAAGCGAGCCCCGCGCGCGCCGCGCGCGGGGCTCTTTCGTGAGTGGTGCCCGAGGCGGGATTCGAACCCGCAAGGGTTGCCCCACACGGCCCTCAACCGTGCGTGTTTACCAATTTCACCACCCGGGCGTTTCTCTTCCCTAGGGCCCCGTGCTTCCCTGCGGAACCGCCGTCTCGCCCTCGCTCGTCCCACCCTCGGCCGGAGGAGCGGGAAGCGCCGGTGGAGCCGCTTCGCTCCCGGGATCCGCGGCCGGCATCGGCGGAGCGGTCTCCGTGACCGGAACCCCGACGGGCGCGCGCGCCGCTTCCTCCGCCACGACGCTCGACGGCTGCGACGTCCGGCCCGCGCCCAGCAGCGTGAGCGTGAGTGACGTGATCATGAAGAGCGATCCGAAGAGAGTCGTCGCCTTGGAAAGCACCGTCGCGGCGCCGCGCGCACCGAACATGGTGAGCTCGGCACCTCCGCCGAAGGCGCTTCCGCCGGCCAAGCCGCCACCCTTCGAGGACTGCAAGAGAACCACGAGGATCAGCAGCACGCAGACCACCACGTGCACGCCGAGGATTATCGCGTAGAGCATCCCGCCTCCACGATCTCGAGGAATCCGGCGGCGGAGAGGGACGCGCCCCCGATCAGGCCGCCGTCGATGTTCGGCTCCCGGAAGAGCTCCGCCGCATTGTCCGGTTTCACGCTTCCCCCGTAGAGAATCCGGGCGGCGACCGCAACCGGTTCACCGAACCGTTCCGACAACCCGACCCGGATCCTGCGGTGCACGGCCTCCGCCTGCTGCGGGGTGGCGGTCCGGCCCGTGCCGATCGCCCAGACCGGCTCGTAGGCCAGCACCAGGCTAGCCACCTCCGGTCCGGGCAACCCGTCGAGCGCCCCGCCGACCTGAGCGTCGACGACCTCCTCGGTCCGGCTGGCCTCCCGCTCGGCCAGCGTCTCGCCGACGCACACGATCGGCACGAGCCCGGCTCCGAGCGCTGCTTCCAGCTTCTCCCGGACCATCCGATCGGTTTCGCCGAAGTGCTGCCGCCGTTCGGAGTGGCCGAGTATCACGAAACGACAACCGAGGTCAACCAACATGGGCGCCGAGACCTCTCCCGTCAAGGCGCCTTCCGGCTTCGGAGAGCAGTTCTGAGCGCCCCAGGACACGTCCGAGCCCTGAAGCGCCTCGGCCACGGCGAAGATGGCCGGGAACGCGGGGCAGACGCACACCTCGACGCCGATCCCCGTCCCGCGCCGGCCGTTGCGGATCTCCCGGGCGAGCTTGCGCGCCTCCGTCGGCGTCTTGAACATCTTCCAGTTGCCGCACACCAGAGGCGTTCTCACGCCGCCTCCGTCAGGGCCGCCACGCCGGGCAGCACCTTCCCCTCCAGGAACTCGAGCGACGCACCCCCGCCGGTGGAGACGTGGCTCACCGACCCGGCGAGATTCGCCTTCGCCACGGCCGCGGCCGAGTCCCCTCCCCCGACGATCGTCACGGTCCCGCCGGTGGTCGCGCGCGCCATGGCCCGCGCCACGCCCATCGTTCCCGCGGCGAAGGGGGCCCGCTCGAAGACGCCCATCGGCCCGTTCCACAGCACGGTCTTCGCCGAGGCGATCCGCCGGGCGAAACCCTTCACCGTCTCCGGCCCGATGTCGAGCATGGCGCGGTCGGCCGGAATGCGCTCGGCCGGAACCACCTCGGCGACGGCGTCGTCCTTCGCCTCCTGGGCCACGACGCAATCCGACGGCAGGACGAGGTCGATGCGATCGCGGGCGGCACGCTCCAGCAGCGCCTTCGCCATGGCCACCCGATCCTCCTCGACGAGGCTCGTCCCCGTCTCCAGGCCCCGCGCACGGAAGAACGTGCACGCCATGGCGCCGCCGACGAGCAGCGCGTCCACCTTCCCGAAGAGGTTCTCCAGCACGTCGATCTTGCCGCTGATCTTCGCCCCGCCGAGCACGGCGACGTACGGGCGCTCCGGCGAAGCAGTAGCAGCACCGAGGTACTCGAGCTCCTTCTGCATGAGGAAGCCCGTGGCGGCGGCGCGCACGTGCGCAGTCACTCCCGCGGTCGAGGCGTGCGCGCGGTGCGCCGTGCCGAACGCGTCGTTCACGTACAGCTCCCCGAGCGCGGCGAGGCGGCGGGCGAAGTTCGCGTCGTTCGCCTCCTCCTCGGCGTGGAAGCGGAGGTTCTCGAGCAGCAGCACCTCGCCGTCCCCGAGTCCGAGCGCCATCTTCTCCACCTCCGGCCCGACGCAATCCGGCGCGGCCTTCACCGCCACGCCGAGCTCGCGGGCCAGCACCTTCGCCACCGGGGCGAGGCTCTGGGCGGGGTCGGGCTTGCCCTTGGGCCGACCGAGGTGCGACATCAAGATGACGCGCGCGCCTTGGGCGCGCAGGTGACGGATGGTCGGAAGGCTGGCCAGGATCCGCGTGGCGTCGGCCACCTCGCCGGACGCGAGCGGCACGTTGAAGTCGCAGCGGACCAGCACGCGCCGGCCGCGCGCGTCGAGATCCTCGACGGAGAGCTTGCGGGTGCGCACCAGGGCCATGATCAGGCCACGGGCGCCTTGGCGACGTGGGCGACCATGTCCGCGAGCCGCATGGAGTAGCCCCACTCGTTGTCGTACCAGGAGATGACCTTCACCAGGTTCCCCTGGATCACCGTGGTGGAGAGCGCGTCGAACACCGAGCTGGCGGGGTTGCCCACGACGTCCACGGAGACGAGCGGCTCCTCGGAGTACTCCAGAATGCCGCGGAGCTCGCCCTCGGCCGCCTTCTTCATCGCCGCGTTGACCTCCTCGACCGTCGTGGGCCTGGCGAGCAGCGCGGTGAGGTCGACGACCGATCCGTCGGGCACGGGGACGCGGATGGACATTCCGGTGAGGCGCCCCTTGAGCTCGGGGAGCGCGAGGGCCACGGCCTGCGCAGCTCCCGTCGTCGTGGGGATCATGCTCACCGCCGCGGCGCGCGCCCGGCGGCGGTCCTTGTGCGGCAGGTCCAGGATGCGCTGGTCGTTGGTGTACGCGTGAATCGTGGTCATCAGGCCCTTCTCGATGCCGAACTTCTCGTGCAGGACCTTCGCCACCGGAGCGAGGCAGTTCGTGGTGCAGCTCGCCGTGGAGATGACTTCATGCTTGTCGGGATCGTACGCGTCGGTGTTCACGCCCACGACCACGGTGACGTCGGCGTCCTTCGCCGGGGCGGAGATGACCACCTTGCGGGCTCCGGCCTGCAGGTGCTTGGCGGCCTCCGCGCGTTTGGAGAAGATCCCGGTGGACTCGACGACGATCTCCACCCCCAGGGACTTCCAGGGCAGCTTCGCCGGGTCCTTCTCGGAGAGGACGCGGACGAGCCGGTCGTTCACTCGGATGCCCTCGGGCGTGGCCTGGACGGTGCCGTCGAAACGGCCGTGCACCGAGTCGTACTTGAGCAGGTGAGCCAGGGTCTCGGTGTCGGTGACGTCGTTGACGGCGACGACTTCCACGGCCGGATTGTCCGACACGGCCCGGAAGAAGCACCGTCCGATGCGGCCGAAGCCGTTGATTCCGACTTTGACGGGCATGGCGAAACCTCCGCCGAAGGAGACAGCGCGGTGCGGGAGGCGGTATCGCGATTTCGAACCGCCGGGGCGGAGAGCCTAGCCGAGCCCCGCGCGACGGGTCAACTGCCCGGAGGACCCGAGAAGCGGCTGCGGAGCTCCCGGAGCGCGTCCGAGAGCTCCTTCATGCGTTCCATCTGGCCCAGGATCGCCTCGATGCCCTTCCGGGCGCCGTCCGCGTTCCCGCGGTCCAGATGCATGCGGATCAGCTCGGCACGGCCGCTCACCACGCCGAGGCAGTTGTTGAGGTCGTGCCCGATCCGTCCGGCCTCCTCGGCGACCTCCAGACCCTGATTCATCGCGCATCCCCCGGGAAGGAGGGCCGGTCGGGGGCCGGGGCTTCGGGAACGAACCGCTGCGCGGACGCGGCGGCGTAACCGGAGAGCCGCGTGGCCACTTCCACCTCCTCGTCCCGGAACGCGGCCGAGGTCCCCTGCGCGTCGGCCACCCGGTACACGACCAGCACGCCGAAGAGGTCGTCCCCGGACGCGAGAGGCAGACCGAGCGCCGCCGAGACGTTGGCTCGCTCCAGGTGAGGCTGGACCCAATCGCCGGAGAGATCGGTATCCCGGCAAGGCTGGCGGGTGACGACCGTCTCGCGTGCGATGCGCTCCTCGAGGTCGGAGAGCGGATCCCCGCCGCCCGGCAGGGACGCCCCGTGCGCGGAGAGCAGCTCGAAGTGCGCGGGCTCCCGCGAGGACGGCGAGCAGCCCGCCGCGAGCAGGCGCACGCTGGAAACGTCCGACTCCAGCACGGTGCACGCGGTGAAGGCGAGCAGCCGGGCCAGGCCCTCCCGCTCCGGCACCGCACCGAACGCGACGCCGAGCTCGCTCAGCGCGGACAGCATGGTGAGGCGCCGCTCCGAGTCCTCGTGGGCGCGCAGACCGCCGACCTCGCGGCCGATGACCGCCGCGACGGAGACCAGGATCTCCAGCCGCTCCTCGTCGAAGCACACGTCGGAGGTGGATTCCACCACCAGGACGCCGACCAGGTCCGTGTGATGCCGCACCGGGAGCGCGGCCATGACGACGGCCGCCTCGTGGTCGTCGATCGTGCTCTTCAGGACGATGGGGCGAAGGTTCTTCGCCACCCAGCCCACGACGCCGGTGCCGATCGGGACGGAAACGGCATCGGTCGTCTGCGCGGACACGCCGACGGAGACCCGCATGACCAGGTCGGTTCTCTTGCTGCTCGACAGGTAGATGGAGCAGGTGTCCAGGGTGAGCATGTCGACGAGGCGGCCGGCGATACGCTGCAGGCGCGAGAGCACGTCCTCGCCGGAGGTGGCGATCGTCTCCATCTCGGCGCGCACGGCCAGCTCGAAGGAACGCCCGCGCATCCGGCGGAGCAGCAGCGAGCGGTCCAGCGCCGGCCCGACCTGCCGTCCGAGCTCGGTGACCTTGCGCAGCTCCTCGCGGCCGAAGGGCTCCTGCTCCGCGTCCGAGTTCATGCAGATCACACCGATCACACGCTCCTCGGAGACCACGGGTACGCAGATGGACGAGCGGATGTCGGGGCGATCCCATTCCCGGCCAAGGCTCTCGTCGCGGATGGCTCCGGTCAGCAGCAGCGGCTCGCCGCTCTCCGCCACACGTCCGGCGACACCGGCGCCCACCCGTTGCCGGGCTTTCTGGGCGACGAGGTCGGAGAGCCCGCGGGACGCGGCGATGCGCAGTTCCCGGCGATCCTCGCGGAGCACCATGAGGCTTCCTGCGTTCCCACCGGTCAGCGCGAGCGCCATCTCCAGCACGCGGTCGGCGAAGCGGTCGAAGTCGAGCAGCAGATCCAGCGCGCCGAGCAACGCGTCCACGTCGCGGGCGATCTTGTTCTCCGGGACCGCCGGCTGCGGGGCCGGGGGCGGAGCGGGCTCCGCCACGACGCGCTCGTGCAGCTGGGTCAGCACCTCCGCTCCGAGGGACGGCGGGCCTTCCGGACGGCTCTCGTCGCGGGGGGGCTCATGCCGCGGGGCGGGAGCGGGTGCCGGAATGGGCGCGGGTGCGGGAATGGGCGCGGGCGCAGGCGCGGCCGGCCGGGGCCGATCCGCGGCGATGAACGAGTCCGGATCGACGAGGAAGAGCTCGATCTCGTCTCGCGTGACGCGGGTGACGGCTCCGAGATCCAGAGTGGCGAGGTGCGACTCGAGCCCGGGGCGCGCGATCACCACCGCGTCCGGGGGAGTCGGCAGCTCGAGCCGGAGCTCGCCCGAGAGGGCCGGGATCCCCAGGTTCTGCGCGAGCGACAGGCCGAACGCGTTCGGGTCCGGATCGAACACCATGCGCACGCGGACGCGCTGCACGCGGTAGAGCAGGCGCAGGACGGGCACGTCGGCCTCTCCTGCCCCGAGCACGATCACGTCGTAGGTGCGCTGCTCGGGCTCGTGGCGCTCGGGCCGCATCGTGGCGGGCGGCTCCACCGCGCCGGGCACTTCTCGGAACAGGCCACGCAGGACCTGCGCGACGTCGCTGGAGGTCGGGCGCGTGAGCACGCCGAGCGCCGGGAGCTCGGAGAACGGCTCGCCGATCTCCATGGGCGAACGATGAGTGACGAGCAGCACCGGGACGCGCGGACTCTCCGTGGCGAGACGGCGGCAGAGACCGGCCGCGTCCGTCGGGTCGGTGTCGATTCCCACGAGGATCAGCCCGAACGCGTTCGGGTCGTGGCGGCCGAGCGCCTCGATCGCGGAGTCGGCCAGCGTGACGTCGTTCTCCCCCGCCTCGCGGATCGTGTCGGCGAGCACCATGCGCGACCAGCCGTCCTTCTCGACGACGAGGACGCGCCGGTTCGGCGGCATCATCCACCGCGCGAGATTCTCGGGCGCCAGGATGGCTGACGGCCCGGCGGGAATGGCCGTGGGCGTCTCGGGCTTCGGCGTGGAGAAGGGGAACATGCCTCGTACCTCGTGGAAGAGAAGGAGAAGCGCGGCGGCGTCCGGCGTCCGGCCGGCGACGGGCTGCACCTCGACCTCGATTTCGACCGGGGCCCCGTCCGCCCGCGTGACGGTCAGGGTCCCCCGAATGGAATCGGCCGAATCGCGGCATTTCTGCAGTCGTTCGAGGAGATCCGAGTCGCGAAGCTCGGGAAACACCGCGAAAAGGTGGGCGTCGCCGGGCCCGTCCGGCCGGAACCGCCGGCCGAAGATCTCCTCCAGCCGCCGGCTGACCGCCCGGACGCGGAGGGCCGCGTCGACGAAGCAGATCCCCAGCGGCAGGTTGCGGAGGAGGGCCTCCTGGCGGGCCGTCAGGCGGAAGAGGCGGTCGAGCACTTCCTCGCGCGGGGGAGCCCCTTCCGCTCCGGCGGGAGCCTCCCGCTCGACTTCCGGTCGGACGCAGAGGAGGACGCGCCGGAAGCGCTCGTCCTGCGCGTCCCATCCCGTGGCCCGCACGCTCCAGCGCTTCCCACCCCACTCGCCGGGGGCGTCCACGCGGGTCTGGAGCCCTTCGCCCGTTCCCGAAGCCAGCTCCCGGAGCAGGTCGCCCAGCAGCCGGCCTTGCCTCTCCGGCACCTTCGCCTGGAACAGCGGGCGTCCGGCGAGGTCCGAGCCGGGCTGACCGAACGCCCGCGCGAAGGCGCCGTTCGCGGCCCGAACGCGGAGGCGCTCGTCGAGAACGGCCACTCCTTCCGGAACGACGTCGAGCAGCGCCTCGCTGAAGAGCACGAGGTAAGCGAGGTCATCCTCGAAGCGCGGCGGTGTCGGATCGGACGGATCCATGATCGACCTGCTCGAGCAACGATGAGATCGCGAGCGGCCCGGGCGCGCTCGGGGGCGCGGGCCGACAAATCGAGCCAATCTCGGCAAAGATCGGCTGACTTCGCCTCGATCTTGAATGCCGGGGCCGATTTCGCCTCGATCTTGGACGCCGGGCAGGGTCCGGCGGAAGGGCTCCCCGTCGCGGGGGAGCCCTCACCGTCAACGCTTGCGGAACCCCCGCACCGTCCTCTTCCGTCGCCGGGTGAAGGTGTCTCCCGGCGGGGAGCCCGGGGACGCCTCGGGAGAGTCCGGCTCGGGCTCGGGGTCCGCTCCCACGGGGGCCGCAGGTTCCTCCCAGCGGACCGAGCGTGGTTCGGGCACGGTCGCGGGCGGGGCCGCCGGCCGCGGGAGAGCCGGGGCAGGCGCGGGTGGAAACGCTGCGACAGGGCGCGGCGAGGCCGGGACGACCGGCAGAGGCTCGGGGTGAGCAGACGACGGAGCCTCCGCGACCGGCTCCGCAGGGCGCGGTTCCCGCGTCCTGGGCTCGGGAGGTGGCGGGTCGCCCTCCGCCACCGGGCGGGAGACTTCGCCCGGTGCTGCATCCCGCTGACCGCGGCGTCGCCGACCCCTTCGGGACGGCCGCCGGGTGGGCTCAGCCCCCGCCGGCGCCGAAACCGCCTCCCGACCCGCCGGCGGAGCGCTCGGTGCCGCGCCGGCTTCGGCTCGCGGCGAGGACCGGCGACGCTCTTCGCGCGGCGAACGGCGCAGCTCGCCCCGCTCCTCGTCGCGCTGGCTACGCAGCCGTTCCCGGGAGGCAGCCACTCCGTGATCGCCGGCGGCTCGCGGCGGACGCGGGGTCGACGGGCGGTCGGTGCGCTCGGCACGGTCGGTGCGCTCGGCACGGTCGGTGCGCTCGCTCCGGCGGACCTCCGCACGCCCTTCGCGTGCCTCGGGTCTCGCGCGGCGTCCGTTCTCGGGACGGGGGCGCGCTTCGCGCGTGGCCGCCTTGCCCTTGCGCCGCTCCAGAGCGGCGCGCGCCGCATACTGCTCCGCCTCCTTCTTGCTCTTGCCGCGTCCCGAACCCCAGGTCTCGCCGCGCACGATCACATCGACGGCGAATTCCTTCTCGTGCTCGGGCCCCTCTTCCCTGCGCACGCGGTAGACCGGATGCGAGAGCCTCTTGGACTGCACGTACTCCTGCAGCAGCGACTTGTAGTTCGTGTGCTCCTCGTCCTTCAGGATCGTGTTGATCTCGGAGAGCAGGAAGCGCCGCACGAAGCGGTTCGCCTCCCGGAAGCCCTGGTCGAGGTAGATGGCTCCGATGAGGCCCTCGAACGAGTCGGCCAGGATGGAGGTGCGGTCCCGCCCCCCCATGTCCGACTCCTCGCCCGAGAGCAGCAGATACTCGCCGATACCCACGTTGCGGCTCACGCTGGAGAGCACGTTGCGGCTCACCAGGAGCGACTTCATCTTGGAGAGCGCGCCCTCGCTCCGGTCCGGAAACTCCAGGTACAGGAACTGGCTCACCGAGAGCCCGAGCACGGAG